>NZ_CAWPNJ010000014.1:0-186926 GCF_963889195.1 Calothrix sp. FACHB-168
AATAATCTGGCTACATCAACAATAAAGTATTATTTTAATCTCATTTTAGAAGCAGTACTCAGTAATAACCCCTTTGTGACAGTTAGGGTGCGGAATGTGGGATTTATTATCTGAAAACTGCTGAAGCAATCATACTTGCTACTATTTATTCTAAATCCGATATTTCTGATGTTAATAATGAAATCATTGAAGAAGCAATCGCACAATATGAAAAAGAAACTCAAATAGAAGATACCCCAGACTAAGGCATCAAGTAAAAATAAGTAGTGCGAGCATCTTGCTCGCGCGGGCAAGACTTCGGCGTGAGCGCTCAGTCGAACGCTGCCCGCACTACAAATATTAAATTGTTCAACTTATTTTTACACGACTCCTAACACTACAAATTAAATTTTTGAACTACCATCAACTGTTAACTCTCCCATGAACGAAGCCGAAACCCGTGCCGAACTAATTGACCCCGCACTCAAAGCCGCAGGCTGGGGAGTTATTGAAGGTAGTCGCATCCGCCGCGAAGTTATTGCCCCTGGTCGTTTAATTGGCAACGGTAAACGCGCTCAATCAGACATCGCTGATTATGTGCTGGTATATCGTGGTGAAAAACTCGCCGTCATCGAAGCGAAAAAACGCGACTTACCAGATACCGAAGGTTTAGGACAAGCCAAAAAATACGCCGAAAAATTGCAGACTCGATTCGCCTACTCTACAAATGGCATCGGTATCTACCAAGTAGATATGCACACAGGGATAGAAGGCTACATCAAGCAATATTCCACCCCTGAAGAACTGTGGAAAGCTACATTTACTGGAACACTGAGCGAAGTCGAAGTGTGGCGCGATCGCTTTGCTGCCATCCCCTTTGAAGACAAAAGCGGCACATGGGAAGCCCGTTATTATCAACACAATGCCATTAAGCACGTCCTAGAAGCAATCTGCCAAGGACAAGACCGGATTTTGTTAACGATGGCAACAGGCACAGGTAAAACATTCATCGCCTTTCAACTCGCCTGGAAACTCTTTCAAAGCCGTTGGAATCTTAGCAGAAAACCCACACTTCGGCAAGGCTCAGTGACCGCCCGTCGTCCGCGAATTTTGTTTTTAAGCGATCGCAATATCTTAGCCAATCAAGCTTATAACTCTTTCTCTGCGTTCCCTGACGATGCTCTAGTCCGCATTGACCCCGAAGCCATCAAAAAACGGGGTCGAGTACCCAAAAATGGTAGTATCTTTTTTACCATTTTCCAGACATTTATGACCGGACGGGACGACGCTGGCAATTCTACGCCCAAATTCAGCGACTATCCCCCCGACTTCTTTGACTTTATCATCATTGATGAATGTCACCGAGGCGGAGCCAGTGACGAAAGCACATGGCGGGGTATTTTAGAATACTTTTCCCCAGCAGTACAACTGGGACTCACTGCTACTCCTAAACGCAAAAACAACGCAGACACCTACGCCTACTTTGGTGAGCCAGTTTATACCTACGCCCTCAAAGACGGCATAAACGACGGGTTTCTGACTCCCTTTAAAGTCAGGCAAATTGAAACTACCCTAGATGAGTATATTTACAGCAGTGAAGATGAACTGCTTGAGGGTGCTATAGACGAAGCCAGAACCTACACTGAAGACGACTTCAACCGCATCATCGAAATTGCCGAGCGTGAGCGTTACCGGGTGCAACTGTTCATGGAAGAAATTGACCAGAATCAAAAAACTCTGGTGTTTTGCGCCAACCAACCCCATGCTCTAGCTGTGCGGGATTTGATCAACCAAATGAAGATTAGCAGTAACCCTAATTACTGTGTCCGCGTCACCGCCGATGATGGGAAACTCGGCGAACAGCACCTCAGCAACTTTCAAGACAATGAGAAGAATATTCCTACCATTCTCACCACCTCCCACAAGCTTTCCACTGGCGTTGATGCTCGGAATGTTCGTAACATCGTGCTGATGCGCCCCATCAACACGATGATTGAATTTAAGCAAATTATTGGTCGCGGTACTCGCCTATTTGAAGGAAAGGACTACTTCACCATTTATGATTTCGTCAAAGCCTACGAACGCTTCGACGATCCTGAATGGGACGGCGAACCCCAAGAACCTGTTCTCGTCAAAATTGCCAGAGGTGGGGAGCAATCAGGTAAATACAATACCTCCACAGCAGATAGTAGCAAAGATAGAAGCCACAATAGAAACGAAACTACAGAAGATTCCCGCCCCAAAACCATCAAAATCAAACTCGCTGATGGTAAAGAACGCACCCTCCAGCACCGGATATCTACCAGTTTCTGGAGTCCAGACGGCAAACCTATGAGCGCTACAGAATTTGTAGAACGTCTCTTTGGTGAAATTCCTGAACTATTCAGAAATGAAGACGAATTAAGAGCAATTTGGAGCCGCCCTGACACCCGTAGAGCTTTATTAGAAGGAATGGCAGAGAAGGGCTACGGAGAGGAACAACTTACAGAAATTAGCCGCATAATTGATGCCGAGAAAAGCGATTTATATGATGTGTTGGCTTATATCGCCTATGCCTTTCCACCAATTAGCCGCCGAGAGCGCGTTCTTGCTCACAAATCATTGATTTTCTCTCGTTATATTGGCAAACAGCAAGAATTTCTCGACTTTGTGCTGGAACAATACATCAAAGCCGGGGTGGGAGAACTCGATCGCACTAAATTACCTCAACTGTTAGAGTTGAAATATCATACCGTTCGTGATGCTGTGGAAGAGCTAGGAAGCGTTGCGAATATTAGTGAAGTCTTTATCGGGTTTCAGCAGTATTTGTATTCACAGGACAGAGTAGCTTAATTAGGCACTCCAGTTAGGTAATTAGCCTAAAGCTACATAACCATAGCTAAAAAAGGCGATCGCTTCATGAGTTGAAAGTATTTTGTAGTTTTCTGTAGTAAGGACTTCAGCGCTTTCTTTTGATAGCTTTAGATCGTTGGTTGCTGCTGAGGAGATATTTTATCTACCCCTACTTCTGGTAGAGGTGGACGCACACAAAGATAGAATAGCGGGCCGAACAATGGTATAAAACCGATTAACCAAATTGAGTCATTTTTCCAACCGCGACGCGCCATATCATCTCCTAATAATGCCGGAAATAATAAGCTAAGTAGGCAGAAATCTAGGCTCATTACATGAATAAAGCGGCTATTTTGCCATTGTTGGACAAAATCTCCCCAATTTCCTGCTATTAAACCATAAGCGACTAAAATAGCCGCAGCTATGGTAAGTATAATTCCAGTGACGCGAGAATCTAAAGCTTTAATGAAAGCGTTCTTTTTACCCGCAAATTGTGGATTTGAATTTCTCAGGGCTAAGTATGGTAAAAGTGCAAAAGCACCAACTGCAAAAGAAGCACTAGCAAAAGGCCAAGCGGGGATTTTTTGTCCTCTACCATCAATAAATAAAACTGCACTATAAATTACAGGCCAAATACCCATAATATTAAATAGTGCAATGATGAAAGGATTAATACCTTGCCATTGACCTGTACTCAGGTTTTTAATTAACTCCAATGTATTAGGAGCATCGGGAGGCGCGAGGAGGAAAGCGTAAGCAATAAATCCCAGCCACAACAACCCAAAGCTGATTTTTTTCACCATGATTTACTTTGATTAACTGAAGGCTTCCGAAAGGTAATCAGCAGCCGCAGTGACAACCGCGATCGCACCTTCATAATCTAGTCTAGTTGGGCCTAAAACTCCTACACTGCCTACGGGGACAGAACCTCGGCGATAGGTAGAAGTAATTAAGGTACATGTACGCATTGGTTCTAGGGGATTTTCTGTGCCAATCCGCACAGTTACCCTGGGTTTACTGTGATCTTCAACCTCTGGTTCTTCAAAAATTAATCGCCCTAGCTGCTCTTGTTCTTCTTCCAACAGATGGATAATTGTTTGTACTTGCTGGAGTTGGGAAAATTCTGGCTGACGCAAAACTTCGGCGACTCCACGCACCATGATGTTTGTCGCAGTTGGTGCTGACTTTTTGCGGCTTAATTCAGCGACGGAATTTTTCAAGAATTCGCCATAGCGTTGGAATTCTTGATTTAATTGACTCCAATCCAGATTACCTAATTCTAGTAAGCTCTGTCCCCGCAAATGCGTATTTAAGAAGTTAGAGACTATTTGCAATTCCCGATCTATTACTTCCGGATCGAGTTTTGTTTCTTCTCGCGTCGGTGACAAATCCATCAAGCGTGAATGGGTTTCATAATTATCGGTGACGACAATCAGCATGATCCGCCCAGTTTCAATTTGCACTAATTGCAAATGTCTTAACAATGCTGTATTGGTTTGGGGCATGGTAATCAAGCTAATACACCCACTTAAGGTAGCTAATATCTGTGCTGCACCTTGTAATAGCGCTTCTAAACTCCAATCTTCCCAGTGGAGGCGATTTTGTAGGGCTAGTTCTACCTCTTTGGCTAGAGTTTCTGAAGGTGTAATTAAGCGATCAACATAAATGCGATAGCCAGAATCAGAAGGTACTCGTCCAGCAGATGTGTGTGGTTGGTACAGTAAACCAGATTTTTCGAGGACACCCATTACATTGCGAATTGTGGCTGAACTCACACCGAGATCGTATTCTTCAATTAAAGCTTTCGATCCAACAGGTTCTGCGGTAGCAATGTAGTGACGTACTGTTGCCCAAAGTATATGCTGTTGTCGATTTGTCAACTGGACTTGCATAGGGTATTCTTTACTGAAGGCAAATTTTAATGAAAGTTTGGAAAAATTTGTTATTTTTTACGAAAAAAGTAAAAAAATATTAATATTTAACTAATATATCTAATTATTGAATTATAAACCAGTTAATTACCGTAAAGTTCCATGTTGGCGGATTATGGGTCTGTTGTGTTATACAGCTTGACTATCACCATTAAAGGTGCTTGTCTCAAAAAAATATTTAGTTGATTAACCGTATTTTTTCATAAGCTTTGCGGAAAAAATGTATTTCCACTTACGGATTTTTTTGCTATCGAGAGATATAAGCGTATGAGAATCATCTATAGATAACTCATGATATAAAAATTCGCCAGTATTACTACAAGGCGAAAATCAGGTTATTTGCTAGACAATACTATCAGTACTAAATTGGCAATATATAGTACAAATTTTTTAAATTAATACTGAGGAACTGAAGAGTCAACTAAATTGGAATAAGCATCAATTCCGCCTGAGATGTTCTTAACGTTGGTAAAACCTTGTGCCATTAACCACTGACACATTTGAGCCGAACGCATACCATGATGGCAAAGTACTAAGGTTTCAGCATGAGGATTTAAAAGCGTTGGTACTTGATCTCCCCATTCAGCAAATTCACTCAGAGGGAAGTTGACAAAGCCCTCAATACTGGCGATCGCTAGTTCTTGGGGTTCGCGCACATCTACAAGCTGAATAGTAGCATCCCCAGCAGCTAGACGTTGTGCCAGTTCTTCAACAGTAATTTGGGTAATTGCGTTTCCTGTCATGAGGTTTTTGTAAACAATCCGATATCATTTATGTTGGCAGAAGATGTTGATACTCGCATCAGCATCGATTACTAGATAAATTACTAGATATATGCATTATCAAATATTTGGCAGGCAATGCAAATCTCCTGCCCCTTCTTCTCTATGCTTAGAAATTAAGGGCTGTGGAGGTGAGGAGGTATGGTGAACAGACAAAATTCATTATTTGGTTTTTTAGTAGCTGGTGCGATCGCAATTTTGGCACTTGTGATTGTTGGCTTTTACTGGTTATCTGTCAAAAGTCCAGTGACTATTACGGCTGCGACTCCTTCCCAGCCAGAAGCCAGCATATTTGTATCAAAATTTTCGCCAGTAACAGTATCTTTACTAGTAAACCCCGAACAATTACAGGCTTTAGATAAAGATGGTGAATTATCTAAGCTGAAAACTAATTTATTAACTAAGAGTAATTTAAATTACCAAGAAGATATTCAACCTTGGCTAGGTAAGGAAATTACTGTAGCTGTAACTAGTTTAGATATCGATCGCGATCCCGAAAATGGACAGCAAATTGGCTATTTGATGGCGCTAGCAACCACACAACCAGAAAAAAGCCGCGAATTTTTAGAATTGCTATTTTCTAAACGGGTATTAGCTGGGGGAAACTTAGGTACAGAAGAATATGAAGGAGTCAAGCTACTGTATGATAATCCACCACCAAAGCAAGATTTTTTAGCTGGTGCAGCAGTAGGCGATCGCTTTATTTTATTTGCTAACGAACTCAAAGTTCTCAAAGATGCGATTAATAATGTCCAAGCTCCCGATCTCAATTTAAGCAGCTTGGTGCAATATCAAAAAGCTACCCAACAATTACCCACAGGAACCTTAGCTTTAGCCTTTGTTAATCTCCCCAAGTTAGTCAAATGGCAAGGCTTAGAATTGCAAGAAGCAGTCTATGATAGCGAAATTGTTTCTTTAGTTTTAAACTCTCAAGGCTTACTAGCAGAAACCAGCTTTTTGAGTGCATCAGCAAATACTTCTTCTGCACCAGCGCCTGTACTTTCTCAACCTATACAAGCATTGCAATATATTCCCCAATCAGCAGGATTAGCAATTGCTGGCGCTAATTTGAGCAATTTGGGCGAAACAGATTTAGCTAAACTTTGGAAAGAAGCAACAGCGACTATATATAGTTCTGCTAAGAGTGCTAATTCCCCAACAGCCAAACCATTTAGCGAACTGCAAAATCGTTGGGATATTAACTTAGGTGAAGATATTTTTAGTTGGGTAAAAGGAGAATATGCGATCGCACTCTTACCCCAAACCGATAAAAACCTGCAAAGTTGGGTATTTGTTGTGGAAAATACCCCAGAAGTAGCAGACGGGATTGCGCGGTTAGATGCGATCGCTTCCAGCAAAGGATTAAATACTAATTCCCTCAATCTAAATAATCAAAAAGTCTCAGCTTGGACAGAATTAATCGCCGCTAGCAAAAAACCTGACGATAAAAACCGCCCCGCTTACAGTGTAGATACCAAAGTGCAGGGAGTACATACAACTGTAGGAAATTACGAAATTTTTGCTTCCGATTTAGAAACAATGGCAGAAATTCTCACAGCTAAAGATAATTCTTTAGTTAAAAATCGGAATTTTCAAGATAGTATTGCGGCGATACCCCAACCAAATCAAGGTTATGTATATCTTGACTGGAAGAAAAGTAAATATCTTGTAGAACGTCAACTACCGATTTTGAAACTAGTAGAAGTATTAGGTAAGCCCTTCTTTGAAAAATTGCGATCGCTCACAGTTAGTAGTTACGGTAGTGATACAGGATTGCTCAAAGGTGGGGTTTTCTTTAAATTACAATCTTAGTAATTGGGCTAGGGCGTGTTTTCAAACTACAAAAGTAGGTTACTGAAGGTGGAAGCAACCCAACGAAGTGACATAAATGTTGGGTTTCGTTCCTCAACCCAACCTACACTGAAGTCTAATTTAGGGTTTGAAAACAGTCCCTAGCCCCTAACCCCACATCTTCTAATTTTTCAGCCCTAAATTGTGGCACATTTGAAGGTGTCACAGGTTGGTCAATATTACGGTTTTCTGATTACAATATGTATATATAGTTACTTATAAAATTAATTTTTGGCAGGCTACTATGAAATCTCGTCGCCTCCGGTTTCAGCCTCAATATAGCTGGTTATTAGCTATATTTACCGCTATTATGACTCAACCTGTAATAGCAGAGCCAGCAAACTTTGGCACAATCAAGCTTTCTCCAGGATTTGACCCAGCCAAAGGAGTTGTTGAAGGTTACACGGGTGGTTCTTTTTCCCTGTCTGCGATTAGTAACCGCGATCGCGATAAAAAAGCCTGCATTGGCTTTGCCGATCCTAAACCAGATCACATACTAATTTTAGAAAAAGACTTTCCTCGCCTCAAAATCTTAGTTAACACTGGCGGCAAAGATACTACATTACTCCTCAAAGGCCCAGACGATCAAACGATTCGCTGTGGTGATGATACTGGCAAGAGTAAAGACGCTAGCATTGACGATCGCAACTTCAAAAAAGGAACCTATGAACTGTGGGTAGGCACATTTGATTCGGGAGCTAGGCATAATTACACCTTAACAGTGCAGCAGCCATGAAGGGAGGACAAGGAAGACAAGGGAGACAAGGGGGACAAGGAAGACAAATGACTCTTGTAGAGACGCGATTCATCGCGTCTTTGCCCAATGCCCAATGCCCAAATCTCAACTTTGTGATGAAGAACACATCGAACGATAATATGGGAAAGTAGCTTATTTTGCTTTCCGAGGGTACTATCTCGTGCTATCTACACTGCGTACCGACTTTCGCATTATCTTTGAACGCGACCCCGCCGCCCGCAACTGGTTGGAAGTATTATTCTGCTACCCAGGTTTGCAAGCCTTGTTATTTCATCGATTGGCTCACTGGTTGTATGCAATTGGTATTCCTTTTATTCCTCGTTTAATATCTCATATTGCGCGATTTTTTACGGGAATTGAAATCCATCCTGGTGCAGTCATTGGACGAGGAGTATTTATAGACCACGGTATGGGCGTGGTTATTGGTGAAACTGCGATCGTGGGAGACTATGCCCTAATTTATCAAGGTGTCACCCTTGGGGGTACTGGTAAAGAAAGCGGTAAACGCCATCCTACCTTGGGTGAAAATGTAGTGGTTGGTGCTGGCGCAAAAGTATTAGGTAATCTGCAAATAGGAAATAATGTCCGCATTGGTGCAGGATCGGTTGTCTTGCGGGATGTTCCTTCTAATTGCACAGTCGTTGGTATACCTGGTCGGATTATCTATCGTTCTGGAGTCAGAGTAGCACCGCTAGAACACAATAACCTACCAGATTCAGAAGCTGAAGTAATTCGCGCTTTAGTAGACCGAATTGAAGCACTGGAAGAACAAATACAACGCCTTCAGCCCAGCCATGTATCTGAACCAACTCCTGTTTTGGCAGGTAATATAGCTGTAAATGAGGAAGAACCAGTCAAAGAAACAGTAAAAGAAACCGCTTGGTGCAACCTCAGAGATAAAGCTATTCAGCAGTTTTTAGATGGTGCTGGTATTTAGCGACAGTCAACCGTCAACCGTCAACCGTCAACAGTAAATTATCTCCTTTCCTCATCTCTCTAATCACGGATTAATTTCTTCACTAGACCATTCCTGCTGGTCATTGCGGTGGTACAACCAGCGATTTTGAGGTTCACCACGTAACTTTAAATGATCTACTTGTGTAGGGTCTAGTAGGAGTAAGCAAAAATTGGGTAATGGCTGACTGGGATCTGGTGGGGGAGGAGAATAAGCAGCTTGTTCATCTTTATTTCTCGCTTTACTGGGATGAGGCCAAGCAAATTGTATCCGCGCTGCGTCGCTTAATTCTCGCCAAGTAGAAATGCGTGCTGATGCTAATTCTGGTTGAGAATTATCGCTTGCGACTAAGGTTAAGCTACCAGTAATCCTAAATTGCTCTCTGGAATTGGGGAAGTACCAGCAAACTTCTGCCCAAGGTTGTTGCTGTATCTGTTCAGCTTTTTCACTGCGGGAATCAGTAATAAATTTTAGCTGGTTGGTATCTGCTAAAAAGCCACGAAAAACTATAGTTCGATTGGCAGGTATACCATTTGCCCTTACTGTTGCTAGTTGCACGTAACGGGCATAAGCCAGACTGCGATTTTGATGGAGGGCGTGAGCGATCGCACTTCGCCAGGGAGCAAGAGACATTTTGTGGCAAGAAAGACAATATTATACATTATCGCTGGATGTTGCATTTTGTACTCTTGTGAAGCAAGCCTAAGTTATCATTTTTGACAATCTTTCATCCTAAATTTACTTGGTCTATAGTCTTAATCTGTTAGCACGCAACAAGACTGGATTTATGGTTCGAGAGCTTGAAAGAAAACGCCAGAGTGCAAAGTTTCCAGAAACTGCCCCCGCAGTTAATGACGATCCATACTTGAAAATAGTATTAGATGTGTCAAAAGAACATCTACGCCAAGCACGACAAACATTTAACCTCAGTTTGGTAGCAATTTATGCTTCCGTTGGTATGAGTTTAATTGGCGCATTTCTTCTAATTTCTGGTAGAGCAAGCGAGGGAAGCGTCACAACTGCAATAGGGTTAATTTCAACAAAATTTTGTACTCAAATTACAAAAGAATCCAGTCAAAAACTGGAGCATCTGAGACAAAATCTCAAAGAACTACGTCCCGAACTTAGAAAGTAGGATAATCGCTAAATTTAATCCTGTGTGTCTTTTATCAAGCCATATAGCGGTGTAATGCACTTACTCGCAAACCGCTATTTTTTTCATTACCACTCTGGATGAACACTTCGCCAGGGAGCAAGAGACATTTTGTGGCAAGAAAGACAATATTATACATTATCGACGGATGTTGCACTTTGTACTCTTGTGAAGCAAGCGCAAGTTGTCATTTTTGACAATCTTTCATCCTAAATTTACTTGGTCTATAGTCTTAATCTGTTAGCACGCAACAAGACTGGATTTATGGTTCGAGAGCTTGAAAGAAAACGCCAGAGTGCAAAGTTTCCAGAAACTGCCCCCGCAGCTAATCCTGTGTTTTTCAGAACCTATAGCCGCCGCAGTCCGGCGGGTTTAAGAGAAACTTGGGATGAAGTATGCGATCGCACCATCAAAGGCTTAGTAGAATTGGGGAAACTCAGCCAGGAAGAAGCTGCTATTTTAGACAAGATGCAGCGTAATATGAAAGCCCTTCCCAGTGGGCGCTGGTTATGGGTTGGTGGTACCGATTGGATAGCCAAGCCGAAAAACTTTTCTGGGGCTTACAATTGCACCTCTACCAACCTGCAAGACTGGAAAGCCTTTGGGTTGATGATGGATTTAGCAATGATGGGCTGTGGTACTGGAGCCATCATAGAACCTAGATATATTAATCAACTGCCCCCAATCCGCAATCGCCTTGATGTCACAGTCAAGGGCGAAATTGGTGCTACTCCCAAACAACTGCGTCGTGAGTATACAGAAATCTCTATTGAGGGCAATCAAGTTACTATCTATGTCGGCGATAGCCGTGAAGGTTGGGTTGAATCTTATCAAACCTTATTAGAACTTTCTACAGATGAAAGATTTAACGGGGAAGTTCAAGTATTTGTTGAGATTAGTGATGTGCGTCAAGCGGGAGAAACCTTAAATGGCTTTGGTGGTGTAGCTAATCCGGTTAAATTGCCCATACTTTACCAAAATTGTGCATCTATCCTGAATAAAGCTTTAGGCAGGCAATTAAATTCTGTTGAGTGCTGTCTATTAATTGACCAAGCTGCTGTAACAATTGTTGCAGGCAATATTAGAAGAAGTGCGGGCATGAGGCAGTTCAGATCTGACGATGAACTAGGTGCTACTGCCAAAGATAATTTATGGCAGCAAGATGCCGAAGGTAACTGGCGGATAGATCCAGAGCGTGATGCATTACGTATGGCAAACCATACAAGAGTTTTTCATCGCAAGCCGACATTAGAAGAATCTATTGATGCTGTTCGCAAACAGTATTACAGCGGTGAGGGAGCGATTCAATGGGCTGGTGAAGCAGTAGCTAGATCTAACATTGATTTACTACCAACATCAGCATTGAAAGTTGATTTCTTGAAGGCTTACGAACAGGGAACAGCAAAAGATTGGCTGCAAGAACACTATGCAAATCTTGATGCTGATGAGCTAGAACATCGCTTAACTCGATTTGGTCTTAACCCGTGTGGTAAGTAGTTTTGCCTCACGTAAAAAACCCTGCAAATACGGGGAAAGCTGAGATGCTAATCCCGTGGTAATCAATGGATCTAAAAAGCCGTTGACACCGTACAGCGTAGAGAGTGAAACTAGATTGCAATGAAAATTGTTTTTTAGAATATAACCTCTCCAAGAGTGTGGGGGTACGTGTGACTAGTACTTTCTATGGCTACTCAGGTTTTTACGGTGAGCATTGTCTCCGGTCTAGTCTTGAATACATTTACGCAAGATATTTAGACTATATGAACATTGGTTGGACATATGAACACAAAACCTATTCACTCTCCAACGGAGTTAGGTATAAGCCTGATTTTCTGCTGGAGACAGGAGAATATGTTGAAATCAAGGGTGCTTTCAACTTTCAGTATGACCTGCCAAAAGTTCAGCTTTTTGAGTCTGAGTACAATGTAAAAGTTAGCATTCTGCAAGAAAAAGACTTAAGACAACTCATCAAGCCAACTCCTTTTATATTTGAACACTTAAAACAGGAATGGAAATCTCTTGCTAAAGTCAGAGGGATGAATAGCTTTGGGAATAAAAACCCAATGTATGGTGTTAATCAAACTCAAGAAACCAGAGCAAAAATTCGTGCCCAGGCAATAGCCAGATTTGCAGATCCTGAATTTAAAGAGAAGTTTCTCAATAGTCCCAAAAGGAAAGCTTATCACCAGTCTCGAAAAGGGCAAAAAACAGGTCTAATTGCCCCTAGATATACTTTAACTTGTGAGTTCTGCCAAAAAAACTTTGAGGTAATACGGCATAAAGTATCTCAAAGACGTTTTTGCTCAAAGCATTGCTCAGTCCAAGCACAGCATGGCAAAACATCAATCACAAATTCAGGTATCCAAGTCCTAGCCTATACTTTTGCATTAGACAATTCTGAGAAACTGTATTCTTTAAAACTCAATAAGCTGAAGGAATTGTTTCAGCCTTTGTGGGATTTAATTCAAGAGGAGTACAACATTTTGGATATCAGGACTATCTGCCAAATTGTTGTAGGAAAACCCTGTAGTCGTAAGGAATTTCTCTATTATTTACGGTCATACGTACAAAATGTACGCGGATCTACAGGGAATATAGAACCTGTAGAACTAGAGGATAAAAAGCCTCTAGGTTAACAAAAATGGAAATTATTGGTAGTAACTTTCACTGTAATTTGTCAGAAATTCACCTGAATCAACTTGACCCAAATAATTACAAAGAACAAGAGGAAGCTTTCACTGCTGGGGCGCTTTCTGTAGCCTCACTTTTAAATCATCAATTCCTCGAACCTCGCTATCAAAAAAGCCGGGAATTAGACCCAATTGTTGGGGTTTCTTTCACTGGTTTATTTGATTTCTTTGTTCATGCTTTTGGTGTTGATTGGTTACGGTGGTGGGAAGCGGGAAGACCTGCTACGGAACAAGGATTAGCATTTAAGCGCCAAGAAGCGGAATATCTGAGTTACTGGAGAGATATTGTACATCGGGTAGTTTGGGATTACTGCGATCGCCATAATCTTAAACGCCCTAATCGCTGTACAACTGTTCAGCCTAGCGGTACTAAAGCACTATTAACTGGTGCTAGCTCTGGTTGGCATCCCCCCAAAGCCCAAAGATTTATTCGCCGGATTACTTTCCGCAAAAATGACCCCGTAGCCTTAGCTTGTATTGACTATGGCTATAATGTTATTCCTTCTCAATCTGACAAAGATGAAAATGGTCATTTACTTAACGATCCTTTCGATCCTCGTGTGAGCGAATGGTTAGTAGAAATCCCTGTAGCTGTACCTTGGGCTGATTTACCAGGAGCCGATCAAATTGATGTTTCTAAGTTCTCTGTTTTAGCTCAATTAGATTTTGTGATGCAAGTTCAGAAGCATTATGTGACTCACAATACTTCTGCAACTTTAGAACTACGTTCTGATGAAGTTGAGATTCTCGGACAGCGTATTTACGAAGCAATTCAGAATGATGAAGGATATATTTCCGCAGCGCTTCTCGCTCGGTTTGATGATTTGCAATCATTCCCACGTTTACCCTTTGAACCAATAGATAAAGTCACCTACGAGCGATTAACTCAAGAAGTCAAAGCACGAAGAATCACAGATGATTTCTGTGCAGTTCTCAGTCGCTATGATTTAGGTGAATTAGCCGAAGCTGGCCCTTCTGGTTGCGATTCTGATAAATGTATGTTCCCCGAACAGCAACCATCTGGTGACATAACTAGCAACTAAGATTCTCGGAAATTTTTTGTATTATCAATGGCAGTGGTTAAAATTAAATACCACTGCTTTTTTATTAACTGATATGAGAAACATGATTTTTTAGTAAATATGGTAGTTGGATAATAACTTGTGTTTCTTTCTTGAATTGCGAAATAACTTGAATATTACCTTGATGATTTTGGATAATTTGATAGCATACACTTAAACCTAAACCTGTACCTTTACCCACAGATTTAGTTGTAAAAAATGGATCAAATATTTGGGAAATATTTTTATTATCTATCCCGATGCCATTATCAATAATTTTAATAGTTACAGTTTTATCTTGATTATTTTTAGTTTGAATAATAATTTTTTTATCAACCCGTTCTTGATGTAATTCTAGAGCATCTATAGCGTTGACTAAAACATGCATGAATACTTGGTTTATTTGGCGAGAATAACATTCAACTAAGGGTAAATTATCGTATTCTTTAATTACCTGAATGACTGGAAAATTATGATGAGGATTGAGACGATGTTGCAGCAAGACTAAAGTACTATCAATTCCTTCATGAAGATTTACTTTTTTAATCTCAGCTTCATCATGACGAGAGAAATTTCTGAGAGAAGAAATAATATCTTTAATGCGAGTAGCACCTGTATCCATCGAAGCTATGAGTTTTGGTAAATCTTGAATTAAGTAATCAAGTTCTATTCTGTCTGCATAGCGTTGAATTTCTGGATCGGAATAGCGTTGCTGATATTGTTTTATGAGATTGAATAAATCTTGAGTATAGTTTTCTATATAACTAATATTAGCGTAGATAAAATTAATAGGATTGTTAATTTCATGGGCGATACCAGCCACGAGATTACCTAAAGAAGACATTTTTTCTGTTTGAATTAACTGAGATTCAGCCATTTTTAAATTCTGTAATGCTGCGTGTAATTGTTCTGTTTTAATTTCTAATTCTTGATTTTTTTGCACAAGCTCTAATGTCCGCTCTTCTACTCGTTCTTCTAATGTTTGACGGGCTAGTTCTAATTCTTGCGTGCGTTGTGCTACTAGTTGTTCTAAATTGTTGATTAAAGTAGAGAGGGAATTAGCCATTTCTTGATATGCATTGGCTAATTGTCCAATTTCTCCACCATTTTGAATACTAGGAATAGGACTAGTCAAATCTCCAGAGGCTAAAGTTTTACTGCGATTTGCAAGTTGAATAATTGGGTGACTAATTTGTTTAGCTAGAAAATGAGCGATTAATACAGACAGTAGCAATACTAAAGTTAAGACAAGTACAATTAATCTGGTAAGAGTTAACCTAGCCTGCTGAAAGTATGTAGCGACAATTTGCAGCTTAAGAATCGCAATCGGCTGATTCCCAGAATAGAGAGGAGCATAAATGGTATTTAATCCTAGTTCTGGTTGAATATGATAAACTGAACGTTTTTGTGATATTTTTGCTAAAATTTCGGAAGTGAAATAATTTTTTTCCCAAACATCTAGTTTCCCATCAGCATTACTAGAAACAAAAACCTTGCCTTTTAAAGAAATTATTTCTACTCTAGTTGTCGGCTGAGAATAATTTAAAAATTGTCTTAGCCATACTTTATCTAGTAATTGTCCTGCAATTAAAGTTCCGGCTGCTTTTCCTGTACCATCACTGCGATAAATTGGCGAACTTGCTAACAATACTAAATTTTGTTTTCCTGTATCTATTAAATATTGAGATGATTTATCTTTCTTGCTTAAAGCTTGGATCTTTTTTTCTACTAAAGGTAGAGTTAATATCTTAGTGCCTGCTTCCCCAATTATCTTTTCATTAGCGGACTGAATTACTCTAACTAAATCAATGTCAGTAGTAAATAATAGTTGATCGGAAACTTCTTTTTTTACCCATGCAGGATTAGGAGTTTGCACTGCATTGTATAAATCAGTCCAATTAGCATAACTAGAAATTAAATTTTTTAGTCCCTTTTCTGTGGCTGATTCGTAACCACGAAAAGCTAAAACTTGGTCGTCTAGTCGAGTTTTTTCGAGTTCAACGAGTGGTTTTTCGAGTATTTTCCAAACTACACTAATCAAAACTAAAACTGGTAATAAAGATGCGCCAAATGTAAAAACTAAAATTTTGAGTTGAAGGCTTTGCAAAAATTTTAGCCTTTGAAGGTTTATCATCCTTGTGAACAAATTTATAATCTTAACTGCTTGCGAAAATTAAACTTTTAATATAAAATTGCGAAAATTGCTCGCTTATGCACTTTTATCCACAGTTGCCTATAACGCAAACAGCCATAAGGGGTAATTTTAACTGCTACATAAATCAAGCCATTATAACTTAACAGATTCAGGTAATTAAGTGCGATCGCCTTTTCTTGTTTATGTCTAGCTAAAAAATTTCTACTGCGGTAAATATCAACAATATTGTGTATATTTATTTACCAGTAACTTGAGATTGGTTTCCGCGTTACGATTAGTAAAGAAGTAATAATTTTCAAAGGCATAGCCAGGAGACTTTTAATGTTCATTGATGAATTGTCACCAATCTTTAAAGAACTCGCCCAACATCCAGTCTCATTTTTGGGTGGTTTCTTTTCGGGTGTATTTCGGCTGAACCTTGCAGACGATCCTGTTAAAAGCTGGCTGGATAAACAAACAGGCTCAACTAATTATACTGGGGCGACAACTGAAGCTAATAATGGTAAAGCTTCTGGCCCCCAACAAATTACCATTGACTAATAGCTGTAGTATGAACACAGCTAGCGGATTAATTTAGTCCTGAATATAAGAATAGAGTCTTAAATGGGATAGAAAGCTTAGGGTACAACTATTGTTGTACCCTAATTAATAATTGATGTATTGGTATTTGCAGAGAAAATTATGAGAATTGGGATAAGCTAGCAGAATCACTATCAAGAAATAATGTTGCTTGAGCTTGCTGGCGGAGAATTGACGCTGGACATTTTGGATTTACCTCTCCCTGCAATATATCCTTAACTATATGTGCTTTACGTTTTTCTGGAGCTAGGCAGATAATTTTTTTAGCTGCACAAATTAAAGGTAAAGTAACAGTAAATGCGTATTGGGGTACAGTTTCTAAATTAGGAAATTGACCTGTATTTACTTGTTGTTGTCGGTTGATGGCATCGAGCTTGACTAATTTTACTGTGTAAGGGTCTTGAAAATCAGCCACAGATGGATCGTTAAAAGCTAAGTGTCCATTTTCGCCGACACCTAGACAGCATAAATCAATTGGTTGTGTTTGCAGCAGTTTGCTATAGCGATCGCATTCTGCTAAAGGTTGCAAAGTATCCCCTTCTATATAATAGAATTGCTGAGGTTTTACGCGCTGCTCTACACGCTCCCGCAGATAGCGCCGGAAACTAGCAGGATGATCGCCAGAAATACCTAAATATTCATCTAAATGAAATAATATAATTCGTGACCAATCCACACCACCTAAAGCAATTAATGTATCGAGAAACTTTAATTGCGAGTTTCCTGTAGCTAGTAAGACTGCGACTGTATCCTGTTGCTGAAGCAAGTTCTGTAAATATTGACTGACAATTTTTGCAACATCTTGCGCCATTTCGGCTTCATGGTTGTAAATTTGCACAGTCAACTCATCAACACGAAAACATTTGGTATCGGCTAACATTTGCTTACTCAGGTGAAAATAAATATATATAGCAATCCTATTTCAGTTGTGAAAAATATCGGTTTTGGCTGTTGACTGGTGACTGTTGACTGTCAACGGTTAACAGTCAACAATCATTTATGTAATCTTTCACAAATCATTTAGAATTGCTATACCTCAATTAAATCAGTTATGAAACTGAGCAGTTGAATGCAATATAACTTTTAGAGTAGAAGAAATATGGAGCAGATATAGCAGATTAATTTGTTGTTTAAATTTAATTACAACTGCATAATTTCTTACTAATCAATTTTTGCCTTGCAATTGATTTGAGGGAGTCTTAGATTGAGGAATTTAAGAAGATATTAGGTATTTTGTATAGTGCGATCGCCAAAAGTAAATTTTCATCAAATAACACTACAGGTGAATTATGAAGTTATGTTAGCGGGCGATCGCTTGTGTAATTTTTCACTCAAAGGGGTATTGACAGAAATTTAACACTGTGCAATTCTCATTATAGAGGCAGCAAAATAATCTCACTTTCAAGTGTATGTATTTGGTGTTGTCTCAGCAGCAGAACTCCTAGTTTACTGCCAAGCTTCGTGTCCTCCCTTCGGCTGAATCTTCAGACAGACATCTAGTTGAATCATTGACTAGAGTTTTCAAAGGTTAGACAAAATGTTTGGGTGAACATTCAGGGGAAGCGATGACGCAAAGCTTGGTAGTAAGCCAGGAGTTCTACGGCTGAGACTTGAACCAAACAAAAGCCTCAGTAGAAAGCTTTATATAAGGGAAGTACAGTTTGAGTATAAATCCCTCATGTAGACTAATGCTGCTACTGAATGTGTGATTTTTTGGATCTGTCCAGTTCACCAAAAAATTATGGACATATTAAAATGGCAGACATTCATCTATCCTCAAATGGAGAAGCAAGCCAACAGAAAAATTCTATCGGCATTTTTTGCGATATTCAAAACGTTAGCTCAATTAAAGGCAAAGGTGATTTATTACTAAAATTTGCCCAATTGAGAGGACGTATAGATTGCAAAAAACTCTACTATAATTCACGAAATAAAGACCAGACTGCTATCAAGAATATTTTAGAAAGTCTTGGTTTTTTATGTGTTGATGTTCCCGATACTTCACCAAACAGTGCAGATCATCGATTGATGGCTGACTGTGTTCAGTTGTTTGCTCCAAAACGCTCACCTATTCCTAATATTATTATTCTTGTATTAGGAGACTGGGACTATGCTGGGTTAATTTCCATACTCAAAGCTTTGGGTAAAAAGGTGATAATCTTTGCTCAACGAGGTAGTGCAAGTCCAAAACTGATTAAATTAGTTGGTAATGATAACTTCCATTTTGTAGACGAGTTACCTCAGTTAGTTGGTAATGAAACTCAACCTCAAGCCACTGTTGTTAAATCTCAAATTAGTTACGATGAAGCTATAGAGTATCTAACTGAAGCTATCAAAACTGCTTTACACCAAGGTAAGCCTACAGTATTTGGATACATTGATAAACTAATGCGTCAGCGTTGTACTAAATATCAGGGAGCTTCCTCCATTCTTACACCCAATTGTAAGGCATTTTCACGCTTTAGCAAGTTTGTTTATGCTGCTGTGAAGGATGGAAAAGTCAAAATGCAAAATCAGCAATTGTTTTTAGTTGAGTTAGATAAACTTGCTGGTTGAATTGACTTTTAACAACCTAGTCTAGCGGTGCGTTATGGCTTTAGCATAACGTACCTTACCCAAAGATTTACTAACCAGCGCCGCTATTTGCGGTTTTTTCATGTTTAAAGACAAATTTCCCAACAAGACACAAAATTAAAATGCACAAACTTCTAACATTTCGTGATGAAAAACTTTTGCGCCGTGCGCTTACCCATCGTTCTTATGTTCATGAAAACCCAGGAGAAGGTGAACATAATGAACGCCTAGAATTTCTCGGTGATGCTTTGTTAAATTACTTAAGTGGCGAGTATCTCTATCGTCGTCATCCAGAAAAAGGAGAAGATGAATTAACCCGTCGGCGTTCAGCATTAGTAGATGAGAAACAATTAGCAAAATTCGCTATTGAGGTAGGTTTAGATTTCAGAATGCGGCTAGGAAAAGGCGCTATTCGCGATGGAGGATACCAAAATCCTAATTTACTCAGCAGTACTTTTGAAGCTGTTATTGCTGCTTATTATCTAGATAACAATTCTAATATTGAAGCAGTACGCGACATTATTGAACCGCTATTTAATTCTGTACCTGAGCAAGTTGTTGTAATTCGTTCTAATGTAGATTCAAAAAATCGCTTTCAAGAATGGGTACAACGCAACGTTACCCAAAATCCTCCTGTATATGAGACAGTGCAAATAGGTGGTTTATCTCATGCGCCGGAGTTTTTAGCTAAAGTTTTTGTGGATAAAAAAGAGTATGGTGAAGGTAAAGGACGTAACAAGAAAGAAGCCGAAAAAGCTGCGGCTGAAGATGCATTAGCTAAATTAAAAAGACAAGGATTATTGTAAAAATAATTTTTGATTTATGCAAAGATACAAAATTATTTTTTGCGTCTATGCACATAATCAAATTTTTTATATTTTCAATTCTAAGGGGAAAATCACAGTAAAAGTAGAACCTACGCCAATATTTGAAACTAAATTAATTTCCCCTTGCAATAGTCTTACCAGTCGCGCCACTATTGCTAAACCTAAGCCAGTACTTCCAGAAACGTAGGATTTATGAATAGAACCTACGCGGAAATAAGGCTCAAATATCTGAGTTTGATTTTCTGGGGAAATACCAATTCCTGTATCCTTAACTGCGATCGCCCATTTTTGATTATCCACTACCTGAGAGCTAATCTCAACGCTGCCCGAATTGGTGTAACGAATGGCATTACTAATAAGATTAGTAACAATTTGTTGTAATCTAAATGGATCTGTGAGTATGTAATGAGGATTAATTTCACAGTTTTGCACCAGCGCTAAGTTTTTTTCTTGCGCTAGCGGTGCTAACATTTCCACTACATTGTTGATTAACTCACATACATTAGTGAATTCTAGATCCGGCTGAATTTTACCTGCTTCATAGCGGGAAACTTCGAGAATATCATTAATTATTCGCAGTAAATGTCTGCCATTGCGTAGCACTCGCTCTATATGCTCTAAATTTACTGGGGTATTATTTTTACCATTGTGCTGTCGTTGTTGGCGTAAAAATAAATCTGAGTAACCAATAATTGAAGCGAGGGGACTTTTGAGTTCGTGTGCTAGTTGATTGAGGTAATCTTGATTAGTATTAACGAGGCGATTTAGTTCCTCATTATGGAGAGTGAGCGAATTATACAGGTGTTGTAATTCCCGCAAACGTTCTTCAAAATAACTATTAAAACATCGCGCGATCGCTTCATCAATTACAGTATCAATTAAACGCATCACCCGTACAATTGCTACTGGTGTTCCCTGTAATAAATCTGGTTCTAGAGTGTCAATTATCACCCTGCGTAGTAAATGATATTCTCGCGCAATTTCTTCGGGATCGAAACCTTGCTCTGCCCGTAAAATGCCATGCTGCAAACTAGCAACTACAATAGATTTCACATCATTACCCACAGATGTGGAAAGTACTGTCACCATTGCTTCTAGCACATCAGGTAAATGATTTTGAATTGCTATGTATGATAAATCATCAGCACTTTCTATATATTTATCTTTACGAACCTCTAATACCCATTTTTGGGCAATAGTATCAGTTTTATCAGCCAATACTTGACTAAAATCCATTATTTTAAATCTTGTAAATAAAATAGATGACGAAAATTATCTATGGAAATAGTTTAGCAAGATAAATATTTAATGGATGAACTTAGCAAAACTGACCACTACCTGAAGATAGATATTTTTATTAGGCTTTTTTCTTGATAAATGCTGTGGTTGCTTAATAGCTTGCTCGGTAAATCATCGGGTAATGTATCATATTTACCCTTGAGCTTGAGACAATGGATAATTATGCCTACGCTCGTCTTGATGGTGCGGTTACTAATTCAGTATATAAAACTTAACAAATACTCAACACCGAGAATATTTATGGACTTCGAGTAGTTAAATCAACAACTTTTATCTTGAGAGAGATATTTTTACGGAGAAAGCATGTTATATTATGCCCAATTAGAGTAAGTCAGCCTAATCTAGCGGCTTTCAGTAGGTAACGCTAGAACGGAGGAACCAAATTTTGGGGCGTATCTCTTGCGGGATCGAGACTCATTCTTGAGAAATCATCCTGTAAAAGAGGGGCATCTCTCAGCCCTAGCCCGTCAGCTAACTTCGTAGGCATTGAGAGGAGACTGAAGAGAAGACATTTTTGTAATCTCATCAGTGTCCAAGGCTGGTACTGCTCGGATTATTGTACCCGTGCTGATATCTGTTGAGGTTGTAAATGATCTTGCAACTAAATATAGCGGCGATTTTGGCGATCGCTGGACAAGCCGCTTGGAAAAAAGCTAAACCTGTCATAGTCCAAGATGTTGTCATCCTCCCCGCATTAGGATTTTTAGGCATCATCTTACTGTGGTGGATTGTGGCACTATTCAACCATGAATTAATGCCCACCCCACCAGAAGCATTAGTTGCGAATTTGGACTATATTTTAAACCCCTTTTATGAAAGAGGGCCGGGTAACCTAGGAATTGGTTGGCTATTAATTGCCAGCTTGCGCAGAGTCTTGCTAGGTTTTCTATTAGGAGCCATAGTAGCCATTCCCTTGGGATTTTTAATTGGCATGTCCAAACCGGCAATGTTAGCCTTAAATCCCATCATTCAAATCTTTAAACCAGTATCACCTTTAGCTTGGCTACCAATAGCTTTAGCTATCTTTAACCTGGCAGATCCTTCAGCGATTTTCGTCATTTTCATTACCTCCCTCTGGCCGACAATTATTAACACTGCCTTAGGAGTTTCTAGCGTTCCCAAAGATTATTTAGATGTCGCCAGAGTCTTAGAAATTCCGCGTTGGCGGCGAATTACCAAAATTATTTGGCCTGCTAGCCTACCATACATTTTTACCGGATTGCGCATCAGTTTAGGCATTGCTTGGCTAGTAATTGTTGCCGTAGAAATGCTCACCGGCGGTATTGGTATCGGCTTCTTTGTTTGGGATGAATGGAGCCGTTTAAATTTAAGTTCAGTATTTCTCGCCGTATTCGTAATTGGTATTACTGGATTAATTTTGGATTACGCCGTCGCCAAACTTCAAGAATTAGTAACTCGTCGCCCAACAGTTGCTAAATAAATTGAATCTGGCTTTCTTAATTACGAATTACGAATTACGAATTATTTCCCCCTATTAATCACCTCGGCTGGAGCCAAATCTATGGCTGCTTATAACTGGACTAGACGCGATTTTATCTTAGGAATGGGAGCAACAACCGCCTCAATGGCGCTCTCTTCTTGTGCTATAAAAGGTAATACTGGCGCTACAGGACTCAGCGAAGAAGCCTTAGCCATAGAACCAGTAGTTAGATCGCAAGACTTAGAAAAGCCAGATATTACTGTTGGCTACGTACCTGTAAATGATTGTGCGCCATTTGCGATCGCCTGGAAAAAAGGCTTCTTTCGCAAATATGGCTTAAACGTCAGACTCAACCGCGAAGCCAGTTGGGCGACTTCCCGCGACGGCTTGATTTTTGGGCGTTTAGATGCTGCGCCTGTCGTCTCTGGTGCAGTCACCAACGCCAGAATTGGAGCTGAAGGCGCACGCCATGCACCCCTCTGCGCCGGTATGACAATACACCGTCACGGTAACGCCATGACGATGAACAAAGCCATGTGGGATTTTGGCTTGCGTCCGTGGTACGAGTATCAAGAAAAATATGGCGATGGTGCTTTAGAAGCCTTCGGTAGAGATTTTCGCGGTTATTTTGACAACCAGCCTCCAGAACGCAAAGTTTGGGCGGTAGTCCTCAGTTCTGCCATCTACGAATACTTTGTGCGTTATATTTCTGCGGCGGCTGGTGTCGATCCCTTAAAAGAGTTTCGTGTCATAATTGTCCCACCACCGCAGATGGTAACCAACGTGCGGATTGGGGCAATGCAAGCTTACATGGTTGCCGAACCTTGGAATACTAGAGCAATTACAGGCAACGAAGGTATCGGTTTTACCTTTGCCCAAGGTAAAGAAGTTTGGTTAGGACACCCCGATAGGTTATTGGGAGTGATGGAATTATTTATCGATCAATATCCCAAAACCTATCGTTCCCTCATCAAGGCGATGATTGAAGCTTGTCAATATTGCAGTAAGCCAGAAAATCGCCAAGAAGTTGCGGAATTAATTACAGATAGATCCTTTACCGGCGCAAAACCGAAACAGCCAGGCGCGCCAATTACCAAATTTACCGGGCCAGGAATTTTAGGCAATTATAACTATGGTGGATTTGATGGTAAAGACCGCACCATTACAGCTGCTGACAATACGATTTTCTTTGATATCCCGGATAACTTACCCAAACAACCAAAAGAACACTCGACATTTTTGTGGCGATCGCGCAGTATTTGGTTAATGACACAAGCTGCACGTTGGGGACAAATTAAAGAATTTCCCAAAAATGCAGAAGAATTAGCCGCTAACGGTTGGCGCACAGATATTTATCGCGAAATAGCCGCAGAAATGGGGATTGAATCCCCAAAAGATGATTACAAAGTTGAACCAAAAGAAGTATTCATTGATAAAAAAGCTTTCGATCCTAGCGATCCTGTGGGCTATTTAAATAGTTTTGAAATTAGGGCGAAATCTCCTATTCGTTTCTATATGTCTTAATTTCACAGTAGCAAGATTAACTGACGACTCAATATTTGCCGGAGCATTTGATGATGAAATCTACCTCATTACCTATTAATCCCCATAACCAAGTTATGCCCGCTACGGGATTTTTGGAAATTGAAAATTTAGTCAAGTCATATCCAACACCAGATAAAGGTAATTTTGTCGTTCTCGATGGTGTAAATCTTTCCATTGGTGCAGATGAATATATATCAGTAATTGGGCATTCTGGTTGCGGTAAATCAACTTTGTTAAAAATTGTTGCGGGATTAGAAACAGCAACTTCTGGATCGGTACGGCTAGACGGTAAAGAAATTCGCCAGCCGGGTGCAGAAAGGATGATGGTATTTCAAAATTACTCGCTTTTACCTTGGTTAACAGTGCGAGAAAATATCCGGTTAGCTGTAGATGAAGTGCTAAAAAATGCTAATCGCTCTGAAAAAATTAGCATTGTGAACGAACACTTGGCAATGGTAAACTTGACGGCGGCTGCTGACAAATATCCCGATGAAATTTCTGGGGGTATGAAACAGCGTGTGGGCATTGCTAGAGCTTTAGCAATTCGTCCAAAAATGTTGCTGATGGATGAACCTTTTGGGGCGTTAGATGCGTTAACTAGAGGTAAATTGCAGCGACAAGTATTAGATATCTGGGAAAAACATCGCCAAGCCGTGATGATGATTACTCACGATGTAGACGAAGCAATTTATATGTCAGATCGCATCGTCTTAATGACAAATGGCCCCGCCGCCACCATCGGAGAAATCTTAGAAGTACCTTTTTCCCATCCACGCGATCGCGCAGCCATGCGTAACTCGAAAGAATATTTTGAATTGCGCAATCATGCCTTGAATTTTCTGGATCGCTATTTTACCCAAGATGAATAATTTAGATTATGATGCTTTTAGTGGGTAGCCTAATTCAAATTCGGTAAAATCTGAATTTGAAACGGAGGAACCAATGTTTGGGGCTAATCTTTATGAGAGACACCTTCCAGTCTTAGCCCGTCAGCTAACTCCGTCGGCAGTGGAAGGAACCGCCAAAAACTTTGGCTTTTATACCAGTTGTTATTGGGGTTTCTTTTACCGATTTTAGTTATTAGTCATTGGTCATTAGTCATTAGTCATTAGTCAGTGGTAAAAAATTTGAGCAACTGATAACTGACAACTGTACAGACGCGATTAATCGCGTCTCTGACAAAGGATCAATGACAAAAGACAAAGTTGGTTACCCTGCTTCTCATTTAGTCATTTGTTTCATGGGAGAGAAGTTAAGCTGTGAAAATCAAGCCAATGCTAGTGCGCCTACAAAGCACCATCGGTCGAGATGACTTAATTGAGCAAATGGTATTGCTACCAGAGCCAAGAAAAACACTTTCTAGAAACGCCGATCCAGCAAAACCAGTCAACTTAATTGTCGCTTATGATGCTTCTCCCAAAAGCCATACCGCCTTAGATATCGCTTTTTGGATTGCCCATCAAACACGCTTGGCTACTAATACATCAGTTACAGTTCAAGCAGTTTATGTGGTAGCAGATAAGCAAAAAAGCCAGTATTCAGATATCTTTAGTTTGACTAGACATATTACTCCTTTAGAATGTCCAGCCAGCAACGTCTCGAAAACTGTCACCCCCGTTTTAACTCAACCAAAACTACAAGCAGTAGCGCCACATTTACAAGAAAAATCCTTAGCTGTTATCCAAAAAGCAGACCAAATTCTTTGGCAAGCACGTAGTCTTGCAGAAGAATGGCAAGGTTCTTTTAAATCTCATTTGCGTTTTGGTATAATTGGTTCAGAACTGAGAAAAGTTGTAGAATTAGAAAGTGCCGATATTTTATTTATCGGTTGTCATTCGGTTCATCATCCTATTATCAAAGCACTAGGTTCTGATTTCCCTTCCGCAGTGTTAGGAATACCTAGTTGTATTGAAGAATAAACTGAAGAATTCAGGCTGTTGAGTTCAGTTCCTCTTCATTTCACTCAGGTTCTTAAATATTCCTATTTGATTGCTGAAAAAACTTTGTATATACCTAACTTGCCTTTTCCCTGTTCCCTGGTTTGTGTTCCCTGTCTGTTTAAGTGATTTCAAAAATCAAATAGGATTTTTAGATCCACAAGTCACCTATACTTAGGTGGCTTTTTTCATTATTATGCAGTTATAAGAATAGAGGATAGACAGGGTGGAAAATTGGCAAGCGCTCCTGAGCATCATTACTTTTATATCTGTCATCGTCTTCATCATGACAGAATGGGTACATCTTACCATTGCAGCCTTTTTAGGAGCATTATTACTAGTTTTTACCAACGTCATGACTTTAGAAGAAGCCGTTGGATATATCGGCAATAGTCATGGCACACTCGGTTTATTCTTTGGAGTCATGGTACTAGTAAGAGCATTTGAACCTACCAAAGTATTCGATTACTTAGCTACGCAAATGGTATTACTAGCTAAAGGTGATGGTAAGCGACTGTTACTAGGTATTATTGCCATTACCACACCGATTTGTGCAGTATTACCTAATGCCACAACAGTGATGTTATTAGCGCCTTTAATTCCGCCAATGGCGCAAGAAATCGGCGTTAATTTTGTCCCCTTATTAATTTTGATGGTATTTGTTGCTAATAGTGCTGGCTTATTAACACTTGTTGGCGATCCGGCTACGTTTATTGTCGGTGATGCTATTAATATCAGCTTTACAGATTATTTATTACGCCTCAGTTTAGGTGGTGTAATTGCCGTCATCACAGTCACAGCCACATTACCATTTTTATTCCGCAAAATTTGGCGGACAAAACTCGAAAATTTAGAACAACTTCCACATCCAGAAATTAATCATCCCCGTGTTTTATTTATAGGCGGGTTGATTATTGCTTTTGTACTACTATTTTTTGTCATTGGCGAATCTCTACCAGTTCCCATATCACCTGCGGCGGTTGCTTTATTAGGCGCTGGTTTAGCTTTACTCCTATCTCACCAAAGCAAAATCGATTCAGTTAACAATATCTTGCGAGATGTAGACTGGAGTACCTTAATATTTTTTATGAGTATTTTTGTGCTGATTGGTGGATTAGAAAAAACTGGAGTAATTAATAGCCTCTCCGGTTTATTAGCAGCAATTTTAGGAAAAAATATTATCTTAGGTTCAATAGCTTTAATATTTTTTGTTGGGATATTATCTAGCGTTGTCCCCAATATTCCCTTAGTCGTGGCGATGGTTCCCTTACTCAAACAATATGTTGTTAACGTCGGATTAGCACCAGCAGAAGTTCTCGCATCCGATTTTCAAGGACAATTTCCGCCAGAGGTATTACCACTGTTTTACGCCATGATGTTTGGTGCTACTTTAGGCGGTAATGGCACATTAGTAGGCGCATCATCTAACATCGTCGCCGCCGGCGTCTCTGAACAGCATGGACGGCGCATATCTTTTAACACATTTCTTCACTATGGTATCCCAGTAATGATACTGCAACTAGTGACTTCGGCTTTGTATGTGTTGTTTCGCTTTCTCCTGTAAGTATTTAGCGGTGAATATTCTCGAAACCTAATTACCCGAAGATTTTTTTTAATTATTACTTAATATTTACCAAAGTCAATCTGTATACAGATGCATTTCTATCTTTAGGGGGATGCATCTATTTGTGGTATTCAATGATTCCACCTTACGGAGAGATTTTTGCTCTCTAGATCTGGTAAAACAACTATAAGTACAACTAATTACACCCTGAAAAGGATTAAACCCATGAACCCGCCTGAAGAATACATCAATAATAATTTGAGAGAGCCAGGTCAAGGGGTTTCGGCATCTGATATCAATAAATCGCAATTCAATGGTACAAATCTTAGCGAAATTAACAGTTTAGATAGAGTCAGAGATATTCTTTTTGGTAATCAAGTTAGGGAGGTTGACAAAAGATTTGCACGGTTAGAAGAACGCCTAACTAAGGAATTAACTAACCTGCGTGATGAGACAAAAAAACGCTTAGATTATTTAGAAACTTATATTAAAAAAGAAATAGATTCCTTAACAGAACGCTTAAAACATGAGCAATTAGAAAGAGATGCAGGTGTGAAAGCACTAGCTGAAGAACATAAAAATCTGACTATTTCTCTAGAAAAAAAGATTACTCAATTAGATGAACATACGACTAATAGCCAAAGAGAACTCCGCGAACATCTCCTAAATCAATCTAATAGTCTCCAAGATGATATTAGGCAAAAATATGAAGAGATTATAGCGTTACTAGAACGGGAATCTCAAGAACTGCGGCGAGAAAAAACCGACCGTTCTCAGCTAGCTTCTCTATTTAGCGAACTAGCGATTAGGCTGAATAATGATGTGAAATCATGATAAAAGTAAGGAGAGAGGATTTTTCCGCCTCTCCTTTCTAATACCAATTCTCTGTAAACTGCACTTACAGTATATTTCAGGTAAATGAGGTACGCGCTTCGGGGCATGGCAGTGCCAGTGCCCCTACAATCAACGATCATCTTTACCTCACCAACTGGCAATCTGCTGTAATAATTGCTTAGTTTCTCTTGGCGTACTTGGCGGTTCATTAAATAAATATTAAGTGCATCATAACGAATTGGTATAAATTACATTTTCATAATAAAAATATATCTTCAAATTATCAATTGAAAAATTAAACCTTATTTACAAGACAACACAGATGACCTAACATTCCCTGATTCTCTCTGCGTTCTCTGCGTCTCTGCGGTTTATAAAAAAATATCAATAACAAAATTTTAAACTTTACTCAACCTTCTTAATTTATGGCAAATATTATAGCTATTAAATGCTTAAAATCAAAAATATTGAAACTCATAACAGGTATAAATTAGGGGATTTTAAATATGAATAAAAAATCCACCAATGGCATAAGTAAACAATCCCTCACACAAAGTAATGGTAGCCAAATTACTGTCAGCCCTGGAAATACAGAAGACAATCAGCAATTAGATAAATCACCAATATTAACAAATAACGATCAACAAAAAATTAACGATGAATTAAATATACTGCGCAGTTTATTACTGGGTGTTGAACCAACTCAACTTAATAAACTCTACGAAAGATTAAATAATCCCCAAATTCAAGCAGAAGATATTAGTCGCTTGCTTCCAGACGCGGTAATTTTACGAGCAAAGCAAGATAAACAATTAGGTGAAGCGATAGTATCTACTGTGGAAACAGCTATTCATTCTTCAGTCACGCAAGACCATAATATACTTTCAGAAGCCTTTTTTCCTATTGTGGGGCCAGCTACGCGCAAAGCAATTTCTACTGCCCTAGAAGAGATGATGCAATCGCTCAATCAAACTTTAGAACATAGCTTATCACCTCAAAGTTTGCGTTGGCGTTTAGAAGCAAGAAGAACAGGTAAATCATTTGCAGAAATTATCCTGCTGCGGACGCTGGTTTATCGTGTAGAACAAGTATTTTTAATTCATAAACAAACTGGATTATTACTGCAACATTTAGTAGCACCAAGAGTCACTAGTCAAGATCCAGATTTAGTATCAGCGATGCTGACAGCGATTCAGGATTTTGTCAAAGATTCTTTTACTGTGGACAAAGCTGAAGGATTACACAGCTTGCAGTTTGGCGAATTAACGATTTGGGTGGAAGAAGCGCCACAAGCTGTCATCGCCGCAATTATTAGGGGGACAGCACCGCAAGAATTTCGGGTAACTCTGCAAGATGCGATCGCTAAAATTCATTTAAGATTAAGTAGCGAAATTAACACATTTAACGGCGATACAGAAACAATGGCAGCCAGCAAGCCTTATTTAGAGGCTTGTTTAGTCGATAATATTAAGTATACATATAAAAAAAATTATACTTATGCCTGGACTTTTTTAGGTACAATAGCGATCGCTACTGGGATTTGGGGTTTTCTCACCCTCAGAGAACAATTTCGTTGGCATTCCTATATGCAAAAACTGTCAACGCAACCGGGAATTGTTGTTATGGATACCAAGCAACACCAAGGTAAATATGTAATTTCGGGAATGCGCGATCCTTTAGCAGTAGATCCCCAAACCCTCATCAAGTCAGCGAATCTCAACCCAGAAAAAGTAATCGGTCAATGGCAACCTTACCTATCCTTAGAGCCAAAATTAGTTACTATAAGATCTGAGAAATTACTGTTACCACCAAAAACAGTATCATTAACAGTTGATGACAATGGCATTCTCCATGCTACTGGTTATGCCCCGCGTCAATGGATTTTAGAAACGCGAAAATTATGGCGCTTTATTCCCGGTGTCAATCAATTTAACGATACAAATCTTCAGGATATTGCACTGAAGCAATTAAAGTTATATAAACAGCAAATTGAACAAGAAACACTATTATTTGTAGAGGCAAAAACCGAATTAATTCCAGGTGAAGCTGATAAACTCGCTAAATTAGCGAACACAATTAATCAGCTATTAGCTACTGGTAAATATCTCAATAAAGAGATTAGCCTGCAAATTACAGGACACACTAGTTCTACTGGAACCGAACCAATCAATAATTTGCTTAGTCAAGCCCGTGCTAACACGATATTATCTTATCTAAATTCCCAAGGAATCAACACCAACAAATTTAAAGCTGTGGGTGTAGGCTCCAACCTATCTTTAAACTCAGAAGCAACACAAGCGGCTAACCGCAAAGTATCTTTTAAAGTATTCGTAACCGATACTTCTCGCTGAAGTAATTATCAGTTTATGCTCCAGAAAAAAATCTGTATGGTAGGTGCATTTGCTACAGGTAAAACTAGTTTGGTGTCCAGATTTGTGAGTAGTATTTTTTCAGAAAACTACCATACCACTGTGGGCGTAAAAATAGATAAAAAAACGGTCAATATTCAAGATAAAATCATCAATCTCATTCTTTGGGATCTCTATGGCGAAGATGAATTTCAAAAAGTCCGCATGTCTTATTTACGGGGTTCATCTGCTTATTTATTAGTTGTAGATGGCACGAGAAAAAATACTCTAGAAAAGGCTTTAAACCTCCAGAGTAGAGTAGAAGAAACTATCGGTCAAGTTCCTTTTATTATGATGCTGAATAAATGCGATTTGACCGATGAATGGGAGATTGACGCGGTAGAAATTGATGCAATTAAACAAAAAAATTGGATTGTGATGAAAACCAGTGCAAAAACTGGTCAGGGTGTAGCAGAAGTTTTTCAAACTATTGCTGAGAAAATAATGGATGAATAAATGCTAGATGTTCCCACTCCTGTGATTGCTTATCTATTAACTTTTATTTTAGAAGAACTGTCTTTAGCCTATCTTCTAGTCAATAAAGACGGCTGTTTATCTGCTTGGGGAGGAAAATTAGCTGCTTACGGAGTTAGTAACCTCAAAGTAGGAGAAAAAATTAAAGAAAGAGTCTTCTTTTTAGAAGGTATGTTGCCATTAGATGATTTTCCGTTATTTTTACCCAGATTAAAAACCGAATATGGCATTTGTGCCGATGTTCATCTATTTCCTTCAATAGAAGGAGATTGGATCTTAATGTTAGATGCAACTAGGGATGAGAGAGATTATGCATTTATTCAACAAAATGCTAATGAATTTAGTTTATTGCAAGAGAAATTAGCCAAACTTTTTCAGCAGTAATTGAGATAAAAATTAATTTATAATGGCGTAAACTAATGACTGACTCTATCACAGACGACTTATTCGCAGCTTTGAATATTCTAGTGTTAGAGCGACTGCACCTTGGAACTTTTAAAATTACTGGTACAGTCCCAAATTGGTTAAGACATTTTTGTCATCCCAGGGTGACATCAGGTACAGAGGTATTAATTCCTGAACAACAGTTTCCTTTTTTAGAAAACTTTTTGATTGATGCTGAAGAATTTTGGCAAAATCATAGCCCAAATAAACTTAGTTCTGGCTTCTGGACTGACAATGATTTAGCTGGTAGAGAATATCACTTTGAAGCCTCAGCTATTTCTTTAAATAACAGAAAATTTTTATTAATTGAACTATTAAATGATGTTTATATAGAAAAGCAAGATATTATTCAAAAAGCCAGAGAAAATCAATTAAAGTATCAACAATTAGTAAAAGATAAGCAAAAAAAAGAAGTTTTAATTCATTGTATAATTCATGATATAGCCGGACAGTTAAGCAGTATTAATTGTTGTCTAGCTTTGTTGGAATTTGAAAGTTTAACACCAAAAGGACAAGAAAGGCTAGAAATTGGCAGACACCAGACAATTAAGCAAGAAACGCTGATTCGGGAAATATTAAATGCATTCTCTGAGGAAATGCGATCGCTTGAAGCCTTTACCCTCGATCCAGAACAAGCACCGAATATTTTAGCTTCTGTGCAAGAGGTAATCAAGCTGCTGAGTCCAAGTTTCACGCTAAATAACGTCAAATTACAACTAGCCAGCAATATTGATGTTACAGCAGACTGGAGAGTAATAGGCGATCGCTCTCGTTTAGATCGGGTAATGTCAAATTTAGTAGAAAATGCATTGCGCCACAGTCCGCCAGACTCTACAGTAGAAATTGGTTTACAGCCAGATGAAACATCTATTCTCGTGACAATTGATGATCGCGGTACAGGAGTAGCACCAGAAATAGCTAACAATTTATTTCAAAAATTTACCCAAGGTGGGCAAAAATCAGGTAGATCTGGATTAGGACTTTACTTCTGTCGCATTACAGTTGAACGTTGGAGCGGTAAGATAGGTTATTTACCTCGTCCTGATGGTGGTTCGCGCTTCTGGTTCCGTTTATTAAGACCTGAAACTTAAGTTCCCGATTTTAATTTCCAGTTTTAATTAACAGTATTTAGCAAAAAATTAGGGTACAAAATATTGCACCCTAATTGGCGAAATCTATAGATTAATTAAGTGCAAATAGACTTAATAACTCATGAGGTGTAGTACATCGCGCAGGACGCTGTAGCCTGCTAAATCCCACAATAAATAAGCTAAAAAGCCAATAGCTGCAAGGCGACCATTCCAGATTTCTGCTTGTGGTGTCCAGCCAAACAGAAAAGCATTTCTATCTACACCGTTATATTCTGTAGCTACGGGTGGAACATTAGAAGAAGAACGAGTTTCCATTTTTTATCTCCTATTTTTGAGTACTAATTGCCCAGATTTTTGACTATTTAATTGTTAATAACCAATTAGATGCAGCACATCGCGCAGTACGCTATAACCTGCTAAATCCCACAATAAATATGCAAGAAAACCAATAGCTGCAAGGCGACCATTCCAGATTTCTGCTTGTGGTGTCCAGCCAAACAGAAAAGCATTTCTATCTACGCCGTTATATTCTGTAGCTACAGGTGGTAAATCACTGGAGGAGCGAGTTTCCATGTTTTCCCCTAAAATTTGTTTTCTGTTGTTTCTTGCTTTTAATGTAACGATTTATAAATGGATTGCTTTCTGTCTGTAGATACAAAGAATAGCAACTTCTTGTGGATGAAGATTAAGTCGTTAAGTGCTGAATATATCTACCTAAGGATGGTGATAAAAAACTAATTGTAAATAAATGTAACGGCGATAACCAAAAAGCGCGTATAAGCTATTTTGCTTTGGTTTCAGACATCAGGTCTAATAGAAAATTTGCCAAAATATCAGATTTATCTTTAATTTTTAGCTATATAAAGTGGGTAGGCATTGCCCAGTATTTATTTAGATGCAAAAGTAATTATTGCAATAATTAAGCTGAATTTCTGTATTATTGCCTGATAATTATTGTTCAGGTTTCTTGGAGAAACTTTTAATTGAAAATCTAAAATTATGTGGTGTACCCTCGCCAGCGAACACACCCTTGTATTTGAGCAAGAGTGCATTCATGGATAGTTAAATTAACTCGTAATCTCCCAGGGAGACACCACTATTCAAATTGCAGTTGAGGGACGAGTTGTAGAGTCCCTATACCTAAATCTTTGGGAGAAAGCGATCGCGCTTCAAATAAAGCCATCATATCCTTTAATTGAGGATTACCGCGAGAAGCACCTGTTAAGCCCTTGGCAATGATTAAACCACAGTAGCCTTTGGTATTCTTACAGCGCTGATTCCATTTTTTCCTTGCTTCTACATGGACGGGATCGTCATCTAAAAATTCCCCAAACAAGAACAACTCATCATTATGGGTTTGTAATAAACCTAAGTCGTAGTTATTACCATCAAAGGGATCTGCGCCTGGATTAAAGCAAATTGCTTGTAATCCCCCAGATGCTTCTAAATTTTCAATTACCGTCTTAGCTCTGGGTCGGGAAGTTTGAATTAAAATCACAGGTAAACCATCCCCTACTTGGGGAATTTCTCCCACAGGATGATAGCTAACGCCTTGACGCAAATATTCCAGCATTTCCCAAGAAACTACTCCCAAACTCAGGAAAGAATCATCGGGGATCAAATCATCCCGCAAAGAACGGAACATAGAGGAAGCTTCGTCCATATCCTCATCTTCATCAAAGCTAGCCATTTCCTCTAATTCTGCGGCTAACTCTGGCATGGTAGAAACAGTCACAGATACTGTTTTAGTAGCTTCCTGAGACTGGGGAAGGGTAATGCGATAGCGATGGTTAAGGCTGGGGAAGGAGTCTGCATATAGTTGGCGACGGTGATCCCGGATAAAGCGGTTCAGGCTTTCTAACGCCACAAACATGACTAATGCTTCTTCGTCATATAAAACCGATCGCAATCCTTCTAGGGGATGGATATTCCCAAAAGTCGGGTCAATTTCTGATAATGGTAAATCCGCTAAATCTTCGTCCTCGTCCTCAAATTCTTCTGTATCATCAGTCTGTTCAAAGGTAAGAAATAGACAATCTTGTTTGAGGAATGCTTCTTCTAAACGTCCTTGAGAATCTTCATCTTGTAACACCGCAGCGCGAAACTGCTTCAGTGATTCTTCGGAACGGTACAGTAAAATACCATACTCCATTCCCAACATTCCCATAATTGAAGCGTAGAGTTTACCAACATCCCATTTATTAATCTCTATACATAAGATTTGTTGTTCTTCTAAAAACTCCCAAGGAGAGGCTTGCCAAATGGCGAAAGCCTTTTCTTGCAAAGCTTGGGCAAATTGGGGCGGTAAATCGGGGATCTGACTATCGAGGATTTCGCCAAAAGAGCGGAATAGCTCGTCAATCAAAGGTAGTTCGGGTACGTAGTCAATCGCAATATCCAAGTCTTGCAATACACCACGTAGATAAAATTGGATTTCGCGATCGCGCACAACAATTCTTTGCGGTCGAGCCGGTTTAGCCGGACTATGAGGATGTTCCATTGCCCGCATGAGAGTGCGTACCACGGCTTCCGGCCCAGTATCCGGTGCAACTACGTCCATACCTCTGACAATACCTTGAGAGCCATCCACCCACAGAATGCAGTCCCCCTTAGACTCCTCATCTATGGGCTGGGTTTGCGATGATGACAACGGACGGCGATCGCCCTCCCACACAGAAGGAATTTGGGATAATTTCTTCAACCGACGACTGGTAGAGCGATTAAAACTTGTCATAGAGTAAATTAATTAAAAGAAGCAATAACCTCATCAATTTTTGGGAACGGCTAGCCTCGGATCAACTTTTCGAGAGCTAAACAAAGAAGATTGGTTGCGATTTTTCTACCCACAAGGCTGAATCTCCCAAAATAGCGCATCTCTAAACGCACCGAATCCCTCAATTCTAGAATAAAAATATCTAGCCGCTTTTAGCGGAGTCTTTACAATTTGCCAATTAGAGACATCAATGTCGCTAGAATGGATACAAAAACACACAATATAACCCCAGGGTACTGGTTAAACCTCTTAAGGAGTTGAAACAGCAGATGACACAAGCAACTCAGCCACAACAACGCGGAATTCAGTTAAGCGAAGCCGCATTACGCCAGGTAAAAGCCCTCCGTGACAAGCAAAGTCAAGATTTATGCTTGCGCGTCGGCGTTAGACAAGGCGGCTGCTCTGGGATGTCTTACATGATGGATTTTGAAGACAGCAGCAAGATTACCGAGCACGACGATATTTTTGATTACGACGGCTTTAAAATTGTTTGCGATCGCAAAAGCCTATTATACCTCTATGGCTTAATGCTAGATTACAGCGATGCCATGATTGGTGGTGGCTTCCAATTTACTAACCCCAACGCCAACCAAACCTGTGGTTGTGGCAAGTCATTTGGCGTTTAGTTAATAGTCTAAAGTCAATAGTCCCAAGTTCACAGGCCAAAATTTAGTCAGCCTGCACTCTTGACTCTTGGTCATTGACCATTGACTATTGACTATTGACCCTTGACTGTTGACCATTGACAACTGACCAATGACTAACTCCGTTGAATCCCTATTTGATACAGGTTTAGAACGCTATAAAGCTGGAGAAAGCGCTGCTACTTTAATTCCCGTATTTAAAGAAATTTGCGATCGCGCTCCTAAAAGCAGTTCTGCTTGGACTTGTTTAGCTTGGTTGTATCTGCTGGAAAACAAAGGTAACCTCGCCTATAAAGCCGCTTTAAAAGCAGTCAAGCTCAATCCCCAAGACCCACAAGCTAGAATTAACCTGGCTATAGCTATGCTAGAAACTAAGCAAAAAGGCCTACGGGAGCATGTTGATTTTGCCCAACAGTTAATCTTTGTTAACAAAGAATGGGAAGAAGAAGTCAAACACAGCATTGAAGATGGTTTATCGAGGAAACCAGATTGGCAAAGTTTGACAAAAGTTAAAGGCTGGCTGTTTGATAATTAGGGTTATGGGGTATGGGGCATTGGGCATTGAAACAATTTTGGATTTTGGATTTTGGATTTTAGATTGGAATCCAAAATCGCAAATCTAAAATCTAAAATTCCTTGTCTCCCTAGTCCCTAGCCCCTAGCCCCTAGCTTCTAGCCTCTAATTCCCTATTCCCCTATGAAAGAGAAATTATTAAACTGGCTAAACCTGATTTTAGTCGCAGATGTATTTCTGGTTTTCTTTGGCTTTGGGTGGTTTGCGATCGCAGTTGTTGGTGATGCTTCTGGGATCAATCTCGGATTAGATTTGTGGCATCAACTCTGGCAGCCTTTATTTAACCCAGCCATTGGTATTCTCATGGGCGGCGCAATTCTTAGCGGTGTTATCAGTTGGATTTCCCGCAAATTCCCAGCAAATTAATTCCCCCTACGGAAAATTTAAAATCAACTCATGGGAATGCATCTGGCTCAAAAAGCCAATGCCCAATGCCCAATGCCCAATGCCCAATGCCCAATGCCCAATGCCCCATGCCCTATTCCAAAATCTGTGATAACGCAGCCCGCAAATTAGGATATTGATATTCAAAGCCAGATGCTATAGTGCGTTTGGGAAGAACTTCTTGCCCTTCTAACACTACTGTTGCCCCATCTCCTAAGAGTGCTTCCAAAGCAAAAGCAGGAACCGGCAACCAAGAAGGGCGATGCATGATTTGCCCCATAGTTTGAGTTAAATCTGCCATCCGTACCGGATTTGGTGCAGTAGCGTTATATACACCCTCTAATGCTGGATTTGTTAAAGCTTGGATAATTAAATTAACTACATCATCTAAGTGAATCCACGAGAACCACTGCCGCCCGCTCCCGATGGGGCCTCCGGCAAATAGTTTGAAGGGGGTAATCATTTTTGCCAAAGCGCCACCCATTCCCAAAACAATACCTAAACGCAAAATTACCAAGCGGACATTAGCATCTTTAACTTTATTTGCTTCTGCTTCCCAAGCTTGACAGACTTCAGCCAAAAAATCATTTCCTGACTGGCTAGTTTCGTCAAAGGTAGCAGTTTCACTAGTACCGTAGAAACCAATAGCTGAAGCGTTGACTAACACCTTTGGTTGAGGGTTAGCCTTAACTATTGCTTCCACAATTTTTTGTGTACCTAGTTGCCGGCTATTAAGAATTTTCTGTTTTTGTTCTGCTGTCCAGCGTTCCTCAGCAATCGGTTCGCCAGCAAGGTTAACAACACCATCACAACCTGCAATGGCCTCTTGCCAAGAACCCGATCCAGTAGGTTGATAAACAGCTATTTCTAGATTAGGAAAAGCTGTGGCGGGAAAAAGCTTTTGGGCAAAACTAGCATTACGTGTTAACACCAACACAGTATGACCTTCCCGATGCAGCCGTTGTACTAAACGACTTCCGACAAATCCTGTTGCTCCAGCAATTGCGACTTTCATTCTGCACTCCACTGCCAAAGTCTTATTTTAAAGTTTTTTATCAAATTTTCTGACTGCACCCCCTGCTTTTTGGATAAAAGAGATTTGGCTAGAGAATTTCCCCTAGATTTCTTTAATGAATTTATAAAGACTTGGAGTTTACATAGTTCGGTATTATAGGATGGACGGAGTGTTGCAAGGCGTGGGGCTATTATGGCTCGCTATACCTGTTCATTTATTGTTTCTGTTCCGATTGAGCATCTTCAACCTTTGCTTGTAGATCTGCTACGAGACTTAGAATTAGATGTTCAGTACTACAATGCCGATTACATTATGGCGCGTGAGATTCCTGGTATTGTTCCTTATACCAAGTTTGTGAAGGTGGAAGTACTGATTGATAAATCAACAGCCACAGAAACAGAAACTAGATTGAGTATTGTGGTTAAAAATGAGGAATTGCCACTCCAACTAGATAATCACTGCCGACAAGTATTTGAATATGTTAAACAGGCGATTGAACACAGTCGCCATTGGCATCTCATAGAAAGTTTGGCTGGCTAACTTTTAGTGTTTTTCGTTTCGGCGTCCGTTGCTGCTAGCTTCATGACAAAGCTAGCTTAAGCAACATATCAAAACACCTGACAAATCAGCAAGAGTTGAGGAACACTTACTTGAGATTTTGATATTGCTTAAGCAAGAGAGTGGAAGTTAATAATATTGTGGTTGTTAAATTTCTTCCATATCCTCAGTCATCCCAGGATTGATGAGTGTAATATCATACTCGCTAGCATCTGTTTGCCCCGATCGCTGAGAGTTACGTAGCAAGTAATAAATGGCACGTACCTGAGGCCCGAAGATAATTTCATCTTCATTTCTCAAATCGTGAGATGGAATTTTGCGTCCGTTAATCATTAGACCGTTAGAACTGAGCTTGCCTTTAGCATCACCATCTACTATTCGGTAATAAAAGCTGTGACTATTGTGTTCTCTTGGCAATCTTACCAATGTTGCATGGCGACGAGAGACGAACTGGGAGACCAAGCGGATATTGCAATCGCGGTCTCTACCAATAGAGTAGACTGGGTTTTCTAGAGTAAATTCCTTACGACCTTGATCGTCTTCAATAATTAGAAGATGACTTTCATTGGTTTCTGCTGCCATTGATGCATCGCTGCTAACATTGGTTGAACTGTGACTTACCAAGAATTGTTGAATATAGTTTCCTGCCATTCTCACTTATTACAGCTTATGGTACTGCTTTAATCAGCATTAAATTGGATGCTGTCTGTTAAAAAGTAGAATTGGACGGTTCTACTTTTGTTAGTTTAACTTTAGTCAAATTCTCAACTAGCTTCAGTAGATGCATAACTCCTGATTCTGATTTTAATTTGTCCAATCAGTATAGAAGCGAAATTAAGTTGAGAATGTTACCTCAAAAGAGGTTTTTACGGTCGATGAGCTAAACGCCGTAATAAAACTGAGTTACTGACAACACTAACTGAGCTAAAGGCCATTAATGCGGCGGCACCAGATGGGCTAAGTATGAAACCCAAACTAGGTAACAACACACCTGCTGCTAAGGGAATACCAATTGTATTATATGCAAAAGCCCAGAATAAATTCTGGCGAATTTTGTTGAATGTAGCACGACTGAGGTAAATAGATTCTACAACATCGCTCAAGCGATCGCGCATCAAGACAATGGCGGCGGTTTCCATAGCCACATCTGTACCGGAGTATAAAGCAATTCCCACATCGGCTTGAGATAAAGCTGGTGCATCATTAATGCCATCACCAACCATTGCCACAACTGATGCCGATTGGGTTTGTAATTCTTGAATAGCGGCGGCTTTTTTACTGGGGGGAACGCCAGCTAGAATATCAGCGCTATCTAATCCTAACTGTTGACCGATCGCACTGGCCGCTTCTAGGCGATCGCCACTGAGCAACATTACCCGCAAACCCATCTGTCGCAATTTATCTACTGTAGCTTTGGCATCTAATCTCAGGGTATCGCTAACAGCTATAATTCCCGCTAAAGTTCCGCCCACCGCTACACAAACAACTGTTTTTCCATCTGTGGCTAACTGCTGACTTAACTTTTGTGCAGCGTCGCTAATGACAATTCCGTGCCAACTTAACCATTCCCAATTACCCAGGAGGACTGTTTTACCTGCAACTACAGCCGATACTCCTAGCCCTGGTTCGGTATGAAAATCTTTGGCTTCGGGAATCGCTAACTGTTGATTTTGGGCTGCTTGCTGAATCGCTTTGGCGAGGGGGTGGTATGTGCCGCTTTCTACTGCTGCTGCTAACTGTAACAGAGATGCGCCTGACTCTATCTCCATTGGCAGACAATCTGTGACTGTAGGATTACCAGTAGTCAAAGTGCCAGTTTTATCAAAAACTACCGTATTTAACTGATGTACCCGTTCGAGAACATCACCGCCTTTAATTAATAAACCCCGTTCTGCACCTAAGCCAGTACCCACCAGAATCGCTGTAGGCGTCGCTAACCCCAAAGCACAGGGACAAGCAACTACCATAACAGCGATCGCTAATTTTAAACTAATCAACAATGGTGGATAGTGAATTGGTACTGTATTGTGATGGGTAGTCGGCAGGTGAGTCATTTCCATGCTGCTAGACATGGTAATCTCTGGCCAGATATGGGTACCCCAAAAGAACCAAAAGATAAAAGTTAATACAGCGGCTGTTAATACCCCGTAGGTAAAGTAACCAGCAACCGTATCTGCTAATTTTTGTACGGGGGCTTTACGGGTTTGAGCATCTTCCACCAGGGCGACAATATGGGCTAAAGTGGTATCGCTACCAGTACGAGTTGCTTGGATGGCGATCGCGCCTGTTTGATTTAGCGTCCCTGCTGTTACCATATCCCCTGGTTGCTTAATTACGGGTACAACTTCCCCTGTCAGCATTGACTCATCCACCGTGGTTTGTCCGCAGCGCACTTCACCATCAACAGGGATTTTATCACCAGGCAAAATTTGTAACCATTCGCCCACGCGCACCTGTTCGGCGGGAATCTCCACGCTAGGCGACACAATTACCCGATCTGATTCTTGTCCAATTTTCTCTGGATTGGCAATCAACCGTGCAACTTGCGGCTGTAGTGCTAATAATTGCCGAAATGCGGCGGCGGCTTTACCTCTCGCTTGTTGTTCTAGAGTTCTTCCCAACAGAATAAACCCCAGCATCATTACAGGTTCATCAAAGAAGCACTCCCAACCCATTTGCGGGAACAGTAGCGCCACCAAACTAGCCGTATAGGCTGTTAAAGTTCCCAACCCCACCAGGGTATTCATATTTGGCGCATTGCGTCGCCAACCTAGCCAACCATCAACTAAAATCGGGCGACCAGGAAATAGTATGGTTAAAGTTGCCAGTCCACAATGTAACCAGATGTCATTTAATAATGGCAATGTCAAGCCTGCCATACTACTAATATGTCCAATTCCCGACAAAATTAGCAGTATTGCTGCAACCAGCAATTGCTGTACAGAAGATTGCATTTCGCGGCGCTGTCTTGCTTGTAAATCTTCTCTGGTAAATATAGATCCTGCGGCTGTGCGCGGTTGAGAGGGGAAGCCATTGACAGTTAAATGCGTTGCCAATTGTTCTGCATTAATTGTGCCAGCTTCTGCTTCTACAACTGCTACCTCTGTCGCCAAGTTCACACAAGCACTCTTAACTCCTGGCTGTTGAGTGAGTTGTGATTCTACTGCTTTCACACATCCAGCACACTTCATACCCCCAACATCCAGAATAATTTTCTCAGTTGTGGGGATTGGTTCTAGCTGGAGTTGAGTTTCCGGAACAAGTTGCATGGCAAGGTTTAGTTAGATTCGCTTCAAATTAGACGCCATAATCAAAGCGCCCTAATTTCAGGGTAGGCGAAATCTGCAACTAAGACTGTATGTCAAACAGATTTAACGACGACTCCAGCGCGGCTGAGAAACATACACTAGCACTGCTAGTTGAATGGGGAGAACAGCTATAAAGCTTTTTAAGAAATAATTAATTTCTAAACTAGACATAGCTGAGAAATATCCTATACCTAGTAATAAAAATAAAACCAAGGTCAACTTGTGACGTTTGAGCGTTAACATATCAGTAATTCGTAACTTCTGATTATAAAAAATCACCAATGACTAATGACCGAATTTTAGATTTTAAATTTTGGATTTTGGATTGAAGATTTAAACTTGAAAATTTAACAAGGTGACAAGCCTCCGAATTTATTCGGATAATAAATCTAAAATCTAAAATTTATGATAAGCCCCTGACTTGATGCATGGGGTAAATCTAAAATCTAAAATCCAAAATCCAAAATTGTTTTACAAGCCCCTGACTTGATGCATGAAGTCAATCTAAAATCTAAAATCTAAAATCCAAAATTGTTTGACCAATGACAATTTAAAACCAACCTTGCTTATTAACACAGTAAGTATCAACAAATTGTTTTGGTGATTTGTTTAAATAAATCATGCCTTCAATTAAACCCACGAGTTGCATAATTAAAAATGTAAATCCGTAGGTAAAAGTTCCACCCACTACAGAAATTACCAGCATGATAAAACCTTCGGAATAATATCCTAAGGTAAATTTATGCACTCCAAATCCGCCAAAAATAATGCCACAGTAAGCAGCCATGAGTTGCCGATTTTTTTGACTGGAGTTGAGATTTGCCATATTAATTCTTGTTCCTTGATAAATTAAGTGTAATTTTTCCTGATTATTTCAGAAAAAAGTAAATATATTTACGTACTCAATATATTTTTACTTTCTCAAAGAAAAAGTAATGCTTTGAGAAATAGCGACAACCAAAAACCTACGATTACCCTAGTAAACGCCGGAAAAATTACACAAATGAGATGATTTAATATCGCCTGTAACTATAGATGGCGACGCTCGATGTCCGCAATAATCATTAGTCATTACAGCATAGTAGATTTGTCAATTACTCAGTGAAACTTTTCTCTTGAGGAGAATTCACTGTTGATAATCAGCAAATACTCTTATGCTGGAATAACCCTTTCTACAAGGCTATGAGTTTGATGTCCGGACTGTTTTAGAGATAGCTACGATGATAATGACATCTGTTTTGAACAGTACCAATATAGGCATTGTTCAACAGGATAGAAACAGATTAGCACTGCTAAAGCTCAAAATAGTAGCACTTTCATCAATCCTATCAATTGTAGCTATTTAATTTCCTCATTATTCCTGTTCAGAAAAACTGGTGAAAGAATTTACCTTGTGAGACAGGCAAAGATTACTTAGACTAAATCAAAAGCTGAGGTTTAGCTATAGTAATCCTAAATTATGGGTGAAATATTACACGTAGAGTTGTTAAATGTTAACCATTGACAGTCAACAGTCAAAACCGATATTTTTCACAGATGAAATAGGATTGCTATATTTATATTCTCAGTATTAATGAGTGAGTTTTAACACCCGCATTAAATTTGCAGATAGTACTGACTCATATTTATTTCTATGTTTAATCAGTGAATTGTTGCCATATATGCAGATAAAAGCAAAAATTTTCAGTACATGGCAACCGTAATAATACTGAAAATTAATTGCCACTACCAAGGATAAATAAACTCAGTAATGTGCCGCTATTCCAAAGACTGTGTAATAGCATGGGAGCCAGTAAGTTACGCGATCGCGTATAGACTACTCCCAACACGATCCCCAAGGCGGTCAGTGGTAAAATTTCTGACAAGCTCAAATGAGCAGCAGCAAATAGCAGGCTACTAATGAGAATAGCTGACCACACAGGTAAGAAACGAGTCAGGGAAGGTAATAAAAAGCCGCGAAAGAGAATTTCTTCAAAAAATGGAGCTGCGATCGCAGCTGTGACAAAAAATAAGCCTAGCGCCACCGAATCTTGGCTTTCTAGCGCCAGTTGTAGTAAGGGATTACTACCACCTTGTCCTTGCCATAGTTGCTGATTAATCAACGACACCACCACAACTATTGGTAAAGCGGCGCAATAACCGCCAAATCCCCACAAAAACCAATTACCTCGGAAATTAAAGTTAAACCAAAATTCTGGTAAGGGGAAAAAGCGCTTGATCGATACGTACAGTACTAATAACGCTCCCAAGGCTACCAACACATAACGTACCAAAACAGAGAAAGCTTGAAAGCGGACATTACCACCCGCAAATTCGATCGGAAGTAGAGAGAATAACAGGGGGATAAACACCTGTCCCATTAAGAAAAAGCCGATGACAAACACCTGTAAAATGACTTCACCACCCCAAGGTGTTGACCAAGGTAGATCGGCATTTTGCGCTAGTAAGGCGGACTTTCCTTTTACCAAGCGCTGCGCCAACACAGTAATTAGCAGTACCAGACCCACCAAAGCTGTTAAGGTAGGAACAATGCCAATTACCGCTAACTTAACTACAGCTTGGGTAGCCGCTTGTTGTTGTGCAGCTTTTACTGTTGATAGTGCTTCTGTTCGTTGTTGAAGTTCATAGAGTTGCACTAACGCCTGCGAACGAAACCAACCATCTAAATTCTTTTGTATCAGTTCCTGCGCATTCGGTAACAGGCGTGGGGGATTGCTCCACAAACCAATCAACGCCGCCGATGTTTGTGAAAATTCCGGACTATTTTGTGAACGTTGCTGCAAATCAGTCCAAGTTGAGATTGCTGCTTCTGTCTTTCCTGGTGCAGCTTGTAAAATTCCCAAACGTAAATCTAATTCAGCCAATAATTTTTGTAGCTGGTTAATAGACTGCTGTAACTGCTGTTCCTGTTGATTAGAGGGACTTTCTCCAGGACGAGTTGCGGGTAAGGGTTTAGCCGGTGCAGGTGGAGTATTTGCTGAAGAACGCAGTTTTGCTAGTTGATTTTTGGCTTTATCCAAATTGGTTTGCACCGATTGCTGCGCTTGTTGATATTGCTGGGCAGCATTTTCTAGGGGTTTATCGCCCAGTATGGCATCCTTCACCCCCGAAAAATTCTCCTCTGAACTATCCTCTGGTTCCCAAGCTTGGGCTTGTAGCGCCAGATTTGTTTGATAAAGTTCTAGGCGACTTTGAAATTGAGGTTCTTGCCAACTGCTGAATAAAGACAAGCCGGACAAAACTAACGAGATCAGCGTCAGCCCAATTAAACCCAACCGTTTGATGCTCATCTACCTTCCCTTGATTAACCAGTTTAGAAGCTCATGCCCCTTGGGAATTATCGCAAGAAAAAGCAGGTGGTGGGTAGATTTGGGGATCGGTAATTTATAAGGATTTTCAAAAGTAGATTTATTTCTCAGTGTTTATTCGTAATTTGTCCTGAGTTGATTTGGCGATCGCTTCCTCAGACTTGCAAGGGCTTCATTAAAAGTTAGCACTTAAGTAAGCTATATAAAGATTGTATAAAAAACGTATCAATTTATCTTAGTAATGATAACTTGTAGAATACATTGGTAATTCCCAAGAGCAAGGCTATATAAAGACTTTAAATTATACTGTCGGAGTAATTACTAGAAATGTTAGGGTTATTTTTTTTACATAAAGTGTGGGATGTAAGCTGCAAAAAAAATCTACGATTACCAAAATTAGGAATAATTATGGGAAAAATAGGTTTAATAGCTCTATCTGATGTAATTTTCTTGACTACTATTGCAAGCGATCGCGCTTCTGCAACCAGAATCAGTCTGATTAATCCCAGTGAGTCTATTTGTGTCAAAGGTCAGGATGCTTGCATCAAGAAAATTGGCAGTGACACCCTCAAAAACTTAGATGAAGTCAATACATTTTTGCAAATTGAACCTTCAAGCAACTCGGCTACAAAACAAGGCTATAACACAGATTCATTTGTAGTTAAATTAGATACACGTAAAAAATCCCAAGTGTCCCGTTCATTAAAGTTAAGTGATGTACCCATCGTCAATATAGGTGGTACAGACTACCGGGAGTTTATCTTAACTATTAATGAAACAAACCAGACAGTTAAAACCAATAGCAATCAAGAGACAGCAAAGATTGTCTTAGAACAGTTGCAAGTGTTTTTAGGGAATTCTCCCGATCTGACGAGTTATCCCACCTTCAAAGGTCGTGCTACCAAAAGGTTCGACCTCGATCCAAATACAGTTGAGCTAGAAGATATCAACGCGGATAAAGAGATTGGTAGCCATGATTACTTTGTCTATATCAACAACAGCTTTTTTGTAGACAATCAAAAAGGTGACAAAGATCAGCAATATGTTTATTTATTCTCCAAATTTAATAATGCCAGTACTGGAATAGAGTCTTGGTCTGTCCGCAAGTTAAAAAAATCGCGGATATTACCAGTTGCAGCAGCCGGTGGCGCTGGTGGCGGTGCCGGGGGTATATTAGGTGTCCTTCCCTTCGCCGGACTTTTATCACTGCTTGGTGGTGGTAGTGGTGGTAGTGGCGGTATTGGTGGTATTGGCGGTGGTGGTGACACCAGCAATTCTGCTTACAATCCAATTGTGAATAACGTCAAAAAGGAAGCCTTCATTCCAGAGTTACCCAGGCCACAAGGGAGAGGGCCCGCAACAGATGTACCTGAACCCTCAACAGTGCTAGGTTCTTTGATTGGGATTGGTTTATTAGCCAAAGGAAAGTCTGTATTCAGCCGCAAGAAGGACAGGAAGGAGAATTAGGGACTGGGGGAGCAGGGAGCAGGGAGCAGGGGGACAAGGAATTTTAGATTTTAGATTTGCGATTTTGGATTCCAATCTAAAATCCAAAATCCAAAATCCAAAATTGTTTCAATGCCCCATGCCCCATGCCCCATACTAAGAAATAGTACTAAAATCTTGTTCGCTCATCGAGTTGAGTAATGTCCAGAGTTGCAGATTTGTAAAATCGGGGATGGCGATAAAAGCGCCAACTTCTAGCAGCACTTTGGGATCGTGAGTAGAAGCTATACCAATGGTGCGGATACCAGCAGCTACAGCAGAACGAATTCCAGAGGGGGAATCTTCTAGCGCGATCGCATCTTGGGCTTGAATCCCCAACTGATTTAAGGCAACCTGGTAAGGTGTGGGGTCTGGTTTACCTGCTATACAGTCTTCAGCTAAAACAACTGTCTGAAATGCTTCTTTAATGCCCAAAACCTCAAGCATAAATTCAGCATTCAATCTCGGAGCATTGGTAACTAAAGCACGTTTTAGCTGATGTGCTTCTGTCCAGGCGATTAACTCTGCAAATCCATTCAAAGGTTGGAGATTTGCCGCCATTTCCCGGAATAGCGCTTCTTTCTCATCTGCAAATACTTGTCCTTCTGCCGATGATAATTGCGGTAATATGTCTTTGACAATTTCTGGGTTCAGTCGCCCACTAATGCGAGATTTATAAAACGCTTCATCAATTTCTATGCCATAACTAGCCAGCTTTTGCTGCCAAGCTAGGTAATGTATCGGGTCGGTGTTGACAATAGTACCGTCTAGGTCAAAGAGAATAGCAGCTAGCATGGCTGAAGATTTTATGTAAATAAATGTTACTTTACTGACATTCTAGTTTACATTGTTCTTCGCCTAAAGGTCGCTGACGAATCAGTAGTTACAGCATATTTCAGGTAGATAAGCGCTTCGGGGCATGGCAGTGCCAGTGCCCCTACAATCAACGATCGTTTCTACCTCACCAACTGGCAATCTGCTGTATGTTGACCAATGACCAATGACCAATGACTAATGACCAATGACTAATGACTATATTTTAAATGTGCCAGAAGCTTGATATGCTAAAAGCCGAGACTAGCTATATTGCCAAACCATGCCTGCGCCTACTATCAATCCTCAAATCACTTCCTTCCCTCTGACAGCCGTAGTCGGACAAGAAGCGATTAAATTAGCTTTGCTATTAGCTGCTGTCGATCCGGGATTAGGTGGAGTAGCGATCGCAGGTCGTCGCGGTACGGCAAAATCTGTGATGGCACGGGCTATTCACGCCCTACTACCACCTATTGAAGTTGTCAAGGACTCGATTAGCAACTGCGATCCCAATCAACCCCAAGAATGGGATGACTTACTTTTAGCAGAATACGCAGATAAAGATATTCAAGATGTCCCTACTGCCATTATCCCTGCACCGTTCGTACAAATTCCGCTTGGCGTGACAGAAGACAGGCTTCTCGGTTCTGTGGATGTAGAACAATCAGTCAAGCAAGGAGATACAATATTTCAGCCGGGATTACTCGCCAGCGCCAACCGAGGGGTGCTGTATGTGGATGAAATCAACTTACTTGATGACCAAATCAGCAATCAACTGCTTTCTGTTTTATCGGAAGGACGTAACCAAATTGAACGGGAAGGAATTAGCTTTCAGCATCAGTGCAAGCCGTTGTTTATTGCTACCTACAACCCAGAAGAAGGAGCGTTAAGAGAGCATTTACTCGATAGAATTGCGATCGCATTATCAGCAGACGGAGTTCTGGGCTTAGATCAAAGAGTACAAGCAGTGGAACAAGCGATCGCTTATTCGCTATCTCCCCAAGAATTCCTCGCCCAATACAACGAAGACTTAGACGGGCTAAAAACTCAAATTATTCTGGCGCGGGAATGGCTGAAAGATGTCATCATTACCCACGATCAAATTGCATATTTAGTCAATGAAGCACTTCGTGGCGGCGTTCAAGGACACCGCGCCGAGTTATTTGCTGTGCGCGTGGCTAAAGCCGCCGCCGCCTTAGATGGACGCAACACCGTCAACGCCGACGACTTGCGCCGCGCTGTGGAATTGGTAATTGTTCCCCGCGCTACAGTCGTGCAGACACAGCCACCAGAACAAGCACCGCCACCACCACCACCGCCACCCCCACCACCAGAAAGTCAAGACGAATCCGAACAAGAAGAACAGGAAGAAGAAGAACAGGAACCAGAGGAACAAGAACAACAAGAACCACCCAGCATCCCCGAAGAATTTGTCTTCGATCCAGAAGGGGTGATTCTCGATGATAGTGTGCTTTATTTTACACAGATGGCAAAAAGGCAAGGTAAATCTGGTAGCCGCAGTATTATCTTCTCGGAAGATAGAGGGCGCTACATTAAGCCGATGTTGCCTAAAGGTAAGGTGAGACGCATCGCCGTAGATGCCACATTAAGAGCGGCTGCTCCGTATCAAAAAGCACGTAGAGAAAGACACCCAGGACGCAAAGTCATCGTTGAACAAGGAGACATTCGCGCCAAGCGTTTAGTCCGCAAAGCTGGGGCGTTGGTAGTGTTTGTGGTAGATGCTTCTGGCTCAATGGCGCTTAACCGGATGCAGTCAGCTAAAGGTGCAGTCATGCAACTGTTAACCGAAGCATATCAAAACCGCGACCAAATCGCCTTAATTCCTTTCCGGGGCGAACAAGCAGAGGTTTTACTCCCTCCCACTCGTTCTATTGCCTTAGCGCGCAACCGTTTGGAAAGATTACCTTGTGGTGGCGGTTCACCCTTAGCCCATGGTTTAACCCAAGCTGTACGCATTGGGTTAAATGCTCAAATGAGTGGCGATATTGGTCAAGTTGTGGTTGTAGCCATCACCGATGGCCGGGGTAATATACCCTTAGCCCGTTCCTTAGGCGAACCGCAGGAACCAGGAGAAAAGCCAGACATCAAAAGCGAATTATTAGAAATTGCGGCGAGAATTCGCGCTTTGGGAATACAGCTGTTAGTAATTGATACGGAGAGTAAATTTGTCTCTACAGGCTTTGCTAAAGAATTAGCGCAAACAGCCGGAGGTAAATACTATCATCTGCCTAAGGCGACCGATAAAGCTATTGCGGCTATGACCAAAGGAGCGATCGCTGATTTAAAATCTAGGTAATTAATTATTTTTGGGTCAACAGTCAACACTTCGACAAGCTCAGTGCGGCGCAGTCAACAGTCAACAGTCAACAACTAATAAATTTTGAACTATAGACTTGAGACTATTGACTATGACCCACTAGCTACAGCTTGAGGTTGCAAATAGCTAATCAAATCTTGAATACCTTTTTGCAGATATCGCGTTACAGTCATCGGACTTGTACCGATATTTTTCGCCGCATCTTTGCGAGAAAGTTCTTTCAAAAAGACTAACTCAACAGCCATCCGGGGCTTTTCTTCTAATAAATTGATTGCACCTTGGAGTTGTTGACGTTCTTCTTCTTGTTGCTGAAGTGCGTTAGAACGAGGACAAGGTAAAGCTTCACCTAAAGTAATTTGGCAATCAACATAGTGAACAGCCGTAGCATCTAAACTTAAAGGCATCCGGTTTTGGGCGGCTAATTTAGTTTCTTGCCATTCTTGCACAGATACGCGCAATTCACGGGCAATTTCTGTGTCTTTGGGTGGGCGTCCCAAAGCGATAGCCAAGTCCTTGCGTACCTTTTGCCCTTCATTATATAGTTCTTGCCAACGCCGGGGAATTTTTAATAGAGTACTGCGATCGCGTAAAAAGTGCAGCATCTCTCCACGAATATATGGTACAGCGAAAGAACTAAACGCATATCCTTGACTGGGATCAAAACGTTCAATAGCTCTGATTAAACCAAAATAACCGATCTGTTCTAAATCTTCATAAGGTTCATTACATTGATGGCTAAATTTATGAGCCATCTTCCGCACTAAACCAGTATGTAGCTGCACAAGTTGATTACGCAGTTTAATAGAGGGATTCTGGTGGTATAAGTGTAATAACTCTATACCATCTATTCGCACAGAGGACTCACTTGCTGCCATATAAAAATTCCTTTGTTGTAACTCCTTTTCCTAAAAAAATGGAGTTGCGTATATTGTTATCAAAGCTGTCATTATTTTCCTTAGTCACCGTTGAATAAACCATCGTCGTTATACTGAACTTATCAGGGTCTCGCAGGGATTGTTCAGTATTTCTACGCATGATTTTTTATGATTAACCCTGATTTTTTATCATCGTTTAGTGCAGATGACTTCTGTTTGATCAACCAGGATTCGCATTATTCATGGTCTTTTATCTGCTGGCAGAGAAATTATCTATTACTACAGAAAAATCTAGTAATTACACTACAGACATCTATCACAATCAGCAACAGATCAATTTCCCCTAGAGTTACATATTTTTATGTGTCAGCAAGACCCAAGAATATGCTGTCAGTAGAAACAAGACTGTAAAATCTTTGGGTTTTATAAATGAGCAATTTTCAGCACAGAACCCTTGATTTATTTGACTGCTACATTCACAAACATGATTTATCCCGGTTGGCTGAGTGGTGATTAGTTCAGAATATTGGTAAAAATGGAAGTATACAGGACGTTTCTCAGTAAAACAAGTTTTCCACATGAGCAACACCAGCAATTTTCGCGATGCTATCCGCGAGGCTAGAACTCAAGCCCTCGTAGGGCCTAATGTTATAGCTAATGCCCTACCCTATGTAGGTGGCGGTCTTGTACTTACCGCACTAGGAACCTACGGCGGTTTAGGAGTGATCCGCAATCATCCAGAACTGTTTTTCCCCACCTTTATTGGTGCAGTCATCGTTGAGTTAATTCTGTTCTTTGTCGCCCAAAATGTCGCCGAAAAAGGCAATAAAGGTCTAGCACTTCCTTTACTGGCTACCTACAGCCTTTTATCTGGATATACTCTCAGTGGCTTAGTCTTTGTCGCTTTGAGAACCCAAGGTGTTGGTATTCAAGGTATTGGCATAGCCGCCCTTGGTTGTGGCGTTACCTTTATTGTTGCCCGTCAAATTGGTTCCAATCTCTCGGAACAAGACGGGATGGCTTTGACAAAAACTATCTCTCTCGGCATCATTGCCTTGGTAGTTGTCTGTTTGACTCAATTTGTCTTTGCCTTATTCGGTGTCTACACGCCAACTTGGTTAGAAATCGCCATTTCCGGGTTGGGAGTATTTCTGTTTGCTGGCGCATCTGTGGTTGATTTCTATATCTTGCCACGTACTTATCGCAACGATCAGTACCTACCAGCAGCTTTATCTATGTACCTCACCTACATCAACCTATTCATCTTTATTTTGCGGCTATTAATTGCCCTCAATAGCCGCGATTAAATATCCGTAGGCACGAGATAAAAGTAAAGTTTTGTAAAAATTACCGTGGTCTAGCCTCAGCAGCCACGGTTTTTTCATGGGATGAGTAGATGAAATTATGTCATACCAATTTGAAAAAAAGAATGCGACAGATGGTAGGGGCATGGCAATGCCATGCCCTCTAGAATATATTGATGTGCCGCAACAGCTATTTAAATTGGTACAATATAATATTATTCATTGGTCAGTTATGGGCAAAATTATGCTGGAATTTGCCGGAATCAAACAGGAAGTAGAAAGATTAGCAAATATCTTGGGCAAAGCTGAGGATTGTCTTTGACCAAACACAACTAATTGCCAGAATTCAAGAATTAGAAACAATAATTGCTCAGTCTAATTTTTGGCTAAATCCAGCACCAGCTTATCAAATACTTCAAGACATAGAATACTTGATATTTTCCAGACAGGAAAAATATCAAAATTGGTGTGCTGTTCTTGAAGATATAAAAGCGGCTGTAGAACTTTTACAAGCTTCAACTGATGAGCAATTATGGCAAGAAACTCAATTGAATTTGAAGCATCTTAAAAAAGAACTAGAAATAGTCCAAATACAAAAGTTACTATCTCACCCTTACGACCAAATGGGTGCATTAGTCACCATTACGGCTGAAATTGCTGGTGCAGATGCTCAAGATTGGGCATATTTATTAATGAAGTTGTACTGGAATTGGGGCAGAAATCACAATTACCAAGTTAATTTAGTAGAAATAATTGATGGGGATAGTGCAGGAATTAACTTTGCTACCTTAGAAATTACCGGACGTTATGCATACGGATTTCTTAAATCAGAAACGGGTATACATAAATTACAAAGGATATCGCCCTTTCAGACTAACGGCAATTTACAGACAATTTTAGCTAGGGTAGAAGTCATACCAGTATGCGATGCAGCGATTAATTGGGAAATTCCCGAACATGATTTAAAAATAACTCAATGGCGTTGGCATGGTAAAAATCTTAAACGCTCACAACCTTGGGTAAAAGTATGTCATATTCCTACAGGAATTACTGTTTTTTGTGACCAAGAACGCAGTCAAATGCAAAACCAAACAAAAGCTTTAGGGCTTATTAAAAGTAAGCTATGGTTTTTAATGCAATCCCAAAGCGTTCAAGATATTGCCAAAATTGAAACTAGCAGCATAAAATCTCTATCTACAAAGCCCATTCGTGAATATATCTTGCATCCCGAAAATCGGGTGAAAGATTTGCGTACTAATGTAGAAACTACATCGGTGACAGAGGTGTTAAATGGTGAGATTAATTTTTTGATCGAGGCTTATTTACAACAGCAATCCATGACTCATAGTTAATTTGTGAATATCACTCTGTACAGGTTTACAAAACCTAGGTAAAAATTACCAAAAACCTTAATTTAATGAACCGCCTTAGCGTAGCGTCTCGCAGAGAAGACGCCAATTACGCCAAGAATTTGTGGATTGTGCTTAAATCCCATTTTATTATTTCTTCCCTGTTTACTGTTACCTATAGCCATCCTAAATCATTTGTGAAATTTACAAACTCTCAGTTGTTTTCTCTTACCCTTGGCGTACTTGGCGTACTTGGCGGTTCATTAAAAAAATATTTTCATAACTCAGATAGGATTGCTATATATAACTTAGACAAGTAAGACGATTGAATTTGCTCAACAACAGCTAAAATCAATAAAGCAAATAGAATTGAGAGCAAGTTCTTAACAATTAGACACGCTCTATCGTTAAGTAAGCAATATGGATGTTTTAGAACTCAAACGCGAAATCGAAACGTTGGCTTATCGCCTGGGTAAAACCCAGGACTATCTTTGACGTACCTGCACTGACAGCCAAAATTCAAGATTTAGAACAAATATCTGCTCAACCAGAATTTTGGAACGACCAAACGACAGCCCAAGAAACATTACAAGAACTCAACGACCTTAAAGCCCACCTCCAGCAGTATCATCAATGGCAATCTAACCTAGAAGATACGAAAGCTGTGGTTGAGTTATTAGAGTTAGAAACTGATGAAAGTCTGCTAACTGAAGCGGAATCTACCATTACTAAACTCAACCACGAACTCGATCAGTGGGAGTTACAACAATTACTTTCCGGCACTTACGATGATAAAGGGGCAGTACTGACAATTAACGCCGGTGCGGGTGGTACGGATGCTCAAGACTGGGCGTTTATGTTGATGCGAATGTATACACGTTGGGCAGAAGCTCACGGATATAAGGTGACTTTAGCAGAAGAGTCAGAAGGCGATGAAGCCGGAATTAAATCGGCAACTTTGGAAATTACCGGTCGTTATGCCTATGGCTATTTGCGATCGGAAACTGGTACTCATCGTTTAGTGCGAATTTCCCCATTCAACGCCAACGGTAAACGCCAAACTAGTTTCGCCGGGGTGGAAGTGATGCCCCAAATAGATAGTTCTGTGCATCTCGACATTCCCGAAAAGGATTTAGAAATTACTACATCCCGTTCTGGTGGTAAAGGTGGACAAAACGTCAACAAAGTCGAAACAGCCGTGCGGATTGTGCATCTTCCCACTGGTTTAGCTGTGCGTTGTACAGAAGAGCGATCGCAGCTGCAAAATAAAGAGAAAGCCCTCACCCGTCTCAAAGCCAAGCTGTTAGTCATCGCCCAAGAACAACGCGCCCAAGAAATCGCCCAAATTCGCGGTGATATGGTCGAAGCTTCTTGGGGTAACCAAATCCGTAACTATGTATTTCACCCCTACCAAATGGTCAAGGATTTGCGTACCAACACAGAAACCACAGCCATTACCGATGTCATGAACGGCGACCTTGACGCCTTCATCCAAGCCTATCTGCGACAAGAAAATCAACTGGTGGAAAGTACGCCAGCTTAGGGGATAGGGAAGGAGGACAAGGAGGACAAGGGAAGGGGGACAAGGGGGACAAGGAGGATAATTGTACAGACGCGATTCATCGCGTCTCTGACAAATGACTAATGACCATTGACGATAACTGTTACATTTATATATAAAAGAGTTTGTTATCGAATCATCATGAGCAGTTCTCCGTCAAAGGAAGCTCAACCGAGCTACGTTAAACTCGCCATGCGCAACATGGTGCGTAAAGGTGGTACTTCTGTTAAGCATTTTGTGCTTACTACTGTGGGACTTTTAGCTCTCTTCGTAGGTCTTGCTTACCTAACTCGCTGAACTTAAACCTAAACCTCGAGTTACTAGGAGACTTTGTAGCTAGTGCAAGTTGAACTAGATGTACAAGATTACTTTTATGAATCGTTCCCAGAAACAACAAAAAATTTTGGGACTAATGATAACCGCATTGCTGTGGAAACTTGGGAAGACTGGTTTAATAACTGGTTAGAAATACTTCACCCTTATCTTCCCTCAGCACCAGGTTATGAAATCGGGTTGCGGTTCACGGATGATGTAGAAATTCAGTCACTTAATTCCCAATATCGTCACCAGGACAAACCTACAGATGTATTAGCTTTTGCTGCTTTAGAGGTGGACAGTCCTCAAAATGAGGAAATGTTTGCCTCTATACCTTTATATCTAGGGGATATTGTGGTATCTGTAGATACTGCACAGCGTCAAGCCCAACAGCAGGAGCATAGTTTGCAAACTGAATTGGCCTGGCTTGTGGCTCATGGTTTGCTGCACTTATTAGGCTGGGATCATCCTGATGAGGAAAGTTTAGTAAGAATGTTAAAACAGCAGGTAATATTGCTGAGACAAATAGGTATCTCTATTGACATAGAATAACCTCTATTATTATTCTTTGCTGCTCCTAAAACTTCCGGATAAAATTGCCTAAACCTAAATTAAGCTCTTAAAATCGGCAACACCAACAACTGTATCTACTTGATGTGAGGATCTTGAAGCCTATGTCCCAAAAAGTTTCGCCACCACCCACTAATAACCGCATACCAACACTGGTGACTAAAGAAAGAGAATTTTCTTGGCAAGTAGCGACTAATTTATTTATTAGTTTTAAGTATGCTTGGGCGGGAATTAGCTATGGTTTTAAAACTCAACGCAATTTTCGCATTCATGTAGGCGTTTGTGCTGTAGCGATCGCTCTTAGCGTCATTTTACATTTATCATCGGTGGAAATCGCCATTATTGCGATAACTAGTGGTTTAGTTTTAACTTTAGAACTACTAAATACAGCTTTAGAATCACTAGTTGATTTAACAGTGAAGCAAACTTACCACGAGCTAGCCAAAATTGCGAAAGATTGTGCAGCCGGTGCTGTACTGGTCTCAGCTTTAGTATCGCTTTTGGTAGGTAGTATACTTATACTGCCGCCTTTGGCAACTTTAATTATCTCAGCTTTTTAAGTAAGATTGCTAAGTTTGCTTATTTTCATTCGATAATTGATGACGTTTACAGCTCCCATCTGGTGACAATTAAACAAAATAATCAAATAATCTGACCAGGAGTTATTAGCTGTGATTATAGTCATCGACAATTACGACAGTTTTACTTATAATATAGTCCAATATCTTGGAGAGCTTGCCGCAGAATTTCCTGTAGCAGCAGATATTCGAGTTTTTCGCAACGATAAAATATCTGTAGACGAAATTAAAGCTTTAAATCCTGAATTTGTCGTCATTTCTCCCGGACCTGGTCGTCCAGAAGATGCGGGAATCAGTTTAGAGTTAATTGAACAGCTAGGTTCTAGTTTGCCAATTTTGGGTGTCTGTTTAGGACATCAAAGCATTGGTCAGGTATTCGGTGGTAAAATCGTTTCTGCTCCTGAATTGATGCATGGCAAAACTTCTCAGGTGTCTCATACTGGGGTGGGAGTTTTCCAGGGATTAGAAAATCCTTTAACTGCTACCAGATATCACAGTCTGGTGATTGACCGCGAGACTTGCCCCGATGTGTTGGAAATTACTGCTTGGGTTGAGGATGGTACGATTATGGGAGTACGCCATCGGAACTATCCTCATATTCAAGGCGTCCAGTTTCATCCAGAGAGTGTTTTGACATCTTCAGGTAAGCAGTTGCTGCGAAACTTTCTGGAACAATTACAGTCGAGAGCGTAATTAATGAAACGACGACAGTTGATAGGCTATGCTGGGGCGGGTTTGGCAACAGCTTTTTTTACTACCTTAAGTTCTGAATTTCCATCCCAGGCCCAATCTAGCGGCTTATCAGTTCAGTGGTTGGGTCATACCTGCTTTCTGTTGACGGGTAGCGGGGTGAAGATTCTCGTCAATCCCTTTCGGACTGTCGGCTGTACTGCTGGATATCGTCCGCCAAAGGTTGCAGCAGATTTAGTGATGATTAGCAGTCAACTGCTGGATGAAGGTGCTGTAGACGGACTCCCCGGAAAGCCGAAACTAATCTATGAACCAGGGGTTTACGAATTCCAAGGAATTAAGTTTCAAGGAATTGGTATAGACCACGATCGCAAAGGTGGTAAACAATTTGGTATTAATACTGCTTGGAGTTGGAAACAAGGCGGAATTAATATTCTACATTTAGGCGGCGCAGCTGCACCAATTTCGGTTGAGCAAAAAATTCTGATGGGTCGTCCTGATATCGCCTTTATTCCTGTGGGCGGTAGTGCTAAAGCTTATAATGCTCAAGAAGCCAAGCAAGCAGTAGAAATTTTAAATCCGAGATTGATTGTTCCTACCCATTATCGTACACAGGCAGCAGATGCGACTAAGTGTGATATTTCGCCGGTGGATGATTTTCTGAATTTGATGCAGGGTGTGACTGTACGTCGGGGTACTAGTGACAGTATTAGTATTAGCTCTGGAAGCTTACCAGAAAATAGCGTAATTCAAATTTTGAGTTACAAATTTTAAAGTGAACATAATTTGTAAGGGCGGGGAAACCCCGCCCCTACGATGTGGGATAATTGATTTGGTAGAATTACCTTGATCCTGAGTTGTGTTCCGGCTCAGAATGAAACTTTTAGGTAGAGATGGTATTGTGGCTTAACTCTACTCAACTTGGCTTTGTGCGATCGCTAATATTGCGTTATTAAAAACGCTACAGTCTTTGCGTGAATACCGATAAGCTAATTATTTTCTAGCAATCTAGAAGGTAACCCATTTTCTCAAGGGTGTACCATCTGGGCCGAGGACAGGATTACCATCTTCTCCTACTTGAATTGGGGAAAGTCTTTCTGTTTCTGCGATTGGAGTTCTGGTTACGGTTGTTCCGTCTGTATTTGTAATCCAAATTTCGTCCGCACCTGTAGCGTAATCGCGCCAGTAGATATCTGTTCTACCATCGTTGTTGAAGTCGCCAAATGTTGCTTGTGCCGTGGTGGAACTGGGTGCAAGGAAGGTTTCAGTAACAATTGAACCGCCATCCATTAACCAGGTGGTGTTTTCACCGGTTGTTTGATTACGCCAGAAGATATCTGTCTTACCATCACCATTGAAGTCAGCAATGCTAGATTTCCAATTAGCATCTAGTGTTGTCAGAGAAGATTCGGTGAAGAAGACGTTATTGGGAATGAGGGAATTAGTTAACCAAGCTTTGTTTTCACCTGTGGTGGTGTTGCGCCATAAGATGTCAGAACGGAAATCGCCGTTAAAGTCTCCTATGCTGAAAGTCCAGCTGGCGTCTTGTGATTGGAGAGAATTCTTATTAACTTGAGTACCATCAAAGAACCAAGCGCTGTTTTCGCCGGTGGTACTGCGCCAGAAGATGTCAGTGACGCCGTTACCGTCGAAATCAACCATTGTTGGCGTCCAAGTAGTGTCGAGTCCCTCAAGTCTGATGCCACTTTTAATGGGTTGGCTGGAGTTACTACCATCTACTAACCAAATGGCGTTTTCACCTGTGGCGTTATTCCGCCATAATATATCAGTTTTGCGATCGCCATCGAAATCGCCAATGAATGGTGACCAGTTTCCATCTAGTGGATCTAGTGAAATCAGATTCGTGAAATTTGTACCATCCATCAATACCAGGGTATTAGCACCTGTTACTTTATTGCGTAACAAGAAGTCAGTTTTATTATCCCCGTTGAAATCGCCAATTTTGTAATCTACTGACCCTGGTTGGTTATTTGGATCGGCTGGAAAATTCCCTTTGGAGATAACAGTTGTACCATCCATCAACCAAATTTGAGTTGCACCAGTTTGGGCATCAACCCAAATTTTATCGGTTCTACCATCACCGTTAAAATCTGGTACAATTGCGGCGCTGGTGATATAAGGATTAGGGTTTGGATTGGCGTTAAATAAAGATTGTGATGATACTTGATTTGTATTTACCGGTTGATTTGACAGTGCTGAAGAAGAACTTGCACGGCTAAATGACGATGAAGAATTATCTTCAAAACCGTTGCTGATTTGTGCTGATTTTTCAAAAGAAAGTGCTGCCCAGCTATTTGTATCCAAATTCAATTCAGGCATGGTTTGTTTTTATAGCTTGTTGTTATCCAAGTTTTAACTTTTTCGGTTAAATGTTTTCTGTGCTTTAATAACATTTACTCAAAAAATATCTGTTTGACTTTTTCATATTTTCATGTTTTTGACCGTGCGAATACATATATATAAGTTGCTCTTTTCTAGCTAGCTTATTTAATTTTTTCAAGTTCCAGATAAGCATTTATGAAAATATTTTTGTTTATATCAGCATTTGTAGATAAGTTACAAAAGCCAGAAATAGCTTTAATTTAGAGGTTTTAGGCTAACAAGATAAATTTGTCTATCATCTAAAATGTAAGGTTATGCTGATAATTAGTGCTAGAACTATATCGAACGTAAGCATATATAGTCTGATGATTTCAACCGCCAATTCTCAATATATATATGCTAGATAGCAGTTCCATTTTTTAGCGCATTTCTCGACTTAGTAAGGTATACTTGTGAGCGCACAACTAGCGATAGTTATACTGCGGCTGATGCATAAAAGCTATATAAAAATCTAGACAATCAAAAACATGACTTATTCAAAAAGTTACGCTCGTGCTTGCCAATGATTTATGATATGTATATAACAAGTTAGGATAAATATCAAAGAACGATAACTTTATGTTTATATAATTTAGTTTTGAATGTAAAATTATGAGATGCAGATTGTCTGAAATCTATAACATGAATTTGACAATATACATGTAATATGTATTTGTGAATAATAGCAATATTAAGACTGAGATATAAATATCAAGCTCAATGAATAACTATTAGTTAAAACTGGATACATATTATTGATGTTGAGAGTGCTTGGCACTACATATAATATTTGTGATATATGCAATCTGTAGTGCGAAAAGGTTAAGATATCACCATAATTGGAAATATAAAGTAGCTATGCAAGCAGAATATCAGAAGCGTCGTCAGCAGTTGATGTCAAAACTTGGTAATGGTACGGCGATTTTTCGCAGTGCGCCAATGGCGGTGATGCATAATGATGTGGAGTACAATTATCGCCAAGACAGTGATTTTTTCTATTTGACTGGTTTTAATGAACCGCAAGCTGTAGCTGTGTTAGCACCTCATCACGCAGAACATCAGTTTGTGTTGTTTGTTCAACCGAAGGATCGGGAAAAGGAAGTTTGGACTGGTTACCGTTGTGGAGTGGAAGCAGCTAAAAAATTGTATGGTGCTGATGAAGCTTACCCAATTACCGAACTGGATGAAAAACTACCCCAGTATTTAGAAAAAGCCGATCGCATTTTTTACCATTTAGGACGCGATCGCAATTTTAATGACAAAGTTCTCAAACATTATCAAAGTTTACTCCGCACCTATCCTAAACGAGGTACAGGGCCGATCGCTATTGAAGATACCAGCCCTATTTTAGGTAGCATGAGATTGATTAAAAGTCAAGCTGAGTTGGAATTGATGCGCCAAGCAGCTGCGATCGCTACAGAAGCGCACAGTTTAGCGCAGCAAGTAACTGCACCCGGACGTTACGAGTATGAAATTCAAGCGGAAATTGAGCATATTTTTCGCTTGCGCGGAGCGATGGGGCCAGCTTATCCTTCAATAGTCGCGTCTGGTGTGAATGCTTGTGTGTTGCACTATATTGAAAACGATCGCCAAATGCAGGATGAAGATTTACTGCTGATTGATGCTGGTTGTGCCTACGGTTATTACAATTCCGATATTACCAGGACATTTCCTGTCGGTGGGAAATTTACAGCAGAACAAAAGATATTATATGAGATTGTCTTAGAAGCACAAAAACAAGCGATCGCTCAAGTGCAACCCGGTAATACTTTCAACTCAGTCCACGATACAGCAGTGCGCGTCCTCACAGAGGGTTTAGTGGAAGTAGGTATCCTCAAGGGTGAAGTTGACAAGCTAATTGAAGAAGAAAAATATAAACCATACTATATGCACCGTACCAGCCATTGGTTAGGTTTGGATGTCCATGATGTCGGCGTATATCAGCATGGTGATAACCCACAGATTTTACAACCAGGACAAATACTCACCGTAGAACCAGGACTTTATATAGTACCAGATACCAAACTGGCAGAAGACCAGCCAATCACCGATCCGCGTTGGGTGGGGATTGGAATTCGCATTGAAGATGATGTGTTAGTTACTAGCACCGGACATGAGGTGTTAACTGCTGGGGTTCCTAAAGAAGTGGATGAAGTGGAGAGACGATAATAATTCTCCAAACAAGCGTTACAGGAAATATGGTAGGGTGGGCAATGCCCACCATATCTGAGTTTTTAGGACATTTCAGTTGTATAGGAATTTGTGTAGGAGTTGTGAAAAGTATTTTTTTAATGGAACCGCAGAGGCGCAGAGAACACAGAGAGAGAAATTGATTAACAACTTCAACTTATAATTTGAATTTTGTCTAAGTAAGTCGGTATAAATAACCCAAACTATATTATTAAACGTAAATATACTTGCAACTCTTACCAATGACAAATGACAAATGATAATTGTACAGACGCGATTCATCGCGTCTCTAAAAATGACCAATGACTAATGATTAATGACAACCCTCGCTAGTTATATTTAATTACGCTGTTCTAATTAACTAAATTAAATGATATTTATTGAACTTGTATTACAAAACTTTGGCCCATACGCTGGGAAACAGGTAATTAATCTTGACCCAAGAAATCATGAAAATTCTCGTCCCATAATTCTTTTAGGTGGGATGAATGGTGGCGGAAAAACAACTTTAATGGATGCTATTCGGTTGGCGCTTTATGGTCATCGCGCTCAATGTTCTACCCGTGGTAATTTAAGTTATAGTGATTTTCTGACTCAATGTGTTAATAGTAAGACTGACCCTGTTGAAAAAACTCGCATTGAATTAGTTTTTGAACATGTTGAAAATGACCAGCCGATAAAATATCGGGTGGTGCGGACTTGGGAGAAAAATCCGCAAGATGGTAAAGACCATTTAGGGATTTTAGATGCTAATGAATGGTTAGATACGGCTTTAGTGAATATTTGGGATGAGTATATTGAAAATTTATTACCTTTAGGTATATCTAATCTATTTTTATTTGATGGCGAACAAGTTAAAGAATTAGCAGAACAGGAAACACCACCAGCAATTGTAGTTGATGCAATTAGCGGACTTTTAGGATTAGAGTTAGCTGATAGGTTGGCTGTTGATTTAGATATTTTAATGAATCGTAAACGTAAGGAACTGGCTGGTACTAAAGAATTAGCTAATCTGGCAGAAATTGAAGAGAAGTTACAAGATTTGCAAGAGACTTATAACCAAGAATTGCAAGCAATTACATCTTTGCAAGATGAATTAAAATCTGCGGAAATTCGGCAGCAGGAAGCTGTAAATAAATTTATTTCTGAAGGTGGGAAAATTGCCGGAGAACGCAGTCACTTAGAAAAACAAAAGAATGAGAAAACTACAGCAGCCGAGAAAGCGCGTCAGGCAATGTGCGATTTAGCGGCTGATGTTTTACCTTTAGCGTTGATTACACCTTTATTAAATGAGTCTTTGAATCAAGGAGAAGCAGAATTTCGGATTCAACAAATGCAGGTGGCTCACGATTTATTGGTAGAGAAAGAGCAGAAGTTACTGAATTTTATTAATCAATTAACTATTGCTGAGTCAGAAGTTACTCAAATTCAAGAATTTATCAAAAAAGAGAATCAAGATTTACATAACGCCGTTACCACCGAACCTTGGTTATTAGCTGATAGAGAAAGCCTGAATCAGTTAGATAATGTAATTCATCATTATCTGGGTTATGTGAAAACTCAGGCTCAAGAGAAAATTAAATTTCTCCAGTCTCAGGAAGAAGAAATTATCACTCTGGAACGACAAATTCAAACCGCAGCTTCACCCGAAGAATATCAAAGGCTGGCTGATGAATTACAACAAGCACAACAGGAAGTTGCTGATGCTAAGGCGGCTTATGAAGTAGCAAAACGCCGTTTAGTTGAATTAGAAACCGAGATTTACACTACTAAAAAAGATTTAGAAAGCTATACAGAAACAAGTTTAAAACGGCAAAATAAAGAACATATTATTGAATCGGCCGCGAGAGTGCAAGAAACACTCAAGGTTTTTCGCGAAAAATTAACTTTGAGAAAACTAAATAAATTAGAAGTTGAAGTAACAGAGTGTTTTCGTTACTTGCTACATAAATCTGATTTAGTTCATCGCGTTGCTATCGACAGTAATACATTTAGCCTGTCACTGTACGATTTAAAAGGTAAACCAGTCCCCAAACATCGCCTTTCTGCTGGGGAAAAACAACTATTAGCGATCGCCTTTTTGTGGGGTTTAGCAAGAGTCTCCGGTCGTCGCTTACCCGTAGCGATTGATACACCGTTAGGTAGGCTTGATTCTTCTCACCGCAGTAACTTGGTAGAACGGTACTTTCCCTCCGCCAGTCATCAAGTAATTTTATTATCTACGGATACGGAAATTGGTAAAAAAGAAGTGCAAATATTGAGAGAAAATGAAGCGATCGCTCACGAATATCTTTTAGAATATGACTCTGCGACTCGGCAAACAACAGTATTAGAAAATCAATACTTTTGGTAAGTAGACTATTTTACATTTGATTTGTATTTATGCCCACACTGACCGTAGAAACTCTCTGCTTAGAAGCATGAATATTTTCAGCATCCGAGTCTCAACACTCAGAATCTCTACTTTATGGAGTTACAGACGGTAAAGCAGTTGGAACATATCTGGAGCAAAAATTTAAGCTTTATCTAAAAGAAAAATATGAGTTTTTGCAGGGTAATTCAGCAAGCGGTATAGATTTTCCTGGATTATTAGTAGAATTTCATGACTCAAACTTTCAGGTCAAAAATAGAATATGGCGATTTTCAAACTCCTATAGAGTTAGCTGAAAAAATTTGCCATAAACTAGTTGAACTGGGTATTAAACCTGACATAATTATTGAGCCAACTTGCGGCTTAGGCAATTTTATTAAAGCTTCTGCACATATATTTCCATCTGCAAGAAAAATTATTGGCATGGAAATTAATCAAAATTATCTTAACGTGATTAACAATGAAGAATTGCTTTTAGCAGACAAAAGAATTAAAGTTCAGCAAGCAGATTTTTTTCAGTTTGATTGGCAGTCATTAATCAGAGAAAACCAAGAAAATATTTTAGTAATAGGTAACTTTCCTTGGGTTACTAACTCACGACAAGGAGTAATTCATGGTGTTAATTTACCCTTGAAAAGTAATTTTCAAAAGCTGAATGGATTAGATGCAATTACTGGCAAAAGCAATTTTGATGTTTCTGAATGGATGTTGATCCGTATAGTCCAATATCTACAAAAATGCCATGCCTATCTTGCCATGTTGTGCAAAACTTCTGTCTCAAGAAAGTTACTAAATTATATTCATGTTCAAAAAATATCTCTAGAATATTGTGCAACTTACAAAATAGATGCAAAAAAGTATTTTGGCGCAAATGTTGATGCTTGTTTATTATTATGTAAATTTGATTCAACTTCGCATAATTATTTTTGTGATGTTTTTAATAGCCTTGAAGATAAAAATTACCAGCGAATAGGCTATCAAGACAACATTCTAGTGAAAGATGTATTGATTTTTGATAAATTAAAAGATTTATATGCTTTCAAATCAGCAGAAAAATGGCGTTCTGGTATTAAACATGATTGCTCAGATGTAATGGAGTTATCTAAAATTAATGATATTTATATAAATGGATTAGGAGAAACTGTTGATATCGAAGAAAAATTTATTTTTCCTTTAATTAAAGGTTCTGATGTAGCTCAAGGTCGAACGCAAGTTACCAATCGATATGTTGTAGTTCCTCAAAGATTTATCGGTGAGTCAACTGAATATATTAAAAATATAGCACCTAAAACCTGGAATTATTTAGAGTCTCATGCAAATTATTTAGATTCTAGAAAAAGTCAAATATATCATAATAACCCCCGCTTTTCTATATTTGGTGTCGGAAATTACACATTTTTACCTTGGAAAATAGCAATTTGTGGATTATATAAAAAACTTAACTTCCGACTAATTGGAACGCTCGATAATAAACCTACTATTTTTGATGATACTGTTTATTTTCTGGCTTTTGACAATGAGCAATCAGCCGAGCAAGCTTTAATTATTTTAACTTCTACCTTAGCTTCTGATTTCTACTCTTCACTGATTTTTTGGGACGAAAAACGCCCAATTAAGTCTAGTATATTGAATAAATTAAATCTATCTGCCTTAGCACAGAGATTGAACCTGGTGCAATCGCTTCAATAAATTAAAATGAAAAATGACCATCATTTAAAGAATGGCTCAGACAATTTAGACATCAAAATCTACCCTGTTGCAGGGTGACACTATAAAAAGCTTGATAAATTTTAATTATGGAATCGCCAATAGAAAGAATAAAACTTTCCCAAACCGCTAAAGACCAACTGCTGAAACTGCGCCGCAGTACGAAAATTGACCAATGGAATATATTATGCAGATGGGCTTTTTGTCGTTCTCTCGCAGAACCTACCCCACCTTCCCCCGTTCCTATTCCCCAAGATAGCAATGTGGAAATGACTTGGCGCGTGTTTGGTGGGGAGATGTCTGATATCCTGCTCCTCGCACTCAAGCAAAGGTGTCACAACGACGGTTTTGCTACCGATAAAGAAACCCTTGCTAGCCAATTTCGCTTGCATTTACATCGAGGAATTGGCTACTTAGCCGGCGATCCAAATATCAAGAAAATTGAAGATTTAATTGTACTAGCGCTGAAAGATTGAAAGGATATTAGTTAACTGTTGACTGTTGACTGTTGACTGAAGATTATGCCTGAAGCGTTAGACATCGAACGTCATCGAGCTGCGATCGCTCGCATGGATATCTCTCGTCCTGTACGATTGGCTATAGAATGGGCAATTCTCAATCCTGAAACTACCTTTTTTGACTACGGTTGCGGCTATGGTGGTGATTTCCAGCGCGTCGCCAATTTAGGTTACACTAGTGGCGGTTGGGACCCTTATTATTATCCTGATGCATCGATTACCTCTGCTGATGTGGTTAATTTGGGTTATGTTCTCAACGTCATCGAAGATCCCCAAGAAAGGCGAGACAGCTTAATTAAAGCTTGGGAACTCACCCACAAAGTTTTAATTGTCGCTGCGCAGGTTTTAATTAACGCGCCTAGCAAAACCCAAATAGCTTATGGCGATGGAATTGTCACCCGTCGCAATACGTTTCAGAAATATTACGAGCAAGAAGAACTAAAAAGTTACATTGATGAGGTACTGAATGTTGATGCTGTACCTGTAGCCTTAGGCGTCTACTTTGTCTTTCGCCATGAAGCCGAAAAAGAAAGTTTCAAAGCCATTCGCTTTTTTAGTCGCAGTTCTACGCCTAGAGTCCGCATTCCTAGCAAGCGCTTTGAAGATTACCAAGAACTACTCTTACCATTAATGGAGTTTTTCACCCAACGGGGAAGATTACCAGTTAAGGGGGAATTAAGTAACGAACAGGAACTACTGAGTGAATTTGGTAACTTTCGCCGTGCTTTTGGCGTAGTATTACAAGCTACTGATGAGGCAGAATGGGATGCGATCGCTTATCGTCGCTCTCTGGATATTCAAGTTTACCTCGCCCTCACCCACTTTGAACAACGTCCCTCATGGCATAAACTAGCGCCAGAAATCCGCCACGATATCAAAGCCTTTTTTAGTAGCTATGAAGAAGCTTGTGGTGTCGCTGACCAAAAACTCTTTAGCCTCGGTCAACCTAGAGTCATTCAAAATGCTTGCGACAAAAGTAAAATCGGTAAACATACCCGTGGCGCTTTGTATGTCCATGTTTCCGCCTTAACAGAACTTGATGCTTTACTGCGGATTTATGAAGGCTGCGCCAGTCGTACCATCGGGCGGGTAGATGGTGCTACCTTAATTAAATATTGCACCGATAAACCGCAAATTTGCTATCTCTTTTATCCAGAATTCAACACCGACCCCCACCCAGCTTTAAAAGCCAGTATCATAATTGACTTCCTCACCTTAAAAATTACTCACCGCGACTACCAAACCAGAGACAATCCACCAATATTGCATCGTAAAGAAACCTTTGTTACGCCTAACTACCCACTCTACGAACAATTTGCCCAACTTACCCAACAAGAAGAAGAATTAGGACTCCTCCAGCAGAAAAACGAAATTGGTACTCGCGAAGGTTGGGAAAAATGTTTAGCTAGTCATAAAGTAGAAATTCGCGGACATCAGGTTTACAAGAGTCAATAGTCAATAGTCAATGGTCAATAGTTATTATTCTTCCTTGTCTTCCTTGTCCCCCTTGTCCCCCTTGTCCTTCTTCCCTTCCCTCATCTTTCAACTCAACCCCAATTCCTGCTTTAACAACTCTGGGACATTTTGCGCTGTCTCTAATCCCCGGACGGTTTCCCATTGCTGCTTTTCTCCCCAAGTCATTTCTTTTAGGTTGGCTTCTGTCACATCTGCATTACTGAGAATGGCGTAGCTGAGATTAGTATGGCTAAGGTCTGCACCATTGAGTAAAGCACCACTGAGATTACTACCACTGAGATTTGCTTTGTTAAGATTGGCATAGCTCAGATCAGTACCAAAAAGCATGGTATAACTTAAGTCAGCACCAGTCAGGTCAGCGTCACTCAGTAGAACACCACTCAGGTCAGCATCATTGAGGATCACTCCACTGAGGTCTACACCACTGAGATCGGCTCCTAAGAACATTGCGCCGTTGAGTTTGGCATAGTTAAGTTTAGCTCCATTTAGCTTGGCATAGCTGAGGTCAGCAGCAACTAAAATCGCATCGCTAAGATTAGTGCTAAAAAGAATAGTATCACTGAGGTTAGTGCCGTTAAGAATAGCACGACTTAGATCGGCACCACTGAGGTCAGCACGACACAAGTCAGCATGGCTGAGGTTGACGCTACTGAGTTTAGCTTCGCTGAGATTAGCACCGAAAACAATAGCATGGCTGAGATTGGCATTGTTAAGATTAGCATCTTTGAGGTTACTACTACTGAGATCGGCATGGCTGAGGTTAGCATTTTTTAAGTTCGCGCTGCTAATATCCGCATGGCTGAGGTTAGCGCGGCTCAAGTCTGTGTGGCTAAAATTGGCACCACTGAGATTGGCGCTACTGAGGTCAGCATGGCTGAGGTTGGCATTTTGCAAATTAGCACCACTGAGATTTGCATCGCCAAAGTTAGCACCACTGAGATTTGCATTAGTAAAATTCACGCCTGTTAAATTGGCGTCTCCTAAGTAAGCACCACTGAGGTTAGCACCGCTAAAGTTAGCACCTGTTAAGTTGGCATTACCTAAATAAGCACCGCGAAAATTCCCACCTTTGAGGAATTCACCAACAATACTAGTGAAATTACCAATTTCAATTGCATCGCTATAGTTTATTATCCGCAGTAGTTCGGAGGTGAAAAAACTTTCTGTATCTGGTTGGCTAGATGGATAAAAGTTAATTGACTGCTGAAGTTCAGCTCGACTTTGGGCGTAGCGATGTAACTCCAATAGTAAAATTAATACATTTAATCCAGTATATATATCTACTTCCCTCAGTCCGATAGTTATATTTTTTGCTAACAGAGTTAACATTTTTTTCTGAGGTAAGTTATTATCAGGTGCAGCATCAAGAAACTCACCCTGACACCAGCGACGATAAAATTCCTCTAAACGTTGGAACAGGAGCCGTGGCTGAAATGTTTTCCGAGCTATGAGTAAATTTATTAGCTGTTCAACTATATCTGGTGTTAAAGCGGCATGACCAAGTAGATCGTAAATCTCTTCATAAAATTGGCGCTGTTTGGGGGCTGTAACTATTCCGTTCTGAGCCGATAATAAACCATTACCGGGTTTTCCCCATTCTTCTAAGCTTTTTTGCAATTTTTGAATGAATAAAGAGTATTGTAAATTATTTTGAACATATCTAGGCTTTTTATCTAAATCTTGAGAAATTTTTGTACTAGGAAATAGTGTTTGGGCTTTCACAGAGTTAGTCTGTGGCTTATCTGTTACCTTTTTACCCTGAGCGTAATTCCTGAAACGCTGCCAAATTTGTGATAAATATGACATTTTGTATTTTGGATTACTATTTAATTACTAATTTATGAAAAATGATTCTACAGGTTGATGAACTCAGATGAGGCGGAAATTAATCAAATACTTGTATCGTATGTGACTTTGATAAAATAAGTGGCGATCGCCAAAGTGAAAAGTCTTTGAAGCTTAACTATTTTTCTCTGTATAAATTGAAATTGATCCGGTGAGAAGTTTTGCATTTGCCAGTAATTTCCTTGGTTTAATCCAGATTGTTATACTTTCTTATCAGCAAGTTTACTAATCTGATGCCAGAATAATACGTACTGTAGGCTACAGATATAATTGTTAGCAAAAATACTACAGGAAAACTGGCTAATAAAATTGCAGAATCGTGATGATAACTTAAATGAAAAGTTTACTGCTGCATATCAGACAGCTAATAATATTTTTTAAATAAGCTTATGTTAGATAACAGCAAAGCCGATGGACTTTGCCAATAATGAGAAATAGCTAATGATTGTTGTCGGGGGTAGATTAGATGAATAAATTAAGTCTTTATGTAATTTTGTTGTCTGGTTTGTTTTTGGGAGTAACAACTACTAGTGCTAAGTCATCACCTGTTAACAAAATAAATACTGAGTTACATAACAAACAAAAACAAGATAGATTTGGTGTAAATCAGACTACACCAGGAGTTATAGCGCCGTCTTCTAATGGTAAGTCAAGTTTAAAACCATTAAATAAATTAGATAATTATGCTAAAAAACCTGCTGTACCAACATCTCAGTTATCTAATTCTGGGGGAAAAGGCGGACAGCAAGTTTGGGTAATGAATCAAAACCAACAGCTACAACAACAACCGTTTAATTGGCTCGTTACTAGTCCTAAAGAAGCGGGAAAACAACCGTTGTTAGTAGCGGGAAAAACTCCAGAAAAGCCCAATGAAAAACCCAACGCATCGACTAAACCACCAAAGAAGGACGATCTAGAAGCCTTTGATGAAGTTACAAAAGATACAGAAAAGCAGCAGGGACTATTCACCATTTATCGGCAGAAAGAAAAGAATAAAATTTATTTAGAAATTCAGCCAGAGCAACTCAATAAAAATTATCTAGCTACATCAACCTTAGAATCGGGGATTGGCGAACAGGGTATTTATAGCGGGATGCCTTTGCAGGATTTTTTATTTTATTTCAAAAGGCTAGACAATAATTTACAATTTACTGTGCGGAATGTAAATTTTCGTACTAAAGACGGAGATCCTCAGGCGCGATCGCTCGCTCGGTCGTTTAGCGATTCTATACTCTACACTATCCCCATTAAAAGCATTCATCCAGAACGCAAAACCCTGCTTATTGACTTAGGGGATTTATTACTCACAGATTTAGCTGGTTTATCTTTGAGTTTGGGGATTCCTGGCGGTACAGATCAATCTTATTTTGGCAGTGCGAAAGTCTTTCCCGAAAACATCGAAGTCCAGACAGTATTAAATTTTTCTGGTGGTGGGAGTAGCAGCAGTCGGGAAAATCAGATGCTGAATTTTGAATCCCTAGCAGACAGTCGTGGCTTTACTTTACGCATCCACTATAGTCTTTCACAACTGCCAAATAATAAATATCAACCCCGTTTAGCAGACGAGCGCGTGGGCTATTTTATCACAGCCTATCAAGACTTATCCAAAGACGATCGCGGCGATCCATTTGTCCGCTATATTAATCGCTGGAACTTGGAAAAAGCAGACCCCCAAGCGCCTATATCTCGCCCGAAAAAGCCGATAGTATTTTGGATTGACAACGCTGTCCCTTATGAATACCGCGATGCGATTAAAGAAGGGATATTAATGTGGAATAAAGCATTTTTGCAAGCAGGATTCAAAGATGCCATTGAAGCTCGGCAAATGCCAGATAATGCTACATGGGACCCTGCGGATATTCGTTACAACACAATTCGCTGGATTAATACAATCGACGGCTTTTTTGCTAGGGGGCCATCCCGCGTCAATCCCTTAACTGGGGAAATTTTGGATGCAGATATTTTAGTCGATGGTAGTTTTGTCCGCGTCCTCAAAAATGAGTATCGCCAAATAGTACAACCCAACCAAGTACAAGGACGTAGTTCTTTAACAGCGTTGATGCAAAATAATGCACTGTGCGTCAATAAATTGGCTGGAAAATCCCAAAATAATCAGCAGCAGCAAAAGCCAATGTTGAGTCGGTTAGCTAAACTCGCTGGGGAGTCAGATTTGTGTTACGGAATCGAAGCTTCTAACCAGTTTGCTTTGGGTGCAATGGCGATGACATTGTTAGAAGACAACACCACCACTCAAGAGCAACTCAAAGAGTATATCCATCAATATCTACGTTTAATTATCGCCCATGAAGTCGGACATACCTTAGGCTTACGCCACAACTTCCGGGGTAGTAACTTGCTACCACCAGAGGAGTTAAACGATAAGCAAGTTACTGGTAATAAAGGCTTAACTGCTTCAGTTATGGATTATATTCCGCCAAATATTGCACCCCAAGGGACAAAGCAGGGCGATTATTTTCCTAGTATAGTAGGGCCTTATGATGACTGGGCGATTCAGTATGGCTATATGCCAACTCAAGCTTCAACTCCCATCGCCGAAAAACCGATTTTAGACGAAATTGCCAATCAATCCCATCGCCCAGAGTTAAGTTACTCTACAGATGAGGATCGCTATGACCTCGATCCTACAGCTAACGCTTGGGATAATAGCGGTAATGTTCTCCGCTATGCTCAATGGCAATTAGATAATTCTCGCGTCATGTGGGATCGGCTGAACAAACGTTATCCAGTAGCGGGTGAAAGTTATAGCGATCTTAGCGATCGCTTTGGTTCAGTATTGGGTAACTACTTCCAAAATATATTTTATACCACTAAATATATTGGCGGTCAGTCCTTTTATCGCGTCCATGCGGGGGAACCTCCCAGCAAAGCAGGTATTCGCCAACGCCGATTACCATTTGAACCTGTACCCTTAGAAGAACAACGCCAAGCTTTAGAAACCTTACAAAAGTATGTATTTGCTGAGGATGCTTTTAACTTCTCACCAGAACTGCTGAATAAATTAGCCCCTTCTCGTTGGTATCATTGGGGCAGTTATCCCTTAGTTGGGCGTTTAGACTACCCCATTCACGACTTGGTTTTAAACCTGCAAAGTGCGGTATTGGTAGATTTACTTTCAGGAGATCGCCTTTCTCGTCTCAAGGACATCGAACTCAAGAGTCCCCAAGGTAAAGCTTTGAGTCTGCCTGAATTATTTAATACCTTGCAAACTGGTATTTGGACAGAAGTCATAAAACCAAAAGGCAAGCCCCTGATGATTTCTAGCCTGCGTCGCGGATTGCAGCGTGAGTATGTAAATATACTAAGCGATATTATATTACGCAAAGAATACGTACCTGAAGATGCACGTACCTTAGCCTGGTATAAAATTCGCCAACTCAACGAGAAATTAGCAGGAGCCAATTCTGATGATGAGTATACCAAAGCCCATATTCTCGAAACACGCGATCGCATTGAGAAAATCTTGAATGCGCCGTTAAGGAGTAATTAAAAGGGCATGGGGCATTGCTCAGGTTCTTGCCCTTGTCTTTGCTGGTAAAGTAGCTTGCAAAATACAGCAGATTGCCAGTTGGTGAGGTACAGATGATTGTTGATTGTAGGGGCACTGGCACTGCCATGCCCCGAAGCTTCCACCTCATTTACCTGAAATATGCTGTATATCTAAATACCAATTTAAATAGCGTTTGCTGCACATCAATATATTCTAGAGGGCATGGCAATGCCATGCCCCTACCATTTGTCGCATTCTTTTTTCAAATAAATCTAATAATTTACGATGTCGAAACAGAGGAAATTATTCTATGGCAGACTTAAACCAATACCGTGAATGTATTCGGCAATTGCTGACAGAATATGCCCAGCTTACTGCATCTAATGATGAGATAGAATCACAAACAATTTTTGATGTAGAAAAAGACCATTACCAACTAATATATATCGGTTGGCAAAATAAACGCAGAATTTTTGGCCCGGTGATGCATTTTGATATTAAAAACGGCAAAATTTGGATTCAGTGGAATGGAACTGAAGAGGATGTAGGCGAAAAGCTAGCTGCAATGGGAGTACCAAAACATGATATTGTAGTCGGATTTCATCCGCCTTATATCCGTCAGTATACAGATTATGCCGTGAGTTAAATATCTACAAATTAATAAAATCTTATACAAATTTGAAAAAACAATGTGAAAGATTGTAGGGGCACTGGCATTGCCATGCCCTCTAGAATAGATGAATGTGCCAAAAAGCTTGTTTGATTTATTCTTAATCACAAAGCAATCTTGTCAAATGAAAAAATAGGGAGAATTGCTAGGGCACAATATTATTGTGCCCACATGTTTTAACTACTCAAAGCCTTTAAGAACCGTTGTAAACCCTTAAGTACGCTGGGCTTTTTCGCGGGTGCAGTATCGGTTGCTGTTTGTGGCTGTCCTTTCATGAGGATGATATCTAAGTCATCACCAGATGGCTTTGTCGGTAATTCGGCAATTTTTTCATACTCATCGCCCTTTTCTACCCAAACTGACCACTGACCGGGATAGCAACGAAAGACGGCAGTTTGGTCATCAACTGGGCGTAAGTAGTAGCAAGATTCGATGTTACCAATAAAACGCTGACGCACTTGTCTGGCGGCATAACCCAAGCCGACTATACCGTAATCTTCTAAGCGAGGATTTAAGAAAATTACAGGGCGATCGCCTATTTCTGCCATTAACTTTTCCATTTGCGGTACTTCTACAGAAGTTGGTGCAATAAACAGAAAAATTTCATCCTCTGGTTTAATTTTGGTATTAGGCGCATTAGCTCTACCCGTACCAATATCTGTAATTTGAAATGCAGCGTCTTTCCATTGGTTGCGTGCTAGAGCCGCAGCACCCGCATCAGCAAAGAAAACCTTCAAGCCTGAACCATATTCAGCAAATACAGGCAAATAATCTTCCGCCACTAGCATAAATTTAAGTTCGGGAAACAAAAACTCAACTTGTAGGCGAGTTTGTCCATCTGCTAGGGCTGCTTGGGTAGCTACGCGAGATTGGGCGATCGCTTCTTCAAGACTCTTGGGAAGTTTACTCATAGTCTGGCTCTTACTCTGGCTGTTAATTTGGTGTCTACCTTTATTGTTTCAGGATTCGCGATCTAACTTAGCAACCCTTCGTTGCTAAATGTAGTTCAAATTTGTCACTGTCGAGCTTAAAAATTGAATCAGTCTTGAGGATAGTTAGATATACAGCCTAGAGGAAGATTAAATCTGCCAAATTTTTGCATAAATTAATCTGGGATGTCTGTTTAAGCACCAGGATATAATCAGGCTTGGCTCAATGCCGAGCCTTTTTTTTGGATGAAGTAGCCCTTATGAATTGCTTACACCAGAACGGATGAAAAAACTTTCTTAACAGTCAACAGTCAACAGTCAACAGTCAACAGTGCTAGACAGTAGTTGGTTGTAAAAAAAGCTTCTCCCAGTCAAGGACAGCCGGTCTTGTTCCTTTATTCGCCAATTCATAAATTTGTCTTGCAGTGGCTGGGATAAAAATGCATTCTACACAAGCTGATGCGACATCGATGCGGCTAGCATCACCTGCAAGTTTATCGCCTTGACCGATAACTACACCCAACTTACTATCGGTTTTGGCTTTTAAAAGACTGTTGAGATCGTATGAGGTATAGGGGCCATCAATCAAACGTCCCGGACGGATAATAGTGTAGGGTAATCCAGAATTAGCGATCGCATGTTCACCTTTTTGTTTCGCATCCAGCACACCAAAACCATTGAGAATATTAAAAGGCGGCTGATCTTTACGCAAAACACCACAAGAAGACACAAACACAAATCGCTGAAGATTCGGCGGTGCTGCTGCTACTAAATTAATTACACCTTGAGCATCAACTTTTTGGGGACTGTTCTTCGCCCTAAATTCACGCAACTGCGGATCGAATAGTAGTTGCGCCCATTCAATCCAACTAGGATCGGGATCGAATTCCCATCGTCCAGAAGGAAAAGCAGTAGTACCAGTACAACAGATAATATGAGTAATATTCGCCATTGCGGCGGGTAATGTAGCGGCGTCGCGGATATCACCAACAGCAATTTCCACGCGATCGTTAAACATCTTTTGAGCTTTTGCTGGATTCCTTGTGAGAATGCGAACCCCTAAGCCTTTCTCTAGTAGTTCACCTACTACTAATTGTCCTACACCACCAGTAGCACCAGCAACCAGCACCAAATCTTTAACTGAAGAAGTCATAATAGCCCTTAATATCTTTATCTACTGCTTAATTTAATTAAAAATGCTGTGCTTGCCATCGCTCCCAAGGCATTACTCAAGCATTATTAAATTATTTCATTCAAACTATTTCAATTCTTAGCCCCCTCCTCGCTTGCGGGGAGGGGGTTGGGGGTGGGGTTCTACCGACTTTGCAGCTCATGCACAATCTTTACCAACGTCTCATCAATTGAATGCAAAACATCCTCATTTTTCAACCTCATCACCTTTAACCCAAGACTTTCCAAAAATTCTTGACGAATTGCATCTTCTTTTTGGGTATATTCGTGAATTCCACCATCAACTTCAATAATCAAATGCGCTTCTTGACAGTAAAAATCCACAATAAAGCGATCGATTACATGCTGACGGCGAAACTTAAAACCTAGTAGTTGCTTAGATCTCAACTTCTGCCATAGTTTCTTTTCTGCCAGTGTCGGTTCGCGCCGCATCTGTCGTGCTAATGGCTTGAGTTTTTCCCAAAGTTTTGGTGGTGCTTGCCAAGGAACCCCACCCCCTAACCCCCTCCCCGCAAGCGAGGAGGGGGAATCAGAGGGGGAATCCGAATTGGAATTTGATTGTTGGTTTTGAGACATTGATTTTTGTCTAATTTTTTCGTTGTTTATTGAGTTTTCCCAATCTTCGCACCGTCAAAACCAAAACAACTCCGCCCCATCAATCAACTTGCAGCTTAAATCTATGAAGTTCATTGATGAATGAGTAAGCCTTGCAAATATTGACTTTTATTCTCAAAAGTTCTAGATTGCTTTAAGGATTTACTTGCAACTAATTTGCAGAAATTTTGAGAAAAGTTCTTAATGGAGAGTGAGCAATGAGTGTGAGGAAAAAAGGCTTGTTGGCTGCTGGGGCTGCACTAACTGCCCTTGCAGGTGTAGTATTCAGCACATCTGGGGGATTAGAGGCAATTACTACTAATTCCACTATTAATCAACAAGCACCTACTTTGCTTGCCCAAAAAATTAATTCGTTGACAATAGTTTTTCCTAGTAGATCTGATTCCACTGATTTGCAAAATAAAGCCAATGCTGTAGGCGCGTTTTTATCTAAAGAACTGGGGATACCAGTGAAAGCACAAGTGGGTGATGATACAGCTGCGGTGGAAGCATTAAGAGCAAATCGCGCTGATGTCGCTTTCTTGAGCAGCCGTCCGGCGTTGAAAGCTGAACAATTAGCTAATGCTCGTTTGTATTTAGCTGAGGTGCGCGATAACTATTCAGGAAGATACACCTATAGCTCAGTATTTGTAGTTCCCAAAAATAGCCCTTTAAAAAGTAGAAACAACGCCAAAGGTACCCTAGAACAACTACGCGGTAAAAGAATGGCGTTTACCTCTCCTACTTCTGGTTCCGGGTTTATTTTCCCCACTAGTGAATTAGTTAAACAGGGATTTGTCCCCGATAAAGACCGCTTAAATGGGTTCTTCGGTCAAGTTAGCTATGGTGGTAATTACAGCAAAGCACTGCAAGCTGTACTGCGCGGACAAGCGGATGTGGCTGCTGTATCAGAATATGCGCTAAATCCTCCGTATATTACCGCAGAAGAAAAAAATCAGTTGCGCGTACTGCATAGAATTGCTGGCGTACCTGCTCACGGTATCGCCATTGATGATGATGTTCCCGCACCCATGCGCGAAAAAATTATTAATGCCCTACTCAAGTTAAATCAATCACAAAACAATCAGCTACTACGTAACTTATATAACTCTACAGAATTAGTGAGAGTAGATCACAATCGTCACCTAGCACCAGTACGGAATGCACTGGCAAGTATTGGTATTGAACCGTAGTTGACAAAAGGCATGAGGCAGAGAGGGACAAGGGAAGGACGACAAAAACAATTGTAGAGACGCGATTAATCGCGTCTCTACCCAATGCCCAATGCCCAATGCCCCAGCCCCAGCCCCATGCCCATTTTGATAACCTTACATACTGGTGGAATTAATTTAGGGATGAACGATTATGTAATTGAGTGCCATAACTTAGAGACAGCTTATGTAAATTCTCTGAATCGCCCGATTCTTAATGGCATTAATTGTCAAATTAATCGGGGCGAATTTGTCGTCTTATTAGGACTAAATGGCGCTGGTAAATCTACCCTACTGCGATCGCTTGTAGGATTAGTACCCCTAGTTAAGGGTGAAATTCAAATTAATGGTGTGAGAATGACACCCCGCACATTACCAGCAATTAGGCGTGATGTGGCGATGCTGTTTCAAGGTGGCGGATTAATTCGCCAGTTATCTGCTATCGAAAATGTGCTTTGTGGACGCTTGGGTAGTCGGACAACTTGGCAAACTTTATTTGGTTTTGGGCGACGCGATCGCCTTTTGGCATTAGATTTATTAGAACAGTTGGGTTTAAAAGAATTCGCTGAACAAAAAACCAGCCAACTCAGTGGGGGACAACAGCAACGAGTTGCGATCGCTCGTGCTTTAATTCAATCACCACAAATTCTCTTAGCTGATGAACCCATCACCGGCTTGGATGTCATCGCTTGTCAACAAGTGATGCAGACTTTATCAGAATTGCATTCTCAACAAGGCATGACAATTGTGACGGTATTGCACGATCTGGGTATAGCAGCTGAATATGCCCAAAGAGCGATCGTTGTCGATGCCGGATGTATTGTTTATGACGGTGCTTGCGACAACCTGCAAGCAAAATTTGCCCAATTATCCCAAGTGTAGAGTATAACAGCGCAAATACCCATTATGAATTACTTATTTAATTCCCATCCTCTGCGGCGCTACCCTTGGGTAAGTTTTTTAATTTTCCTGTTAATAGCCGTTGTCGTTTATAGTTGGGCATTACAAGGACTCAAAGTTGATTTTGCCTTAGTTTCTAACAGCTGGCCTTATATCACTGACTTTATCTCCCGTTTATTTCCACCAGATACAACAGTTTTGGATATAGCCATTCAAGCGTTAATTGAAACTGTACAAATGTCACTATGGGGAACTACTATCGGTGCAATTATTTCCGTACCAATTGCTGTAGCTAGTGCCAACAATGTATCCCCAAAATGGTTGCAATGGTTAGCCAACTTACTACAAAATACTGTCCGTTCCGTTCCTTCAATTATTCTAGGGTTAATTTTTGTCGCCGCTACAGGATTAGGCGCACCAGCCGGGACTTTAGCTTTAGGAATTTATACTATTGGTTATCTAGCTAAATTTTATCAACAGGCGATTGAGTCCGTGAATTCGCGCTCCATAGAATCTTTAGAAGTTATCGGTGCATCTAAATTACAAATTGCCCAATATGGAATTTTACCCCAAGTACTACCTTTGGGATTAGGTTATACATTTTGGATGTTTGAATATAATATCCGCGCTGCTTCTGTGTTGGGTGTAGTGGGTGCAGGTGGTATTGGCTTTCAGTTGAAAAGTTACATTGACGGATTTGAGTACAACAAAGCTACAACCATGATGCTAGTACTTTTAGTAGTCGTCACAGTTATTGATGCGTTTAGTAGCCAGTTACGCCGCCGTCTCGATTCTATGTAGTTTCATTTGATGTGTGAACAAAAGGGAGAAGGGAGACAAGGAGGAAAAACAAATGACTATTGACTATTGAGCAATGCCCAATGCCCAATGCCCCATGCCCATTTTTAAACCTTATCTATTGTTTTTTCAAATCGTTATTACTTCCAGCATTGATTTTTAAAAGTACTAGTTTTGCAAATATTTCGCAAAAAATTTGCAAAACTATAGTACCCAAAATAAAAAGAAAAGAGTAAAAAATTTCTTGTAATATATTCTCATTAACGAGTGGCAATTCCACTAGCTATAGATTGTATTGGAATAGGTACTTCTGTTACTTCTTCTAACTGGCGTTCTGGATTGCGATCGCCAAAATGTTTATCTATGATATTGGAGACTTGTGCGGCACTTATGCGAGTGTAGCGGGTTTTATCGGGCATAACTACGTTAGGGCCAGCTTTGCAGTTTTTCATACAGCCAGTACCTTTGATGGTAACTTGGTCTTCTAAACCGCGATCGCTTAAAGCCGCTTCCAACGCCTGACAAACTCCCTTACCACCGCGCTTCATGCAGTCAGATTTTTGACATACCAAAATCGTACTTTTACTTTTACTTGGCTTGGCATCAGCTTGAGTAATTGATGACGGTTTCGGTTGGTGAGAGATAGGTGAAGGAATACCCATCTGTGTAATTTTCTCATTTGCCGTATCTTGTCGCGCTGCCATCACCCGTTCAGCTTTAAATGTGACTTCACCCGATGCTAATTTGTGCTTTTTCTTACCTACAATTTGCAGCCAAGTACCTCGCGGTAAGTGTAAATCAAAAGCAAATCTTAAATGTTTCGCTAATTTTATATAACATTCACCCTCAGCCGTCCATATCTGCAAGCCTTTAAGCTTATACCCATCTTTAATCACAAAATCCATAAACCTGCCCTCAAGGCAAAAATCTGATATTTGCTGATTGTGGTATTCACTCATGTCTTTGTACCTAATTATATTGATTGGGACATAGTATTCAGCGAGAAAGTCTTAGCGGTAGCGACTTTGCCAGCATTTTTCCAGACTCCAAATTAAGTCTTGACGCGCAAGTGTAAATTGACGCATCAAGCACCAAAGTTGAATAGCCGCTAGAGAATTGCTAATTTCAACTTTCAACGGCTGATTAGGCTCACACCAACAAGGAATATCTAGTTCTTGTAAACGTTGATACACCTGCCAGCGATCTACCCAATTCACCTCTAAAACATGCTTGCTTTCGACTTGTGAGCTAGACGGTTTCAAGAAATGTATCCTCAAAGTGCAACAAACTTGCAGTAACTACCGCGCTTTAATTCGCTGCTGTTTCCCATTTTGGGGACTTCAGCTTTATAAACCAGCATAACCTAAGTGCAAACAATTCTCATTTATTTTAGATAAGAATCTCAAATACTTGCAATGATCTCCCATCAAAGAGGCAGGGGATAGGGGGACAAAGGGGACAAGGGGGACAAGGAGGACAAGGAGGAAAATTGTACAGACGCGATTCATCGCGTCTCTGCAACTGACTATCAACACACTTCACGCAATGAATAATTTTAATGAGAAAAATTTAAAATTCCATAAAATTAATTGGAATTGCGTTTAATTTTGAGAGTGTTACTATGTAGAAACTCAGCAGTTAAACCTAACTGATAAAAGCGAGGAGAACCATGTCTGAAACTACAACAGTGTTACGGAATTTCGGTGATGTTTATGACAATCCTGTCTTATTAGATCGCAGTGTAACCGCACCTGTTACAGAAGGATTTAACGTTGTTTTAGCTAGTTTTCAAGCACTTTCCTTGCAGTACCAAAAACATCATTTTGTTGTTGAGGGTGCAGAATTTTACTCATTACATGAGTTTTTTAATGACAGCTACAAAGATATCCAAGATCATATTCATGAAATTGGCGAACGCTTAGATGGATTAGGTGGTGTACCAGTTGCTACCTTCAGCAAATTGGCCGAATTAACTTGTTTTACGCAAGAGCCAGATGGCGTATATTCTTCGCGTCAAATGGTAGAAAATGACCTGGCAGCAGAACAAGCTATTATTGGTGTAATTCGTCGCCAAGCTGCTCAGGCAGAAAGTTTGGGCGATCGTGGTACACGCTATCTCTACGAAAAAATCCTGTTAAAAACTGAAGAACGCGCCTATCATTTATCCCACTTCCTAGCTAAAGACAGCTTAACCTTGGGTTTTGTCCAACCTGCGCAAAACTAAAACTCTCATAATTCGATAAGTTGCTTTTAACAGCATAAAAACTAGGCAGAAATAAGTCTTAAGAAAATATTAAATTTTTGCAGAGAGTAGGCTAACTACATCTCTGCAATTTTTAATGATTAATGTATACCAATTAACAAAATATTGACGATTATAAAATATTCTTTATTAGCTACTTAGCAATATTTTTATTTAATGTTACCGTAATTTAATTAATTATCAACTATATATTATGTACAAACTTCAGAATCTTTTGCAAAAAATTGTCATCTTCAATAAAAATTAGTCATTGGTCATTGGTCAATAGTCATTAGTCATTGGTCATTGGTCAATAGTTATTAACAAGGAAATAAATAATAGTTATTTGCCCCCCTTCCCTTGTCCTCCTTGTCCCCCTTCCCTGCCCCCTACACCCCCACTCTGTCATCAAACTTAGAAAACTTGATAATAAAAGGCGTGACCAGGGATAAACAATCTTAAAATAATCAGGATTTGTATTCTCGTACTCCATCCCAAAGACTATGCCCCGCCGTCAAGATATCCGGAAGATACTGCTTTTAGGTTCTGGCCCGATTGTCATCGGACAAGCCTGTGAATTTGACTATTCTGGTACTCAAGCTTGTAAGGCTTTACGTGAAGAAGGTTATGAAGTGGTGCTGGTGAACTCTAACCCAGCAACTATTATGACCGATCCGGAAACAGCCGATCGCACTTATATTGAACCGCTAACACCGGAATTAGTCGCCAAAGTTATCGCTAAAGAGCGCCCTGACGCTTTACTACCAACAATGGGCGGACAAACTGCGCTGAATCTCGCCGTAGCTTTGGCAAAAAATGGTGTTTTAGACGAGTATGGCGTGGAGTTAATTGGCGCTAAACTCCCAGCGATTGAAAAAGCTGAAGACAGAAAACTTTTCAATGATGCAATGGCGAAAATTGGGGTGAATGTCTGTCCCAGTGGTACAGCTTCATCTTTAGAAGAATCTAAAGCGATCGCTCGCCGCATTGGGACTTATCCTTTAATTATCCGTCCTGCTTTCACAATGGGTGGTACGGGTGGCGGTATTGCTTACAACCAAGAAGAATTTGAAGAAATGGCTCAGGTTGGTATCGATGCTAGCCCAGTTTCCCAAATTCTCATTGACCAATCTTTACTCGGTTGGAAAGAGTATGAATTGGAAGTCATGCGAGATTTAGCAGATAACGTGGTAATTATCTGTTCCATCGAAAACTTTGACCCGATGGGTATCCACACCGGCGACTCGATTACCGTCGCGCCAGCCCAAACCCTCACCGATAAAGAATATCAACGGTTGCGGGATATGGCAATTAAAATCATCCGCGAAATCGGTGTAGAAACTGGCGGTTCTAATATCCAGTTTGCCGTGAATCCAGTGAACGGGGATGTGGTTGTCATTGAAATGAACCCCCGTGTATCTCGTAGTTCCGCCCTTGCTTCTAAAGCTACCGGATTTCCCATTGCTAAAATGGCGGCGAAGTTAGCTGTCGGGTATACCTTGGATGAAATTAGAAACGATATCACCAAGCAAACCCCGGCATCCTTTGAACCGACAATTGACTATGTAGTTACCAAAATCCCCCGGTTTGCGTTTGAAAAGTTTCCCGGTTCGGAAGCAGTGTTAACTACGCAAATGAAGTCCGTCGGTGAAGCCATGTCCATCGGGCGGACTTTTAACGAATCCTTTCAAAAAGCCCTGCGTTCCTTAGAAACCGGACGCGCTGGCTGGGGTTGCGATAAAGCCGAAAAATTACCCAGTGGCGAACAAATTCGCGCTCAATTACGCACGCCGAACCCAGAGCGGATTTTTGCTTTGCGTCATGCTTTATTACTGGGGCTAACTAATGACGAAATCTACGAACTTACAGGAATTGATCCTTGGTTCCTCGATAAATTACAACAAATCCTCGAAGTTGAGAAATTACTCAAACGCACGCCGTTGCAGCAATTGACAAAAGAGCAGATGTATGCAGTCAAACGTGAGGGATTTAGCGATCGCCAAATTGCCTTTGCAACCAAAACCACCGAAGATGAAGTGCGGACATATCGCCAACAATTAGGAGTCATACCGGTTTACAAAACTGTAGATACCTGCGCCGCCGAATTTGAAGCGTTTACGCCTTATTACTATTCCACCTACGAAGACGAAACGGAAGTTTTACCCACCACCAAGCCAAAAGTGATGATTTTAGGTGGTGGCCCCAACCGCATCGGCCAGGGAATTGAGTTTGATTACTGCTGTTGTCACGCCGCCTATGCCCTCAAAGGTGCTGGGTATGAGACGATTATGGTCAACTCTAACCCAGAGACAGTCTCTACAGATTATGACACGAGCGATCGCCTGTACTTTGAGCCGCTAACCAAAGAAGATGTCCTCAACATCATCGAAGCTGAGAACCCTGTAGGCATCATTATCCAATTTGGCGGACAAACACCCTTGAAATTAGCTGTACCTTTACAAAAGTATTTGCAGCAGCTAAAAGCCGGGGAAAATTCTGTCATTCCCCAAATTTGGGGAACATCGCCCGATTCTATCGATATGGCAGAAGATAGGGAAAGATTTGAGAAAATTCTCAACCAGTTAAATATTGCTCAACCACCCAACGGTACCGCCCGCAATTACGAAGACGCGCTGATTGTCGCTAAACGCATCGGTTATCCGGTGGTAGTGCGTCCCAGCTATGTATTGGGAGGAAGGGCGATGGAAATTGTCTACTCCGATACAGAATTAGAACGCTACATGACGTTTGCGGTACAGGTAGAACCAGATCACCCGATTTTGATTGATAAATTCTTAGAAAATGCCATCGAAGTTGATGTAGATGCGATCGCTGACCACACTGGCCGCGTTGTAATTGGTGGTATTATGGAACACATCGAACAGGCTGGGATTCATTCTGGTGATTCTGCTTGCTCCTTACCTTCCATTTCCCTCCCACCGGCAGTGCTAAATCAAATTCGCACTTGGACAGTACAGCTAGCACAGGCGCTTTCAGTAATCGGGCTGATGAATATTCAGTTTGCTGTTGTTGGTGCTAGTAGCTATTCGCCGCAAATTTACATTCTTGAAGCCAACCCCCGCGCTTCTCGGACTGTACCCTTTGTATCTAAAGCCACTGGTGTACAGTTGGCAAAACTGGCATCCTTAATTATGTCCGGTAAAACCTTAGAAGAGCTAGGCTTTACCCAAGAAGTAATTCCCCGTCACATAGCAGTAAAAGAAGCCGTACTGCCATTTAATAAATTCCCTGGTACAGATACCATATTGGGGCCCGAAATGCGCTCCACAGGTGAAGTTATGGGAATTGACAGCGACTTTGGCCGCGCCTATGCTAAAGCCGAAATTGGTGCGGGGGAAAGGTTACCCTTATCAGGAACCGTCTTCGTCTCCATGAACGATCGCGATAAAGCCCCAGCCGTTAACGTCATCCAAGAATTTATCGATTTAGGCTTTACGGTAATGGCGACATTTGGGACACGCAAAGTCCTGCAGGAACATGGCTTAGATGTGGAATTAGTCCTAAAACTCCATGAAGGGCGTCCCCACGTTCTCGACGCCATCAAAAACCAGAAAATCCAACTAATTATCAACACCCCATCGGGAGAAGAAGCCCATACTGATGCCAGGTTAATCCGCCGCACAGCCTTGGCTTACAAAATCCCCATCATCACCACCATCGCCGGTGCCAAAGCCACCGTCGCCGCCATTCGTTCTCTGCAATCTACCACTTTAGATGTAAAAGTCCTGCAAGATTATTGTGTTTAAGTAGGGCATAGGGCATAGGGCATGGGGCATGGGGAGTCAACAGTCAACAGTCAACGGTCAACAGTCAATTGTCTCCCTGCTCCCTGCTCCCCAGCCCCTCCCCGCCCCTAGCAAAAATTAAGCAATTGTTATAGATGATTCTTTATAGAAACCATTGAGTTATTTTAAGAAATATGAGAAATAGTCACTGCCGCCAGCAAAACCTATTCTGAGCTACTAAACCATATCTAAATATATGACTGCCTTACATCAACTGAAACCGTCTGTAACATCGAGGCAAATCAATGATCCGATTTCTCTCATAAATGTTACAATTATTAATGATGAAATAATCCAAAAAATGTACTACTCATTACGGTTTATCTAACTCTAGATACTTGTGCAACCTGGTGAATAACTGTAACGTCTAGAACAGTTAAGCACCAAATTGAATTAATATGACCAGCCGAGCTTCTCGGACAAGTAAATCGCCAACTATAGCCTGGGTTCTCCTTTCAACTGGGTAGCACCCTAGCAAAGCATCTATCACTTAATCACCCCACTGTCAAATCCAATAATTAGCAATGAGTAGCGCCATGAAGACCGCTCAGACAGCCACGGACCTCGTGCGGACTTACCTGCGTGAGATTGGCCGTGTGCCACTCCTGACCCACGAAGAAGAGATTTTTTATGGCAAACAGGTGCAGCGTTCAACTGCTTTGCATGATTTAAGAGAGGAGCTAGCCACCCAGTTAGGTCATCAACCAACCTTAGAAGAATGGGCAAAAGCATCACAGTTAGAATTGGCTGAGTTAAACGAAGCGATCGCTGATGGTGAATATGCCAAGCGAAAGATGGTAGAAGCTAACTTGCGGCTGGTGGTATCTGTTGCCAAAAAGTATATTAAGCGTAACGTCGATCTACTTGACTTGATTCAAGAAGGTAGTATCGGGATGCAACGCGGGGTAGAGAAATTTGACCCCACAAAAGGCTATAGATTTTCAACTTATGCTTATTGGTGGATTAGACAAGCGATTACCAGAGCGATCGCAGAAAAAGCGCGGACAATTCGCTTACCAATCCACATCACCGAAAAACTTAATAAAATTAAAAAAGCCCAGCGACAATTATCGCAAAAACTAGGACGAGCGCCTTCGGCTGGTGAACTAGCGCAAGAATTAGATTTGACACCGAAGCAGGTACGCGAGTATCTCGAAAAAGCCCGTCTACCCCTATCGCTTGATTTGCGCTTGGGAGACAATTATGATACCGAACTCGGAGAAATGCTGGAAGATCCCGGTGCTTCTCCAGAAGAGTTTGTCATGCAATCTTCCCTATCTTTGGACTTAGAACGCTTGATGGGAGATCTCACACCCCAGCAGAAAGAAGTAATTACCCTGCGCTTTGGCTTAATGGATGGACAAGCTTTAACATTAGCGAGAATTGGCGAAATCCTCAACATTAGCCGCGAACGAGTCAGACAAATTGAACGGGAAGCCTTAACCAAACTGCGCAAATCTAAAGCCAACATGGATGAGTATTTGGCTAGTTAGTCATTTGTCAGAGACGCGATTAATCGCGTCTGTACAATTAATTGTCAATTATTATCTGTCTTCTCTCACAAAGCCTGAGCTAAGTCTGTCCTAGCTCAGGCTTTGCGCCTTATTATTTACCAATGCCCCATGCCCCATGCCCCATGCCCAATAGGTGAGAAAACACCAATCCTTTTGGTACGGTTACACCGACTGACTATCAATATATAACTTGTTACATTAGTTGACAGGAACAGGAAAGCACTAGCTAAGGTCAATTAAGGGTAGGCGTTGATTTGGAACCTTCATCAACACCGCAGCTAGTAGTATTAGTCAAGGAGTTGAAACGTGAGTAACCCATCCAATCGAGTCTCAGAATTTTTTAACAGTGAGTCAGAAACTAACGATACACTCTGGCAATATGTTAAGTCTTTGAGTCCAGAGACAGTTTCCCAGTTATCTAAACCTACTTCTGGAGAAGTGCTTCAGGTAATGGAACGCAATATTGTCGGGCTTTTGGGTAATCTCCCTTCAGAACACTTTGGCGTTACGATCACTACTAGCAGAGAAAGTCTCGGTCGGCTTTTAGCTTCGGCAATGATTAGCGGTTACTTTTTGCGTAACGCTGAACAAAGAATGAACTTTGAAATGGCCTTACAAGGCACAGAAACCAACGATAGCGAAATTGAATAACAATGCTGTTGAGTTTATTTATAGACTCAGCCAAGCTGATATCAGTGACAAATATTTCTCTGCAAAATCCTAATCTCCTCCTCATAATTTACCCCTAACTCATGGATGAAAATAAAATCAATGGTTGGGGGTTAATCATATTAAGGGACTTCCAAATAAAAAAATATTCCAATCATTAACTTACCAAACCCGCAACTCGTAGGGGCGGGGTTATCCCGCCCCTACAATTTGGCATAATTTATTTTTTGGAGTTCCCTAAAACTAGCATCCGGCAAGAAAATACTCATTATCAAGAATTAAAGTAACAACAATAGGTAGAATAAGTAGGCAAATCTACTCGGCAGATATAGATACTTTGCCGGGTTACAGCGAATTGCAAGTTGGTGAGGTAAAGATAATCGTTGATTGTAGGGGCATTGGCACTGCCATGCCCCAAAGTGCGTACCTCATTTACCTGAAATATGCTGTAGGTTTTTGAAATGCATGTATTAAGGATTTCAGTCCTGACTAAAAATACATAAACACCCAGCCCTACTAATTTTTAATTTCCCCCATTAACTATGAGTGAAACTATTTCTCTCCTACCCCACAAAATTATCGGTGTAGCCGTAATTTGGAATGACCAAGAGCAAATTTTAATCGATCGCCGGCGTGCTGGGGGAGCAATGGGGGGTTTATGGGAGTTCCCAGGCGGAAAAATCGAGCCTGGTGAAACTATAGAAGAATGTATTCAACGGGAAATTTATGAAGAACTGGGAATAGAAATTGCTGTAGGCGAACATCTCATTACCATTGACCACACTTATACAGAGTTGCGCGTTACCCTGACAGTACATCACTGCCGCCATCTAGCAGGTATTCCCCAAGCCATAGAATGTGACGAAATTCGCTGGGTAAGTCTAGCAGAATTAGAAAATTTTGCTTTCCCCAAAGCCAATGTGGAAATTATTGCCGCACTCAAGCAGGTTGTAGGGGCTAGGGGATGAGGCTGGGGGGCAGGGAGCAGGGAGCAGGGGGATAAGGAGGACAAGGAGGACATGGGGGACAAATGCCCAATGCCCAATGCCCAATGCCCCATGCCCCATGCCCCATGCCCCATGCCCAAGTAACGATGTATTAACTGTATCTGGTTACGACGCGCAATTTTTTAAAATAAACCCAGAGACTTTGATATAAGGTGTTAGTAAACAAATGCCGAAAACAGTTGCCGACGTAATGAGCCACGATCCAGTTGTTGTTCGCTCAGAAACTCCACTGAAGGAAGCCATTCAAATTCTGGCAGAAAGACGCATTAGCGGTCTACCTGTTGTAGATGATGTTGGTAAATTGGTAGGCATTATCTCAGAAACAGATCTGATGTGGCAAGAAACAGGTGTGACTCCTCCGGCTTACATCATGTTTCTCGATAGTGTGATCTATTTACAAAATCCCGGTGATTATGAACGTGACTTGCACAAAGCACTAGGCCAAACTGTCGGGGATGTGATGAGCAAAAATCCAATTACCATTACCCCTGATAAAACTTTAAAAGAAGCAGCCAAAATCATGCACGATCGCAGCGTTCACCGTCTCCCGGTACTTGACAGCGCGGGTCAAGTAATTGGTATCCTCACCCGTGGTGATATTATTCGCGCAATGGCTGCAAGTCAAGATTAGTCAACAGTCAATAGTCAACAGTCAACAGTCAACAATTTCTTGACAAATGACCAATGACAAATGACAAATGACTATTTTAAACATTTAGAAAAGTTAGGATAATTAAATGAGTATTACTCCTGAGTCGGTGAAGCAATTGCTCGGTTCTGAAGATTTGGGCGATCGCTTACGAGCTGTGAATCAAATTCGCGAATTAGAACCTGCGATCGCTTTTGAGTTAATTCAAACTGCGGTTGGCGATAGCAATGCTCGTGTCCGTTACTCAGCAGTTAGTCAGCTTGATGTACTCGGCACGCAAGATTTACAGTTATCATTGAATTTACTAAGGGAACTACTCAACGATCCCGAACCTGATGTACAAGCCGCCGCCGCCGATTGTTTAGGTGCGCTCAAGCTAGAAGAAGCTTTTGATGATTTGCTGCAACTTTACAACACAACCCCGGAATGGCTGGTGAAATTCAGTATCATTGCTACCCTTGGTGAGTTAGGCGATCCGCGCGGTTTTGATTTGCTCAAGCTGGCACTCGATACGGAGAATGATTTAATTAAAACTGCGGCGATTAGTTCCTTTGGCGAGTTGGGAAATCTTGATGCTGTACCACTTTTAACACCCTATGCACAAAATCCCGATTGGCAAGTGCGTTATAGAGTTTTGCTAGCTTTGAGCCGTTTGGGTGGTGCAGATGCAAGAGTTGTCTTAGAGACTTTGGCAAATGATGAAGTAGAAGCGATCGCTAATGAAGCGAAAAATTCTTTGCAGTCAGTTTAATGTTGAATAAACTTGTCTAAAAGCTGACATCAACATCTTTAAGGGTACAAAAATTTGTGCCCTTATTCTATAGGTAAGTTCAAATTAAAAAGTACGTCAGTAAAAAAAATTGTAGCAATTTCTTCAGGAATTACTACGAGTAAAAGGCTATTTTTTCTGTAATGAATTCTATCTGGTTGATAAATCTCCAGAAATAGCTTGAGCCTTACGAAGTCGAGACGCAGCAATGAATGTACCAAATAAACCCAAGCCTAGCATGGTGCTGGGTTCAGGAACGCTAACTGGTTCAGCAGTCAAAGTTAATTGGTAAGTGCTTCTAGTTCCAGAAAGAGAAGCTGTGACGAATCCTGTCGCCACAGTTTTTCCATCAAAGTTAAATTTTCCTGTAATCCCATCTAAGGTTACGTCGCTAATATTAGTAGACGATGTGCGAGTTCTTGTAATCACAGCATCATCTAGATCGAAAGTCAGCACAGCAGTAGTACTATTCAGGGTTCTGGTACCAAAATTAATGAATGGAAATACATTTCCAGTACTGTATGTAGCTCTTGTGATTTTTGAAATTGATGGTAAATTGCTTATCTTGGTGAGTTTAAGAGTGTTAATGCTAATCCCTTTAATCGGGGTTGTCACTGAATCTAAATTTGGCGAGAAATTTGCAAAATCACCTTCAGTATCAACTCCGTCAACATCGACAAATGTAATGCTAGTATTCTTTGGATTGATGCCATCACTAGGAACAATAGATGTACCATTAAGGCCAATACTTCCTTTGAGAATTGCAGCTTGAGCAGAACCAGCAGAGGTAAACACCCCAGCTGTAACTATAGGAATTGCAGCTGTCGCAGCCAACGTTGCGGTGATTACTCGAGATTTAATAGCAAACATTGTTATTGAAAGCTCCTATCAAAGAATTTACTAGACCGCAAAACCAGAGTATTATTACCCTCTTTATCATTAGTGGCTAATAGGTTGGTGCTTTTACACAGTTACATAGGCAAATCAGGATATACAAGGATTACCTGTGTAAATTGTATAAAATCTTTATGATTATAAAGTGTTGTCTCTGAATTGGCAAAAGTTAAGAGTATTTTAAATTACTGATGAATCATAAATTGGTCTAGTAGGCAAAAACTGGGCAATGGATCTGCAGATGAATGATTGAATTTTCACGCCATTATCCCTAAAATATCAGATTCCCAACTTCTATCAGAAGTCAGAAATCTAGCAAACCAGCAAAACTAATACCATAAACATAAAAAAAAATCGTAGTAATTATTACAATAATTACTACGATTTAACAGCTATAACACTTATTGCTAACCGAGTCTATTTAAATTATTTTGACACATTACTAAGCTTGATAATAAATTTACCTCCTTAATTTTTGACAATTTATATTTCAGTTAATTTCTCAGAACTAACTTGATTTTTGTCACGGAAAGATACACCCATTGAAAATAAGATACACCCATGAAATACCAGCAGATAAAAGGTTTTATTAGAAAATAAAATCAGAGGTATAAGAATTAGCCTCTTTTAACCCAGGTGCTGATGAATTTGTTATGTCTATAGAATTACATAGACCTTTACTGTGACGCAAGGTATAACTATTTAACTTAATAGAATCTTCATGACTTTCATAGTGTTATCCCTGACAAGTAAGAGTTAAATTTCCTTAGAAGACAACATTTTGCGACTCATGATAATTACTAATAACAAAAAATTTGATTTTAAAGATTGCTACACAATTTTGCTAATGAAATAGACTAATTTCTTAGAATTGAAATTGTGATTTTTAAATAAAGTATATTTAATGTTTATATCAAATCAAAATCAAGAAATGATAAGTAAAAATTAAAGTTTAAGTCTATTTAGGGGCTAGGGAATAAAGAAAGAAGAAAAATTTTTATGTTTGGTTGTGAGACTTTTTCGTGAGGTGCTAACTAGGAAATACTTGCGGCCAAGTTGTCACTAAGAAGACAATAACTGCTGCGATCGCTAAAATACCTTGGAGTAAATTTCCGACTACTGTACCTACAACAATACCGATACCGGCTTTGATTGCAGTTCCTAATTGGCGCTGGTAAAGGTATTCACCGATAATTGCACCTAATAATGGCCCTATTAAAATACCTAATAGAGGCCCGCCAAATGGTAAAGCTGGTAATAAGCCAAAAAATCCTAACAGTAAACCGACAAATGCGCCTATTTGTCCCCATTTACTAGCACCGGCTTGTTTTGCACCTATGTACCCAGCTAAAAAATCTACACCAATACTCAGCAGCAAGACAATAATGGTAACAATTAGCGGTATTTTAATTGCAGCAAAAGAACTGCTCACAAATCCCCAAATAATAATTGCAATTAAAATTAAACTGGTTCCAGGAATCGCAGGAACTACAGCGCCGATGATACCGACAATCATGACTGCAACCAGTAACCAATAAATAATTTGCATAAATTTTTAATTTTCCAATTTAATTGTTTAATTTAACTGTCTGATGCGACTTGCAAAGAAGAACTAAGAGTGACAGCTAATTTATCAGCAATTCCTGCTACCCAATTTTCATCTTGTTTGGTGTAACTGCGAGGTGCATTTGCTCCTAAAATTAATACGCCTTCATTACCAATTGGTTGACAAATTACCCCTTGAGTGTTTTCAGGCAAATAATCAAATTCAATTCGCCCTGGATAGACTTTTAATGCAACTAAATAAACTGGCTTTTTGGTTTCTAATACCCTTTTTAAAATTGGCCCTGGTACTACTTCCGATTTAGGAGCCAGAATACCGCGACGTAACAAAACCTTACCTTGATAAAAAACTACCAGCGATCGCGTGACGGTGTTAGTTAATAATAAATGTGATGCCCAAGCTAGTTCTGTTTTCACGGCTTCTGGTAAATCGTCAGCCAAGACAAAACCTTCCTCCCCAATCAGTTGTACAGTGTCAGGCGATCGCGGTTGTACTTGCTGCCAAATTAAACCCGTTAAAATTAACACAGCACTCAAAATCACACCCAGCACATCCCCCCGCGCTTGGGATTCTGTCAGTTCTGGTGTCAATAAGCGATTAATTAGCAATAGTACCGCGCCTAAACAACCAACTACTATTGGTAGACGGCGTAAAACTAGATTGGGATCGGTTTTTGTCATTATTTATTGGGCATTGGGCATTGGGCATTGGGCATTGGGTAAGAAGGCAATAGGTAAGTTTCCCTTGTCTTCCTTCCCTGCTCCCTTGTTCACTCCTCGCCTGGTTCAATTATCCGTTGAAATAAATAGCCAGTTCCTCTGGCGGTGAGGATTAATTCTGGGTTGCTGGGATCGTCTTCTAATTTTGCTCGCAGACGGGATATATGTACGTCTACTACGCGGGTGTCTACATGACGTTCTGGCGTGTAACCCCACACTTCTTGCAAAATTTCCGAACGGGAAAAAGCTTCGCCGGAGCGGCTGACTAATAATTCTAGTAAGCTAAACTCCATACCAGTTAAGCGAATGCGCTCGTCGCCTTTGTAAACTTGTCGCTTATTTGTATCAATTTTGATATTAGCAACATGGATCACCCCAGAACTAGGAATTCCCGAAGCACTGGTTTTGTCTACCCGTCTGAGTACAGAGCGAATCCGCGCTTCTAACTCTTTGGGGGAGAACGGCTTAACTACATAGTCATCTGCGCCTAACTCTAATCCGGTGATGCGATCGGCTACGTCCCCTAAGGCTGTTAGCATAATAATAGGGACATCTGACTCCTTGCGTAGTTCTTGGCATACGCCGTAGCCATCAAGTTTTGGCATCATAACATCCAAAACTACTAAATCGGGGTCAGCTTTGCGAAAAGTTTCTAAAGCTTCTTCTCCATCACCCGCAGTCACTACATCGTAGCCAATCATCGAAAGGCGCGTTTCCAAAATCCGGCGAATGCTGGCTTCGTCGTCTACCACCAGGATTTTTTCTTTATGACTTTCCAAGTTTCTCAACGCTCCTTAACTAAAATTTTTGATGATTAATTTTTAATACCATAATATTAAGATATCATTCCATCAATTACATGAAAAAAAGCTGTAACTACTACTATTATTGAACTTTTCTTTTCTCCAAGAATTAAGGAAAAATTAAGATTATTTAACTAGATTTAAGAATGGCAAAGTCCAAAACCTTTTACATTTGTAACGACTGTGGAGCAGAATCTTCTCAATGGTTTGGTAGGTGTCCTGCTTGCGGCACTTACAATTCCTTAGAAGAGCAAATTTCTATCCAATCATCAGTTGATATACCCAGCCGGGGGGGTGTGAGTGGTTGGCAATCAGCACAAAATAATGGCAAATCTCATGCTAAACCAGCCAAACCGCGCTCTTCTTTAACATTCGATCAAATTAGCGATCGCCAAATTGCGCGTTGGGAATCTGGCTATGGCGAATTAGATCGGGTTTTGGGCGGTGGGGTGGTTCCTGGTTCGATGGTGCTAATTGGTGGCGATCCGGGAATTGGCAAATCTACTTTACTGTTGCAAGTCTCAAATCAGTTAGCGCAGAGATACCGCATCCTTTATGTCACAGGGGAAGAATCTGGTCAACAGGTAAAATTAAGAGCATCCCGCTTAGGAGTATCAAAAAGCGTCAATGTTGTAGGCGATGAAAATACAGTTGTAGAGGAAGTAACACCTGTTTCCATAGATCCTAAAAGTGAAGTCATACCTGTTTCTATAGACCCTAAAAGTATAAACCCTGACAGTATAGGTGCAGATTTATATATATTGCCAGAAACCGATTTAGAAGAAATTCTCCGGGAAATAGACTCCCTCAAACCAAATGTGGCAGTAATTGATAGTATTCAAACAGTGTTTTTTCCGGCACTGACATCTGCACCTGGTTCCGTAGCGCAAGTTCGAGAATGTACTGCTGCACTGATGAAAGTGGCAAAGCACGAAGACGTGACAATGTTAATTGTAGGACACGTAACTAAAGAAGGAGCGATCGCAGGCCCGAAAGTTTTAGAACACTTAGTAGATACCGTATTGTATTTTGAAGGCGATCGCTTTGCTTCCCATCGGTTATTACGGACAGTAAAAAACCGCTTTGGTGCAACTCACGAAATCGGTATTTTTGAGATGGTATCTCATGGATTGCGTGAAGTTCCTAACCCTTCCGAGTTATTTTTAGGTAATCGTGACGATCCCGCACCTGGTACGGCGATAGTTGTCGCTTGCGAAGGTACTCGCCCCATCGTTGTGGAATTGCAAGCTTTAGTCAGCCCTACCAGTTACCCTTCACCCCGGCGCGCCGCTACAGGGATAGACTATAACCGCTTAGTGCAAATTTTAGCGGTGCTAGAAAAACGGGTAGGAATTCCCATGTCGAAGTTGGATTCTTACGTCGCTTCGGCTGGGGGATTGAACGTAGAAGAACCAGCCGTAGATTTAGGAATTGCGATCGCTATTGTTGCCAGTTTCCGCGATCGCATTGTCGATCCAGGTACAGTTTTAATCGGTGAAGTCGGGTTAGGGGGACAAGTGCGATCGGTTTCCCAGATGGAACTGCGGTTAAAAGAAGCGGCGAAGTTGGGATTTAAAAGAGCGATCGTCCCCAAAGGAACAAAATTTCCCGATCTTAATATCGAGATTTTACCAGTTTCCAAAGTAATCGATGCAATTATTGCTGCTATCCCCCATCAAGAACTCACAGAAGACGATTTAATGCCCGATGAAGATGAGTAACCCCACCCCAACCCCTCCCCGCAAGCGAGGAGGGGCTAAATTGCTCACACCAAATCCTTCCACTAAAGGAGACTTTGGTAAATTCCTCCCCCCTCTCTGCTTGCGGAGAGGGGGGTAGGGGGGTGAGGTTCTTTTCAACGTTGACACCACACCAAAGCAAACCCCACCATGACAGCCCTCACCCAAAACTATCAAATTACTTGGGAAAAACTACCCGACGATTACAAACTCCCAGACGATCCAGTGGACAACATTAACCAACCAGCCTTAGCTGCTGCACTAACACAAAGTTTAGAACTTGCTGGTAAACTTCCACCCAACGCCCTCACACCAACAAATTACGGTATCTGCGCCACATTAAATGGCAAAATTGTCGTCAAAGCCCCAGACTGGGCGTATATTCCCAAAATTAGCGTTAATCGAGAAGATGTAACCCGCAGTTACACACCACAGCTACAGGGAGACATTCCTGTAATTGTCATAGAATTTCTTTCTGATACAGAAGGTGGGGAATATTCCATCAAACCCACCTACCCCCCAGGTAAATGGTTTTTTTACGAATGCGTCTTAAAAGCACCAAATTATGCAATCTTTGAACCTGAGAGTGGAGATTTAGAAGTTTATAGTTTAGATAATAATACTGGCAGATACGTTGTCCAAAACCCCAACGAAAACCAGCGTTACTGGATAGCCCAAATGAATCTTTATCTTGCTGTATGGCAAGGTACTCGTGAAAATCGTACCGGAAATTGGTTGCGCTGGTGGGATGAAGAAGGAAATTTACTACTTTGGGGTTCAGAATTAGTTGAACAAGAAAGACAGAGCGCCGAACAAGAACGACAACGTGCTGAACAAGAAAAACAACGTGCTGAAAGATTAGCAGCACAATTGCGGGCGGCGGGAATTGAACCGCAAGATTAGATTTTTTGCAAATAATTTATAGTTGCTAGATTAGCTAATAATTGGCTAAATCTAGCAATTTTTTTAGCCAAAATTTAATAATAAAATATAGATTTTTGATAGACAGAGAAATGTTCTAATACCATTTCGCAAAACCCGATACCGTAGGGGAAAGGCAATGCCCATTGGTGTCAACTTAAGGTGAAACCCAGTTACCGCAAGGAACTGAAGTTCCTTGCTAATAGCCAAAGTCATCTCAAGATGACTAATATATACTCAAAATCTTGAGTCTACTTCAGTAGACTTAGACTATTAGCCTTGAGCGAAGTCGAAAGGCGGACGACAAAGCTAAGACAGAGGCTATTTTTAGCTTAAGTTGACATCAATGGCGAGACGCCCATCCCACAAGAGTGTGTTGTCACGCAGTGCAACACACCGTCAAGTATGAAAGCCTATGTCAAAATAAAATATCAGTAAAATTACAGTCTTGAGCAATGGCGTGGAATCCAGGGCAGGAGTTATTTGGTAGGCGCTACATAATTGAGAGAAAATTGGGCGAAGGTGGAGTTGGTATTACCTATCTCGCGAAAAATCGACGGGGTGAATTGCGAGTCATCAAAACCCTCAGAGAACAAATCCTCAATCATCCCGATTGGATACCGCATCAAGATAAATTACGGCATGACTTTCGTGATGAAGCTTTGCGGCTGGCTTTGTGTCGCCATCCTCATATTGTGCAGGTAGAAAATGTCTTTGATGAGGAGAATTTGCCATGTATGGCGATGGAGTACATTGAAGGCGAAGATTTGGGGAAGCGAATAACTGAAAAAGGGGCGTTACCGGAAGCGGAAGCGCTGGAATATATTCGGCAAATTGGCGAAGCTTTGATATTAGTTCATGAGAAAGGCTTGCTGCATCGGGATTTGAAGCCCAGTAATATTATGATGCGTGCGGGTAAGCCAGAAGCAGTGCTAATTGACTTTGGGCTGGCGAGACAATTTATTTCTGGTGGAGTTCAACGACATACAGAAAGTCTTACCCCTGGTTACGCGCCACCAGAACAATATGCACCCATCGAACAACGGGGAGAATATATAGATGTTTACGCCTTAGCCGCTACATTATATTCTTTAGTGACTGGACAATTGCCCATGCCAGCACCAGCTAGACTGCAAAATTTTACGCTACAAGCACCCAAGGAGTTGAATGGCAGTGTTAGCGACAGGGTGAATGAGGCAGTTATGAAGGGGATGGCGTTAAATTATAGGTTGCGTCCTCAGTCGGTGGAGGAGTGGTTGGATTTGTTGGGTGCAAGTCCCATACCGCCAACACAACCAGTAATATCTCGTCCCAATACACCCCCATCTTGGGAATGTGTCCACATCTTCCCAGGTATTTCTGGGAAAATAGCCCTTAGCCCCAAGGAAGATATTTTAGCAAGTGTGGCACGTTCAGTTATTCACTTGTTTTCATCAACTACAGGTGAACTTCTCCGCACCCTCACTGGTCATTCTGAAGGAGTTAATTCCGTAGGTATCAGTAGTGATGGGCAAATTCTCGCTACTGGTAGTCATGATAAGACGATCAAACTGTGGTCGGTGACAACAGGAAAGGAAATTCGCACCCTCACTGGTCATTCTGAAGGAGTTAATTCCGTAGCCATCAGTAGTGATGGGCAAATTCTCGCTAGTGGTAGTGAGGACACAACGATCAAACTGTGGTCGGTGACAACAGGAAAGGAAATTCGCACCCTCACTGGTCATTCCCACTGGGTTAGTTCCTTAGCCATCAGTAGTGATGGGCAAATTCTCGCTAGTGGTAGTGGGGACAGGACGATAAAACTGTGGTCGGTGACAAGTGGAAAGGAAATTCGCACCCTCACTGGTCATTCTGAAGGAGTTAATTCCGTAGCCATCAGTAGTGATGGGCAAATTCTCGCTACTTGTAGTTACGACAGGACGATCAAACTGTGGTCGGTGACCACCGGAAAGGAAATTCGCACCCTCACTGGTCATTCCCACTGGGTTAGTTCCGTAGCCATCAGTAGTGATGGGCAAATTCTCGCTAGTGGTAGTAGGGACAAGACTATCAAACTATGGTCGGTGACAACAGGAAAGGAAATTCGCACCCTCACTGGTCATTCTCGCTGGGTTAGTTCCGTAGCCATAAGTAGTGATGAGCAAATTCTCGCTAGTGGTAGTGAGGACACAACGATCAAACTGTGGTCGGTGACAACAGGAAAGGAAATTCGCACCCTCACTGGTCATTCCCACTGGGTTAGTTCCGTAGCCATCAGTAGTGATGGGCAAATTCTCGCTACTTGTAGTTACGACAGGACGATCAAACTGTGGTCGGTGACCACCGGAAGAGAAATTCGCACCCTCACTGGTCATTCTGAAGGAGTTAATTCCGTAGGTATCAGTAGTGATGGGCAAATTCTCGCTACTGGTAGTCATGATAAGACGATCAAACTGTGGTCGGTGACAACAGGAAAGGAAATTCGCACCCTCACTGGTCATTCTGACTGGGTTAATTCCGTAGCCATCAGTAGTGATGGGCAAATTCTCGCTAGTGGTAGTAGGGACAACACGATAAAACTGTGGTCGGTGACAACAGGAAAGGAAATTCGCACCCTCACTGGTCATTCCCACTGGGTTAATTCCTTAGCCATCAGTAGTGATGGGCAAATTCTCGCTAGTGGTAGTAGCGACAAGACGATAAAACTGTGGTCGGTGACAACAGGAAAGGAAATTTGCACCCTCACGGGTAATTCTTTCTCGGTTCATTCCGTAGCCATCAGTAGTGATGGGCAAATTCTCGCTACTTGTAGTTACGACAGGACGATAAAACTGTGGTCGGTGACAACAGGAAAGGAAATTCGCACCCTCACTGGTCATTCTGACTGGGTTAGTTCCGTAGCCATCAGTAGTGATGGGCAAATTCTCGCTACTTGTAGTTACGACAGGACGATCAAACTGTGGGAAATATCAACAGGTAAAGAAATTCACAGCCTGACTCATTTTGACCGAGTTTTTTCTGTCGCCTTTACCCCCAATGGAGATGGGCTAGCTGCGGGAGACTCTAGCGGAAATATCAAAATTTGGCGACGCAGCCAGTTGTACAATAACAGCATCAACACAGTAAACAGATAATTAAGGTGCGCGCAGTTTTACTCGAAGGTTAACTAGTTAAAACTTATCAAAACACTAGAATAAAAGCACATATCGATAAAATATATCGCCCTAACTATGACAACTGTAATTGCTAGACCTTCATCCTTGATTGGCAGTATCAAAATAGAAAAGCTGGATAAATTTAACCTGTTTAAATTTAATGATGAACTGCAAGCACGGATGGAAGAACTGTTAGAACGCAAAAAAGCTGACTTACTAACTCCAGAAGAAGTAATCGAACTAGAAGAAATTGGCGAACTAGATAGAATTTTCACCCATATCAATGCAATGCTGATAGCTCAACACAATGATTGATGATGCTACTAAAGAAATTGTCCGCAAACGCACTAATTATCAGTCTCAGATCCCCGACTTCTTGAAGAAGTCGGGGATCTTTTTGTTTGTGATACCTCGCTAATTATCAGCCTTGGTGCCGCGATCGCACAATTAGCTTTGATATCCTTGAGTTGTTGCTGAAATAAACTGTATTGCTCTACAAAAATATCAGGCGTTAGCTTAACTTACCCTAGCTATGGTTCTTTAGGGAACATCAACAAATAAATTATCCCGCTTGTAGGGGCACGGCACCGATATTTTATCGTTATCACCGAAAGTCTGTGGATGCCATGTCCCTACCGATATGCTTGTTTTGTCATGATAATTTCTTTAAAGAGCAACTGTTTAGTTCTAAACACAAAAATTTTCACTGGAAACGAAAACGTTCTCACTTCAACCCAAAACGTTCTCGTTTGAAACCAAAACATTCTCACCTAAAACGAAAACGTTCTCACTGGAAACGAAAACATTCTCACTTCAAACCACAAAATTTAAGCTTCTGACTCGGAGTTTTTCACTTAAAACTAAAACACCCAAGCTCAGAAGCTCAAAGTTGATGTTTTTATCTACAAACGTCGATTTATAGCCTTTCCTAACCACATGAGTTACATCATAGCCCCCTCCTCGCTTGCGGGGAGGGGGTTGGGGGTGGGGTTCTTATCCCTCACCAATAACGATAAATGCTAGACTTCATCAAATTACGACATTTGCGGTTGCACTTTTTTCGCTTTCCGGGCAAATCTTCGCCCCAAATCATCAACCATCGAATCTAAACCAGCGCCTTTACCACTAGCTTTGGCATAGTTATATACCAGCAAACCCGCCGCATAAGCTTCACTGCCAACAGCCACAGAAGTATCATCCACCAGTTCTTGCAATTGCGTCAACGAAAGCAAAATTGGATATAAAGCTTCAAATAATTCAATATCTCGCCGCATTTCATCCACATCAAAAGAACGCGGTAAGAAATCAGGGTTTTGTGCAGCTATTTCCAACGCCTTACTCACAAACGCGCGACTCTTATCCCCCAGCTTCGGTAAAGCTTTACGTTCCTCTGTAGACAAATCAATCAAAAACGGTAACTTTTGGCGAATCGTACCTATAGCTTCCATCACCGCTTCTCTATCTGCTGCGGTAAGTTTTGCACTGACTTGAGTATCTGCCATCTTTCATACACCTTGATTAGGACTAAATTTCAGTATTCCCCAAGATATTTAGGCAAATATAGTTATTTATTACTAATTACTACAAAATTTTTTATACTAATGCCTAAGTGATATCTCAGAATCACCAGCCTGAGAAAAGTTATGCGATCCTCAAAATCTTGAGTCTGCTTCAGTAGGGGCGGGTTTACAGATATGCTCCAATAATTCACGACTATCTCGCTTAACCCGCCCCTACTTGGGCTATGAGCCTCTTAATTCATTCTCAGGCGGGCGACTATTAGCAGAACGTTTGCGACAATTAGGCGTAAATCCTGATGATTTAGAAGAATTATTGTAATTTTAAATAACTTAATAGACCTGTAGATAGAATTGCGATCGCCTGAAAATTGTCACAATAAATGACGACAACTGTTATTTTGGGACAATCGATTCTATGGCCTTTGGTATTGGCGATTTATTCTGGATTTTCCTTCTCTTCTCTTCCCTGCAACCCATCTGGCAAAAGCGTCAAATTGAATATCGTCGTTTACGTGCTTTACAAGAATTTGAACGCGGGCGTAACAGCCGAGTAATTTTTCTCATTCACCGTCAAGAGTCTATCAGTTTACTAGGCATACCCCTATCACGCTACATTACCATTGAAGACTCAGAACAAATACTACGGGCAATTCGCCTCACTCCCCCAGAAGTTCCCATCGATTTAATTTTGCACACTCCAGGCGGTTTAGTTTTAGCTACCGAACAAATTGCTAGAGCATTAATTCGCCATCCGTCAAAAGTTACTGTGTTTGTACCCCACTACGCCATGAGTGGTGGCACTATGCTGGCGCTAGCTGCTGATGAAATAGTTATGGATGCCAATGCTGTCTTAGGGCCAGTCGATCCCCAATTAGGTAACTTCCCCGCAGCAAGTATCCTCAAGGTGGTAAAAGATAAACCCATCGGTGAAATTGATGACCAAACTTTAATCATGGCAGACTTGTCAGCTAAAGCCATTCAACAAGTTCAGCGCTTTGTGAGGACTTTACTCAAAGACAGTATTCCTAAACAAAAAGTCAGCCCAGAAAATATTGAACCAATTATTGAAGCTTTAACAACAGGGCGTGTCACCCACGACTACCCCATTACCGTAGAGGAAGCAACAGAAATGGGGCTACCCGTTACGGTTGGATTGCCCCATTCTATTTATGAACTCATGGATCTGTATCCTCAACCACAAGGAGGTAGACCCACAGTTCAGTATATTCCCATGCCTTATGATGACCGTCGGCCAATGTTACCATCACCTAAAGGCAGACCTTTAGAAGAACCAACTCAAAAAAGTTGAAATTGGTAAAGTAGAAAAAAGTCTAGCTTGTAGGTGAAGATGTTGGCGATGGCGATGCTGTCGGCGATGGTGATGGTGATGGTGATGCTGTCGGCGATGGCGATGGCGATGGCGATGGTGATGGTGATGCTGTCGGCGACGGGGATGCTGTCGGTGATGGCGATGGTGATGGTGTTGTCGTTCTTGGTTTAGTAGTTGGTTTAGCCGTCGGTGTAGGCGATGGCTTGGGTTCCGAGCCACCGATAGCTGACTTAGCCTCTGCATTCAGCTTTTGACGGAATACTAAATCAGCAATCCCGGTTTCTTTTAACTGGAATTTTTTCTGAGCTTCCTTTACCGCCGCTTCTGTTTGAGGCCCATAAAATTGATCGCGGGGTAGGGGTTTTGTCGGCTTCACTACTACATTTAAATTTGCTTGCAAAATTTGCATTATCTGCGCCGCCCAATCTTGAGTTTTTGGCCCGGCTATCCCATCCACACCTAACTTGTAACCTTTCTGAAATTCACGGATTGCTTGTTTTGCTTCGTTATCCGTCAGGGGTGAATTGTTTACAGTTATCTTATAGCCCAAACCGCGCAACACAGAACGAAATTCCTGTGGGGTATAGTTACGCTGGCGCGCAGCAAAAGAAGCACTTGAAGATACTACAGTTGCAGTTACCAGGCAAGCAGTCACAATGCTAATACTTGATTTTCCAAAGCCACACCACATAAATTGAAACTCCTTTGGTTGAAATCAGCCGAATCGAAGAGGCGTACAGATGCATTTTAAGTTTCTTTAACATCTGTTTTGATTATGATTAATGATTTTTGATTAAAAATACTTTGATAGGTTAATTTATTTAATAAAATATGAATATATTTTCATCCTTCGTTAGAAATATTTTTTAACAGTTGCGCTGACCTCTAAAAAGTCCTAAAACTATAGAAGTTAAAATTTTCTACACAATTAGAGTATAAATAATTACTTAAAAATGGTAGATTCCAAACCTTTAAAGCGATCGCAACTGTATTTTGAAAGATTGATGGCAATTACTGCCACTGTAAATTTATGCTTAGTTTTGTTTAATTTAAGTTACGTACCTTGGCGTGATTTTTATTTACGAAAATTACCGCAAATTACCCAAATTTATGACCCCATTAAGGGAATTGAACCCCATCGAGAAACCAATAATTATCTTAAAGCCGTAGACGCATTAGAAGAACAGGTAAGCCAGACAGGGTTACAGTCACCTCAGGTAAAAGCCAAGCTAGAAGAAATTAGCAGTCTGAGCATCGAGATAATAGAAAGCAATCCCTTTGCTGGTGTGGGTAAAAGTGGTACCTTAGAAAAAATAAAAAACCGAATGCGCGATCGCGTCGGTCAAGAATCCGCTAAACAAGCATTTAGAACTTTTTGGAGTCAGGCTTATTTATCGCAAAAGGGTTGGAATTCCGAAATTATTTTTTTCAAGCAAAATCTTCGTCCCTTAATAGCCACAAACTACTATCGCCGCATTGGTGAAGATGGAGATTTACTGGATAATTTTTGGCTAATTGACATACCCTTTATCGGTTTATTTGCTTTCGAGTTATTAGTCCGCAGCTTTTTGATAAAACGCAGCCATCCAGGTTTTAACTGGTTAGATGCTGTATTGTGGCGTTGGTACGATTTATTATTATTGCTACCATTTTGGCGATGGTTGCGAGCGATCCCCGTAGTGATTCGTCTAGATCAAGCGCGGTTAGTAAATTTACGTCCAGTGTGGCGACAAATTAATCAAGGAATCGTCGCCAATTTTGCCGAAGAAATCACAGAAATTGTAGTAATTAGGGTAATTAACCAAATTCAGGGATCTATTCAGCGAGGTGAATTTACAAATTGGCTCAAACAACAAGAGAATTTGCGTCCATATATAGATATAAATAATGTTAATGAGATAGAAGCGATCGCCGGAATTTTAGTCCAAACCGTCGTTTACCAAGTATTACCGCAAATTCAACCAGAAATTACCGCCATTTTACGCCACAACATCAACACAGCCTTTCAGCAAGTACCCATGTACCGTAACTTGCAAACACTCCCCGGCGTAGGACAAACCCAAACCCAACTCAGCGAGCAACTAGCCACCCAAATCACCACTAGTTTATATAATGCCCTAGTCAGCGCCGTCGAAGATCCCGTTGGCGCAAAACTCACCAGCAAACTCGTAGAACGCTTCAGCCAAGCCTTAGGTTCAGAAATCCAGAAAAAACAAGTACTTACAGAACTGCAAAGTTTGCTATTCGACTTTTTAGAAGAAGTCAAACTCAACTATGTTCAGCGCCTATCCCAAGAAGACATAGACCAAATCGTCGAGCAAACCAGACAACTACGTACCAGAGTTCCATTCCCCCCAGCAGTAGAAAGTAGCGCCCTAGCTAGGCGAGATCAGTAAGTGAACAGGGAAGGGGGACAAGGGAGACAAGGAGGATAAGGGAGACAACGAAGACAAATGACCAATGACAAATGACTAATGACCATTGACTAATGACCATTGACCACCTTCAAAAGAAATGCGCTAAACTCAGATCAGAGTCGAACTTTTTTGAGTTCGGCACAAGACTTCTTGGAAGATATCCCTATCGCAGGAAGTGGGTCGAAGCCCACTTTTTTTATTGGATTTTTGCATGACTCATCCCTTAGTCCCACAAATTATTGAATTGGCGACACCAGTAGCGGAAGAACTGGGATTAGAAATTGTTGGCGTGGTTTTTCATACTAACCAACGTCCACCAATTTTACGGGTAGATATTCGTAATCCCCAGCAAGATACTGGATTAGATGATTGCGAACGCATGAGCCGTGCTTTAGAAGCTTCCTTAGATGCGGTGGAGATTATTCCAGATACTTATGTCTTGGAAGTGTCTAGTCCTGGTATTTCGCGACAACTGGCGACAGACAGGGAATTTATTTCTTTCAAAGGATTTCCTGTAATCGTTTCCACTTATCCACCCCACGACGGACAGCAAGAGTGGACAGGTCAGTTGATTCGCCGGGATGAGCAAACGGTTTATTTAAACCAAAAAGGTCGTGTAGTCGAAATTCCCCGTACTCTCATCACTAGGGTACAGCTGGACGAACCCCGATAACCAAGGGGATAGAGGCTAGAGACTAGAGGCTAGAGGCGAGAGGCTAGGGACTAGAGTAAATGTTTTCTCTAATCCTTAGTCTCTTATGTGTAGTTGTTACTACATATTATCTAGTCTCTAATCTCTATTCTCTTATCCCTATCCCCTAGTCCCTAATCCCTAGTACCTAATCCCTATTCCTTAATTTTTAAAGGAGATTATTTTATGTCAATGGTTAGTTTACCTGGATTAAAAGATTTAATTGAAAGTATCAGTCGCGAACGCAATTTACCTCGGCTGGCAGTGCAATCAGCAATTAGAGAAGCCTTACTTAAAGGTTACGAACGCTACCGTCGTGCCCAAAATTTAGAGCGCAAACAATTTGATGAAGATTACTTTGATAACTTTGAAGTTGAACTAGATATTGAAGGTGAAGGTTTTCGTGTTCTGTCTACAAAAACTATAGTTGAAGAAGTTAGTAATACCGATCATCAAATATCCTTAGATGAAGTGCAACAAGTAGCACCAGAAGCTCAGTTAGGCGATTCTGTAGTGTTAGATGTCACCCCAGACCAAGGTGAATTTGGGCGGATGGCGGCGATGCAAACCAAGCAAGTATTGGCGCAAAAATTGCGGGATCAACAGCGCCAGATGGTGCAAGAAGAATTCCAAGACTTAGAAAGTACAGTTTTACAAGCCAGAGTCTTGCGGTTTGAGCGTCAATCAGTAATTTTGGCTGTCAGCAGTGGCTTTGGTCAACCAGAAGTAGAAGCAGAATTACCGAAACGCGAACAATTACCTAATGATAATTACCGAGCCAACGCTACATTTAAGGTATATCTGAAAAAAGTTTCTCAAGGACAGCAAAGAGGCCCGCAATTATTGGTATCCCGCGCTGATGCGGGTTTAGTAGTTTATTTATTCGCTAACGAAGTCCCCGAAATTGAAGATGAAGTTGTGCGGATTGTCGCCGTAGCTAGAGAAGCTAATCCCCCTTCCCGTTACGTAGGCCCTCGGACTAAAATTGCTGTTGATACCCTCGATCGCGATGTCGATCCAGTCGGCGCTTGTATCGGCGCGCGGGGATCGCGGATTCAAGTGGTAGTTAACGAATTACGAGGTGAAAAAATCGATGTCATTCGCTGGTCTCCAGACCCAGCTACCTACATTGCTAATGCGCTCAGTCCAGCCAGGGTAGATGAAGTACGCCTCATGGACCCAGAAACTCGGCAAACCCATGTACTAGTAGCTGAAGACCAACTCAGCTTGGCAATTGGTAAAGAAGGGCAAAACGTCCGATTAGCAGCACGTTTAACTGGTTGGAAGATTGACATCAAAGATAAAGCAAAATACGACCATGCCGCAGAAGATGCTAAATTCCTGGCATCTCGTGCTAAATATCAAGCAGAACAAGAAGAGTTAGAGGATGAAGAAGAATTAGAGGATGAAGAGGAATTAGAAGAACTAGAAGAATTAGAAGAACTAGAAGAACTAGAAGATGATGAAAATCAGGAAGAATTAGAATTAGAAGATGACTCTTTTGATAAAAATGATGACGAGTAGTTTAGTAATTTTATGGAGTTTTGGTAAGATTCTTTACAGGAAGTTTATAGAAATTACCTGACATTTAGCAACCTTGGTAAAAGCAAAAATAGATGGGCAACCTCTATTTTTTAACCAAACTGCTAAAGTGAGGTAGCACAAAATAAATGAAACCAAATTATCGGCGATGTATAAGTTGTCGCCGAGTAGCACTAAAAGAAGAGTTTTGGCGGATTGTCCGCGTCTTTGAGTCGAGAACGGTACAATTAGATGAGGGCATGGGGCGTTCTGCCTATATATGCCCGCAAACTAGCTGCCTGCAAGCGGCTCAGAAAAAAAATCGACTAGGGCGATCGCTACATGCAACAGTGCCAGAAACACTGTACCAAACATTGTGGCAGCGTCTAGCCAAAAGCAATCACCAGTCATCAAATTCTAGTTAAAGAAATTTGTGACGGTAATCTCTAGTGAGTTTTGCTAATAGCCGAACTTAGGCTAGCAACATCATCTCTCTAGAATGCTTGGGTTAGTGCCAAAATAGTAAAGGGGTGTAGTTGAGAAACGGCTCTCATACAATCTGGTGAGAGGTGGAGCAATACTCCCAACAAGTTTTACTCGATTGTGTTGTGGAAGACTCAGAATCAGCAAAACAAAAAACTACAGAATGGCAAACTGGTAGCGCTATTGCGCGGTTCGGCGTCAACCATCATTTTGGGTGGGGATGCCAAGATTAACCGAGACATCTCTCTTTCCTTATTGGAGGCACGGCAAAAATCTAAACGGCAACCAAAAAACAGTAATCAAAGGATGGAGATGTCACAAACCAGGCAACCATCCGCTAAAACTGTAAATTAAAGGGGAAGAGTGCATGAACAACGGCAAAGTTAGAATCTATGACTTATCAAAGGAATTAAATTTGGATAACAAAGAGCTATTAGCAATATGCGACCAGCTCAACATCGCGGTCAAAAGCCATAGCAGTACAATTTCAGACTCGGAAGCCGAACGCATTCGTTCAGCTGCGGAAAAACTCGCAACTACGAGTAGTTCGGCAAAAAAAGAAAATATATCCAATCATCCCAACAGTTCACAAGCTGGCTCGAAAAATCGACCAGCCGCACCCCACAAACAACAAATTTTGGAAATTCGTAAACCCAAAATATTGAGAAATCCTACATCCAACGCCCCAGAGGCGTCAGTTGCAATCAATAACCAACTTGCTTCTTCTGAAGCTAATCCTCCCTCTCCTCCAAAGCCTTTTGCCACACCAGTCTCGCCCATGCAGCCGACGGCACCAACTCGACCTGTACCCCGAAATGTGTCTGAGAACCCACAGCAACCAGCTGTCACAGACGCAGAGCGCAAGCCTCAACCTCAGCCGACAGAAAAAATAGCAGCAGAAAAATCGGAAAAACCCGAAAGACAAGAAAAACCAAATACATCGCGGCCTAGACCAGAAAAACCGCAAAAACCACAACTAGCAGCCCCGCCCGCTCGACCTGTAGCTGAAGCAGCAGAAGCGCCGGAGTCCCTAACTCAAGCAGATAAACCGATCCTCAAGCGTGAACGTCAGCAACGGCGGGATGAAGACCGGGAGCAAATTAAGCCCAAGGCAGGAAAGCCAACAACTGACCAATCGCCTCAGTCTTTACCTCAAAAACAATCTCGTCCGACACCAGCACCAGTCAAGCCGGAAAATAGAGGCAATCGACCACCAGGCGCACCAGGACAATTTGGCGATGCACCATCACGACCCAGCAAACCAGTACGTCCCAGTGAAGCTGTAGCAGCGATGCCAGTTGCTACCCCACCCAGACCGATGCAAGGCGGTGGCGGTAAAGCAGCAGCTATCGTTGATGAAGTAGTGCCACCAGATCTGCTGGACTTAAAACGTCCCACTCCACCCCGTCCGGCAAAAGGTGGTAAAAAGTGGCAAGAAGAAGAAATTATTGACGAAATCAAGGAAAAATCAGGGAAGGCAGGCGTTAAAGGCAAGCGCATCAAGCCAGTCCTCGATGATGATTTTGAAGATGAAGATTTACTAGATGAAGAAGGGCTAGAAATACCAGCTACTGTCCAAGTAAGCTTGTCAATTGCTCGCCCGCCCAAGCCCAAGGCAGCTAGACCGACACAGCAACCAGCTGTAGCGATCGCCGGCCCCACAACCAGAGGCAAAAGAGCGCCAGCTAACCGCGACCAAAATCGCCGCCAAGAGAATGTAGAAGTCAAGCGCGAGCGTCCAGCTAAAGTTGTGGTCACAGGTCCCTTGACAGTGCAAGAACTGGCAGACCTTCTGGTTGTCGCCGATACAGAGATTGTGAAAATCCTGTTCATGAAAGGCATGGCAGTGAGTATCACCCAAAATCTCGATATTCCTACCATTACTTTGGTAGCCAAAGAGCTAGAAGTAGAAGTGGAAACTGCTGAACCAGAAGCAGAAGCCCGCAAAGTCACAGAAATGCTCGATTTGGCAGACATGGAAAATCTCCATCGTCGTCCGCCAGTAGTGACAATCATGGGTCACGTAGACCACGGTAAAACTACCCTCCTGGATTCCATTCGCAAAACCAAAGTGGCAGCAGGCGAAGCAGGCGGGATCACCCAGCATATCGGTGCTTACCATGTTGACATCGAACATGAAGGTCAGCCACATCAAATTGTCTTCCTGGATACTCCCGGTCACGAAGCCTTTACGGCAATGCGGGCTAGAGGAGCTAGGGTGACAGACATTGCCGTGTTAGTAGTAGCTGCTGATGATGGCGTGCGTCCCCAAACTATCGAAGCGATTAGCCATGCTCAAGCGGCGGAAGTGCCCATTGTTGTCGCAATTAACAAGATTGACAAAGAAGGCGCACAACCAGAGCGGGTGAAACAAGAACTGACCAACTACGGTCTCACCGCCGAAGATTGGGGTGGTGAAACAATCATGGTTCCCGTGAGTGCCATCAAGGGCGAAAACCTGGATACACTCCTAGAAATGATTCTGTTGGTGGCTGAAGTTGGCGAACTATCTGCTAACCCAGATCGTCCGGCGAAAGGCACCGTCATTGAAGCTCATTTGGATAAAGCTAAGGGAGCAGTTGCTACCTTGTTGATCCAAAATGGTACCCTCAAGGTAGGCGATATGTTAGTCGCCGGCTCGGCATTTGGTAAAGTCCGGGCAATGGTTGATGACCGAGGTAAGAGAGTTGAAGCTGGTAGCCCTTCCTTTGCAGTGGAAGTACTGGGCTTAAGCGACGTTCCCGCAGCAGGTGATGAATTCGAGGTCTTCGAGAACGAGAAAGAAGCTCGTACCTTAGCAGGCGATCGCGCCGACAAACAGCGTCAATCTCGCTTACTCCAAGGTCGCGTTACTTTAACAACTTTATCGGCCCAAGCACAGGAAGGCGAGCTAAAAGAACTCAACTTAATCCTCAAAGCCGATGTCCAAGGTTCAGTGGAAGCTATTGTGGGATCGCTCAGACAAATTCCGCAAAACGAAGTCCAAATTCGGATGCTATTAGCTACGGCTGGCGAAATCACCGAAACAGATATCGACTTAGCTGCTGCTAGTAACGCCGTCATTATTGGCTTCAACACCACCTACGCCAGTGGCGCTAGACAAGCCGCCGATGAAGCTGGTGTAGATGTCCGGGAATACAACATTATCTACAAACTCCTAGAAGATATTCAAGGAGCCTTAGAAGGTTTGTTAGAACCGGAATTGGTAGAAGAACCTTTAGGTCAAACCGAAGTGCGTGCTGTTTTCCCAGTTGGTCGGGGAGCTGTGGCTGGTTGTTACGTTCAATCTGGCAAACTCGTCCGCAACTGCAAACTGCGGGTACGTCGTGGCGGTAAGGTAGTTTACGAAGGCGTTCTTGATTCCCTCAAACGGATGAAAGAAGATGCTCGCGAAGTCAATGCCGGTTATGAATGCGGTATTGGCATAGATAAATTCCATGATTGGGCTGAAGGTGACATCATCGAAGCTTATCAAATGGTTACCAAGCGTCGCACTCTGACATTGACAAAGTAGTGTTGAGTCTACTAGTGCTGAGTTCTAAGTCAAGTTGTGAGTTTTGAGTTCATTCTCAAAATTCCAACTGCTAACTTACAACTCAGCACTGATGACTTACAAGGCATAAATGTAAATATGGCCTCATTTCGCTCTGAACCGATTTTGTGGATTCATCTCGCCGGTTTGGCGACTCTGCCGATTTTTTTGTTTTTGTGTGTGCTGTTCCTATCCATAGGTGAGCCAGTCTTACCCGTATGGATGGAACTCTTTTTAGTAGCATCCATCGGTGTTTTACCACTGCTGTGGATGCAATTGAGTCGTCCTTTTTACATATTCGCTATTTTGGGCATTGCTCTCAAGCCAGAAAATCTGACTGAAGAGCAACGCAAAATGCTTTGTTTAATTAATACAAATTTAAATCGCTTTTTGGCCGTTTTAGCCGCAATATTATTAGTAGGGGTGCTGTGGCAGATATATCAAATTACTCCACTGGTAGCAAACATTGCTAGTTTTCTACCCCAATGGCGGAGTGTGGGATTACTGCTCGCTGCTTTAGCTTTTTTAGCCAGCAATTTGTTTTTGCAAATTCCCGTGAGTGTAGCCAGACTTTTGGTGACGAATGACACAGAATTTGCAGCCATAAAACCATTACCTTTAGAAAAGATTCAGCAGGATTTCACCATCGTAGGGGTACGGGTTAATCAAATATTGCCCCAGTTATTTCACTCCCTATGGGGAAGGAAAAAAAGCACAGAACCACCCCAAGCAGAAAACTCCGATGAAGGTTAGGGACTTACAAAAAATAAATTACCCACATTTCCTAGTGCGAGCATCTTGCTCGCTGGTGTTTAAAAGCGAGCAAGATGCTCGCACTACAAATTTATTGGGTATTTAAAAAATTGGATGTCCCTTAGGCAGATTTAAACTGTCTCCTGCAGAGAGTTGTCTGAAAATGAGAACTGCGCTAAATTTTGAAGTAAAACCAAGGAATGAGAAATTATGGCTCAAATTCCCACCTCTAGCGATCGCCAATTTACTGATGATAGTGAAATTTGGCACAGCCTGAAATACGCTATCGCCGCTAGTTCTGGCTTCCAACGCTGGCAATTAGAACATCATGTACAATTACAAGGGCTGCTTTTAGAACAACAAGTACAGCGCTATTTGCGGGAAACTTTAGAAACACTGGCTTACTAAATAAAAATTAAACCCATATTCTCAGTTAGCTAGCAAATAATGAAGTTGACGGTAGCTCATCTCCTGCAACTTCTACTTTACATAGAGAAGCGTCTAGAATTACTTCCTAGAGACTGCCGATAAAAAATATCTCACTCATAAATAGGGTACGTTACAGTTTGTTAACGTACCCTATTGGTTTTTATTATCATATTTTGTCTATTAATTTCGGCACTGTAATATTTATTAACAAAACAAAAAAAGTTTTTTACTTACGTATTTCAGAATTTAGCTGATCATTCGCTAACAATCCGGTATAGTTTTGCATGGGTTTGGTAGCTAGATCGCTGCTACCTCAAACCTTGTTTAAGGTAACCTAATTCAGCACTTCACAGACTTAAAAAATGAAATATCGGGGTTTTGAAATTTTGTCCGCCAAATATCTCAGTTCTGTTTTTGGCAGTAGTCCTACATCTCATCTACCATTGCGAGCCGGATTAACTACTGCATTAGTTATTGCCACTGGTTTAATCTTACCAGGTGCGGTCAATGCCGATCCCAGTCCCCAGAAAGCGATGTCTACGACGGGCTACGCCTACGCGCCAAATCTTATAGCCCAAGTTCCCGCCACTGGAACTGTAATTTACGTGAACCCAGCCAACGGTGCAGATACAGCCGGTGGGGGAACACAAGCTGCACCTTTTAAAACTATTACCTTTGCACTGAGTCAAGCTCAAGCAGGGACAGTGATTCAACTCGCTGCGGGAACTTATAACCAGCAAAGTGGAGAAACTTTTCCGCTGTTAATGAAACCAGGGATTACACTGCGCGGTGATGAAGCCAGTAAAGGTCAAACTGTCATAGTTACAGGTGGCGGTTTTTATACTAGCCGTACCTTTGCCAGACAGGATATTACAATTCTGGCGGAAAACAATACAGCGATCGCCGGTTTGACTATCACCAACCCTAATACAAGGGGTACGGCTGTGTGGGTAGAATCCACTAATCCCCTGATTACAAATAACACCTTTACTAAAAGTGTAAGAGACGGAGTATTTGTCACAGGTACAGGGAATCCCAAAATTGAAAATAATATCTTTGTGCAGAACACAGGTAATGGAATTTCCGTAACTAGATCTGCCCAAGGTGAAATTCGCAACAACTTATTTCAGGATACTGGTTTTGGAATTGCGATCGGCGGAGCTTCCACACCTTTAGTTGTCGAAAACCAAATTATCCAAAACCAAGATGGTCTTTTTATCTCCGAAACTGCTAAACCTGTTCTCCGCAAAAATATCATTCAGAACAATAAGCGGGATGGGCTAGTAGCGACTATTAGCGCCCTTCCAGACTTGGGAACTACGGAAAATCCTGGTGGTAACCTCATCCGGAATAACACTCGTTATGATGTGCATAATGCCACAACTAGTAATAAAATTAGTGCTATTGGCAACGATATCGATCAAAAGCGCATCTTTGGTTCTGTAGAATTTGTGGCTGCTAATGTTGGTGGTGCTACAGCCTTTAATGATGTGCCTACTGGTTACTGGGCAAAAGGTTATATCGAAGCCTTAGCTTCCCAACAAATTATTGCGGGTTTTCCCGATGGTGCCTTTAAACCAAACGATCCCGTAACTCGCGCTCAATTCGCCGCCATTATTACCAAAGCTTTCACACCGCCAGCAAAACGCCCAGCCATTCAATTTAAGGATGTCAACAGCAATTTTTGGGCTTTTGCAGCAATTCAATCTGCTTATCAAGGTCAGTTTGTTTCTGGCTATCCTGAAGGCACATTTAAACCACAGCAACAAATTCCTAGAGTACAAGCTTTAGTCGCTTTAGCTAGCGGTCTGAATTTAACCACTGACAACCAAAATATTCTCAGTTTCTACACGGATGCTGCCCAAATTCCCAAATATGCCCTAAATCAAATTGCAGCAGCGACAGCAAGGCAATTAGTGATTAACTATCCCACAGTTAAGCAACTTAATCCTAATCGCGATGCAACCAGAGCTGAAGTAGCAGCTTTTGTCTACCAAGCACTAGTCAATGCTGGACGCGTACCAGCCATTCCATCAGCTTATTTAGTTACAGCTCAGTAAGCAGTAGTTATACCAATTCAAAATTCAAAATTCAAAATTCAAAATTAACAAATCCATATATAACAAGGGTTTGTGAGTTTGGATCTGTTGCTGAATTTTGGCGAATTGGTATTAGGGAACTCCAGAAAATAAATTATCCCAAATTGTAGGGGCGGGGTTACCCATTGGTGTCAACTTAAGCTAAAAACCTTTCTCTATCTCGTTTCCAGCCTCCGGCTGGAAATGCGGATTGCGAGGCTCTGCCTCGTATGCTGATAAATTGAGGCAGAGCCTCATAAATCCTAGCTCCCACGCAGAGCATGGGAGCTAGATAGAATCGGGGTTTCACGTTAAGTTGACACCAATAGGGGTTACCCTGCCCCTACGAGTTGCGGGCTTGGCAAGTTAATGATTGGGATGTTTTTTTATTTGGAACTCCCTTAAGCCTATTGTCCACAGTTCAAAAACCGGAAATTTGAGAGGGCAATGGGCTGAAAAAGTCCCAACATCAAAAGGGAGAGGTAAATTTAGCTACTTCTCCCTATACTATTTTGAGCGTTCTTAAATTAGAGCATGGAATCTAATACCATTTTGGATTTTAGATTTTAGATTTTGGATTGTGAAACATCTATTGGATAAGCGTTTCAGATTTCCATCTGTCGCAATCATTTTTCAAATTGGTATAATTTGAGTCGTTGTCAGAAAATTAAGCCTCCAACCTCTTACCCCTAGAGGGATTAGACGAACACAAACTGAGTTGTATTGGTGAGGTTTAATTGCCCGAAAGCAGCGCCTGCGGTAACGCCTTGAACAAGAGCAATCAGATCGTCATCTGTAGTGCTGACAGTTGAGTTTCTGTCATAAATACCTACACCTGTGAATCCTCCAGCAACCACACTATTGACTAACCGATAATCAGCAGCTGTGCCTCTGAGCTGGATTCTATCTACCTCAGTTGCTGGTTCTCCAACAAAATCAATCAAATCAAAATCAGTAATGCGAGCAAAATCAGCATTACCTGCTGAGTCATAGAGAACGGAGCCGAATATACCGCCAGTACCCAGTACAAAGGTATCTCGATCGAATAAACTACCACTGGTTAAGACATCGATTTGACCGTCTCCACCACCAGTTAAGATGTCATTACCGGTACCGCCAATAAGTGAGTCGTTACCAGTACCACCGTTAATGATGTCGTTACCAGCACCGCCATTAATGGTATCGTTGCCACCATTACCATTGAGAACGTTACTTAGACTAGAGCCGACGATTGTCTCACCACCTTGGCTACCTTCCACATTCTCAAAGTTGAGAATAGTTTCTGTATTTCCACCAGCAACGCTAGTTAACCCTGTTGCCAAGTTAATTGTGACTCCAGGTGCAAAGCTCACACCAGAGTAATCAATGGTATCGATACCGTCGCCACCGTTGTGAACATCAAAGCTGACAAAATCGTCATCAATTACGCGATCGCTACCGACTCCACCGTTAACGGTATCTCTACCAGTACCACCGTTGAGGATATCGTTACCAGTACCACCATTAATGATGTCGTTACCAGCACCGCCATTAATGGTATCGTTGCCACCATTACCATTGAGGACGTTACTTAGACTAGAGCCAACGATTGTTTCGCCACCTTGGCTACCTTCCACATTCTCAAAGTTGAGAATAGTTTCTGTATTTCCACCAGCAACGCTAGTTAACCCTGTTGCCAAGTTAATTGTGACTCCAGGTGCAAAGCTCACACCAGAGTAATCAATGGTATCGATACCATCGCCACCATTGTGAACATCAAAGCTGACAAAATCGTCATCAATTACGCGATCGCTACCGACTCCACCGTTAACGGTATCTCTACCAGTACCACCGTTGAGGATGTCGTTACCTGTACCACCGTTAATGATGTCGTTACCAGCACCGCCATTAATGGTATCGTTGCCACCATTACCATTGAGGACGTTACTTAGACTAGAGCCAACGATTGTTTCAGCACCTTGGCTACCTTCCACATTCTCAAAGTTGAGAATAGTTTCTGTATTGCCACCAGCAACGCTAGTTAACCCTGTTGCCAAGTTAATTGTGACTCCAGGTGCAAAGCTCACACCAGAGTAATCAATGGTATCGATACCATCGCCACCATTGTGAACATCAAAGCTGACAAAATCGTCATCAATTACGCGATCGCTACCGACTCCACCGTTAACGGTATCTCTACCAGTACCACCGTTGAGGATGTCGTTACCTGTACCACCGTTAATGATGTCGTTACCAGCACCGCCATTAATGGTATCGTTGCCACCATTACCATTGAGGACGTTACTTAGACTAGAGCCAACGATTGTTTCAGCACCTTGGCTACCTTCCACATTCTCAAAGTTAAGAATAGTTTCTGTATTGCCACCAGCAACGCTAGTTAACCCTGTTGCCAAGTTAATTGTGACTGTACCAGCAAAGCTCACACTAGAGTAATCAATGGTATCAATGCCGTCACCACCGTTGTAAACATCAAAGCTGACAAAATCGTCATCAATTACGCGATCGTTACCGGCTCCGCCATTTACCGTATCTCTACCTGCTCCACCGTTGAGGGTATCGTTAGTCCCAAGAGCAGTGATAGTGTCATTACCGCCAAAGCCGTTGATGATATCAGGTCGATCTATCAATAGGGGAAATAAAGGATCAAATACACCTACCAAGTTATTGGGGTTGTTGTTACCGTTAATAGTTGCCATAATGAGTATTTCCTTCAATGAAAGGATAAATACACTAACTTGTTACTTGCTAATGAAGAAACAAGGTGTATCACTGAGAAGCTGTAACTTTCAGTGTTTTTACTCTATTAGACAAGATAGTAGTATGTGTAGTACCCCGAAGGGTACCTTTTTTTCACAACTAGTAGTCTGACAAGTTAACTTTGCTAGGTGCATCAAATTTTCTAGTTCTTTCTTTTCCTCTTTCTTTGGGTACTTCGCGTCTTCTCTGCGAGACGCTTCGCGAACGTGGTTCGTTTCTTTACCCCTTAAAGTTGGGTTGCCAGACTACTAGTACTCTGGCAAGTCAACTTTGCTGGGTGCATTAAATTTTCTCGTTCTCTTCTTTTCCTCTTTCTTTGAGTACTTCGCGTCTTCTCTGCGAGACGCTTCGCGAACGCGGTTCGTTTCTTTACCCCTTAAAGTTGGGTTGCCAGACTACTAGGAGAGTTCAAAATCCGTACAACATTAAAGCGCCAAGATTAACAATTTGTTAGCCTGACGCTTTAACAATTACTAATTTTATTAAAATAGGGTCTCGTAATTTAACTGACCCTTATTTATGGATTTATGTTCAGGGTCTTTATATGGGCTGACCCCGTTTGAACAATTTTCAGTTTCTCAGAAATTTTTTTAATTTCAGTTTTTCTAAGATTTTTTTTATGTTTTCTGTCTTTAGGTTTCTAAATTTGAATAAAAGTTAAGTAATTTAAAGACTATAAACATATATAAAGTAAAAGCAGTTGCAAATTAATTGCTTAACTTTGACTTAATTTATAAACGTTTTTGTCTGTTTTCTTCCCAACGCCAAAGGAATATCATCAAAGCGACAATTCCTATCTGCAATAAGAAATTAGGTAATCCACTTTCAACATCTTTTCCCGCTAGCAGTTGGAAAAAAAAGATGAATGCGCCAATAAAACCAGAAGCACCAAAAGCAACATAGATAAATTTTCGTAAGCCACGATAAGGAGCCGTCATTTCTGCTTTCAGGCGAGCATATTGTTCCGAGTTTAGGCGACTTTGGGGATTTTTTTCTACCATGCGTAAAAACTATGCTATAATTACGAACTGTATGCGCCGATGTGGCTCAGTGGTAGAGCAGCTGATTCGTAATCAGCAGGCCACGGGTTCAAATCCCGTCATCGGCTTTTATTTCAACTCAGTTGTCCTAGTTAATTGTCCTTAGAGGAAGGCATCAATAATTTTGCCACAAAAGCTCCTCTGAAATAGCAAGACTCAACAAAGGGCTAAGATAGCTTAACGCAATTCACTGGGCTACTTTTTTGTAGCGATCGCCTAATATTCGAGATTGCCAAAACGGCATATTCCTAAATTATTTAACTAAAACTTTAAAAAATTGCTATTTAGCTATAGAATATCTTTATTCCCAATTTGCAGTTGTTTTTTGCTGCGTTTTAGTTCTTTCCACAGCAATTTAATTTGCTTATAAGCTTCCGCAGGCGGAATTTTTCCCCCAGTTTCCAAATTACAGATATAGCTTATGCGTTGGCTAAATTCTTGTAAATTCGCATTAAAAACTAAGTTTTTGGGCTGGATTTGACCGTAGTAGCGACTACGCGGGTAGAGAAAATCATCTTTACTAGCCAATTATGTTTTCTCCTAGTTGGTTAACTCAGATTTTTATTCACAGTCCAAAATACACCTAAAGGAATTGTTAAATTTTTCTATGCAACCTTTTGTAATATTTGTATTCCTCAATAGTCGGTGTCAACTTTTGCCCGCATTTATAAAAACAGTAGGACTAACGTGTCTCAACTCCAGAGGTTGTATAAAATAAAGGTTTTGATTTTTCTAAGCGGAAATACTTAGCCTTCAAATCCTTAAGGAAAAACAGTTGTCAAACAAAAGTCGTTAGCCCTACTGTAAACTGACGTACTCAATATAAAGTTATGCCTTTTTAGAGACCATTTTTACTATGGGAAAAAATCATATAAAATCAGATCTTTCTAATTAGACAAATAATTCCGTAAAATTAAGGAAACTAATATTGGTATTAATTTAAAATAAATATCCAGAAATTATGCGTAGATTACTCTTAACACCTTTAATTTATTCATGATTGAGCAAATGGTGGGACTATTTTCTATACACAAATTTTCTCTAGACAAAATATTAAAATCACCTTCATTGCGGTAAATACGAATAAAAGCGGCGCAATTTGTGTTATTTTTTACTAAATATTGACGGCTAGCAGTTTGTTATCCTCACAGATAAGGCGTTGCATCCTTCCCTATCTGGAGAAGATATTAGCTTTTACCTCCCGATTGACCATCAATCAAACTCAGTGAGACAAAAAGCTGTTAGTAACTCTATACAATTAGCGATCGCGCCTAGATGAGCAATTTCATAACCATGTGTATTCTGTGTGGGAAATGCTAAACAGGCAGCACGACCCACATGTCCAAATTTCATCGCAATCGATGCATCGCTGCCAAATTGACTTAAAATTGCTAGCTGTACTGGTATATTACGCTGTTTAGCACAGTGGCGTAGTTGCCCATTCAATATTTCATCATACATGCCGTAGGCATCTTGAGACAAGATTACCGGACTTTTTCCCTCTTTAATCGGATATTCGCTGGATAAGGGGCAAATCTCTAAAGCAATCAAAGCATCCAAAACCTGATTTTGAGTGAAAAATAAAGCGCCAATTGCACCCACTTCTTCTTTAGCTGAGGCTACCAAATAAACATCGACTGGTGGCTGTTTGACTTGTTGCGCCAGAGCCAGGAGAATTGCCACTGAGGCTTTGTTATCTAAGGTGTAACTAGCAATATAATCCTTGAGCCTAATTGGGTGCTTGCGATGCTTACCGATCGCCATTCTGGTTCCTGGACGGATACCTGCTGTAGCTAACTCTTCTGTGGTGAGTTTTGTTTCAATCCAGGCGTTTTCCCACTTCACAGCAGTATCTTCTTGCTGGACTTTTTGGGGTGATTCATGGGATACATGACGGGAACCAAAGCTGAGAATACCGCTAATAGTTTGGTTATCGCCTAATAAATCAACCACACCTTCACCGTAAATCCACGGGTAAGAACCGCCCAGTTTGCGGACTTCCACCCGACCGTCATCGCCTATATTTTTAACGATACCGCCAATTTCATCTTTATGGGCAGTGATGGCAATAGCTCTGTCAGAATTTTTACCAGGAATTTTGGCAATGATATTATCAGCGCGATCGCTCCAAACTTCCACACCCAGACTAGCAAATTGCTGAAGTAAAAATTGGTTAATTTCTGTTTCCACACCACTAGGGGAATGGTGCATGACTAATTCTGCAATTATTTGAAATAATTGCTCGTAATCCCACATAGAGATAGATTTTAAGTTAACAATTAAGTATAAATATTTTTACCTAAAATCATCTATTCAGGGAGCAAGATGCAAGCTATATCTAGAGCTAAACCAAACTTTTTTCAACAACCAACCTTTGCTTCTGTTAAAGAAGAACGCCTACATCGTCAGCAACGCCTAGCCGCAGCTTTCCGGCTATTTGCGCGATTTGGATTTGATGAAGGTATTGCAGGACATATTACAGTCCGCGATCCAGAACATCCCGATCAATTTTGGGTTAACCCTTTAGGAAAGCATTTCGGTTTAATTCGCGTCAGTGACCTAATTTTAGTCAATCAGCAAGGTGAAGTCATCGCAGGCGATCGCCCAGTCAATACAGCCGCCTTTGCGATTCATTCTCAAATACATGCAGCTCGTCCTGATGTAGTCGCAGCAGCTCACGCCCATTCTATCTATGGTAAAAGTTGGGCTAGCCTGGGTCGTCTGCTCGATCCTTTAACCCAAGATGCTTGTGCTTTCTACCAAGACCATAGCCTGTTTGATGACTATACAGGCGTAGTTTTAGAAGTCGCTGAAGGTAAACGCATCGCCCAAACATTAGGAAAAAACAAAGCCATAATTCTTAAGAATCATGGCTTGTTAACAGTCGGTCATTCCGTGGATGAAGCTGCTTGGTGGTTTATCACAATGGAGCGTTCTTGTCAAGCTCAACTTTTAGCCCAAGCGGCGGGTCAACCGCAATTAATCAAACCAGAATCTGCCACCATTGCCCATCAGCAAGTAGGAGGGCATGATTTAGGTTGGTTTAGCTTTCAACCTTTATATGAGTTGATAGTCCACCAGGAACCCGACCTACTATCGTAAGTTGTGGCTGTTTGCGTTTGCGTCTGATAGCAGCTGCTGTACCCCAAGCTGCTATAGCCAATGTCCCCAAAGCTGGAGAAGGTTCGGGGACTGACTTCGCCTCAATTGCATTTAGTGCTGAAGTTGCAATTAACTTATGAGTAGCAGCTGTTGGGTGAAACTCATCCCAAAATAAATACTCGTCGGGATTAGAACAAGTGATGAAAGTTGTAGGACTAGTGAATGTTAGACAAGCATCACTAATATTCTTGATACCCAGTTGATCTTTATTGGCGATCGCCTGCTCAAATAAAGAATAAGCATCAACATAAACAATATTGAGATCCGGTTTTTGGCTCAAAACATTCAGCGTTTGTTCTAAAGCTGAATTAAAACTTTTGGTTGCTAGGCTAAGTTTGTTAGGATCTCGACCACCGATTTTAGCTGCTGGTAGTTTTCCTAAATCTGGTAAATTAAACACCATCAAATTTTTGACACCAACAGTATCACTTGCTAAAACATTCAACGCTTGTGATACATATTGGGCTGGGGTAATAAAGTCTGTCTCATCAAGAAATAGAAAATCATTCGCCCCAGCCCAGAAAGTATAAAGTGCATTGGGGTTAGCCTTTTGGTTACTTTGTTTTAAAGAATCTGCGTAACCTAGAACTTGTGCCAGTACTCCAGGTAAGCGAGGTATGCCTAAATTTGGATCTGGAAGAACGACCGCATTATCCAGACCACTAGAAGAACCGCCAAAAGCAAAATTTATCCCTTCTGTAGGATTGATCGGATTAGTAACTAAAGTAGGTTGTAAATTTAGCTTATCTCCTAGATTTTCTACCCATATAGACCCATTAGAAAAACGCCCATCTGCATAAGGTGGGCTGGGAGGGTATGTTTGACCTAATGCATTATATGTATTACCCGGATCGGAGAGACTATCCCCAAATACGTAAAGCTGATTAAATGTGGTGATACTTGCAGCATTTGCCTTGATTGGCAAGATCAAAGGTAAGAGAAAAAATCCTGCCTGAATAAATTGTTTTTTCATGATTATGTAACTTAGGTATTTTTGGCACTGTATGAATGGAAAAAATGGGAATAATTTCAATGAAATTACTGAATTTTGATTAATTAATAGCCAAAAAGAGCATGTTTTCTCAAATATTTGATTTTGCTTACGTATTTTTGATGAGATGAGCAAATTACGTACCAATCAAATATAAATTAAAATGCTTTTTCGTGCCTAAATTTATGGAAGTTTTATATATACAGCCTATTTTTTTTACAAAAAATTCTCAATTTTTATCCTGAAAATTATCAGTGTGGGTAGGGGAATGCCCACTTTACGCGATCGATTAGGTACGTAAGTACTAAAAAACAGCAAGGGACTTACAAAAAATGAATTAACCAAATTCTGTAGTGCGAGCAGCGTTCGACTGAGCGCTCACGCCGAAGTCTTGCTCGTTTTTGAACACCAGCGAGCGAGACGCTCGCACTACAAATTGATTGGGTATTTAAAAAATTGGATGTCCCCAATCAACTCAAGTCCTAGCTAGAAAATGGGCATGGGGCATTGGGGAGCCACTGCGTTGGACGGGTTTCTCGGCTTGAAGCAAGTGGTGTCATTGGGCTAGGAAAGAGATATTTTCATATAGGACTTACGCACACTCTACTAATTCTTGGCGTCTTGGCGTCTACCCTGCGCGAAGCCACTGCGTGTCTAATGCGGTGCCATAAATTAAGGATTTGGAAAATTTTTGCGTAAGTCCTGATTACGTTTGTGGACGCTGTAACTTTAAAGCATCAACAGCTGATATTCCCTCGCCTTGGCTGCCAAAGTACCACAGTGCTGCTGCGGCTTCAGCGCGAGTTACTGGTTTTTTCGGTTGAAATAATGTTGTATATCCAAATACTCGCCGAATATTTGATTGTTCGCCATTTTGATAGTCGGCTAATACAGCTCTTAAAGCTTTGGGGTCAATTTTCCCTGCATCTTGAAAACCCCAGGTTTGTTTTACCGCATCTAAGTTAGCTGTAGGTAAAGCTTGGCGGCTATCTAAGGGTATTTTCCACAGTAGCAACTGCTCCCTTGTTAAGGGAGCATCAGGACGGAATAACACGGCGGTAGTATCCCCAGATAAAGAACTAGGAATTAATCCAGCTTCGGCTAATCCTTGAATTGCCGGAAAATCAGGATCTTTGGCGGAAACATCAGTAAAAGCAGGTTGGGCGCTGTCTGCGGCTAGACGAATCTGTTTGGCTGGATCATTTGCATACATAGCATTGTTAGCAGCTACTAACCAACGAGCATATTCTCGCCGAGTAATGGTTTTTGCGGGGGCAAATTGGCTAGTTTTTGTTTGGGCGTTGTTTTTGGTTGCTTGTATGGCTGGAGATAAAACACCTAATTTAGCTAAATCCTGAATATGCTCTCGCAGTTGTTGTGGTGCTTGGTTAATATCAGTGAATACCACAGATGTATTTGTAGTTGCACTAGATACTTGACTGTTAGCTACAGTTCCCGGCTGTGTGGCTGCGTTTGTCGGTAGTACAGGGCCAATAAACTGCGAATCGCCTGGTTGAGGAACGCCGCTAGAAGTTTGGGCGTTATTAGTTTCAGTTACGCTGGGGCTGCTAGTTGGTGTAGCTTGCGCCGTTGTCGTGCTAGATGGTAAATACTCAATTAATAATTGAGTGGCTGTTTGTGGCTGATTAGGCGCGGGATTGGTGACTGATTGAGCTTGAATTGAAACCTTAACCAGTACATTATTACGCTGCGCTTCAAAAACGCCGCCAACATCATCGCTAGGTTTTTGGTTAATCTGCCAATTATTAGCTTGGAATTGATTGGTATAGAAATTGGTAATAAAATTGCTGGGGTCAGCACTTAGCCAGCGAGTTGAGACTTTTTTTTCTGTGTCAGTTGCAGGTGTAACTGTTTCTAACTTGGCATTAGGATATATAGGGATATCTTGGGGAAAATCAACTGGTAATTGAACTGTTGATTGGTTTGGCTGTGTTTGCGGTTGCTGATCCTTCGGTTCACCAAACACAACTGGATTAGTTTGCAACTGAGGATCTGCCGCCAAAGATTGTTCTAAGTTCTTGGCGGTAGGACTGTTGGCACAGGCTGTTAACGAAGAGAGGAAAACAGCCAAACTCAGAAAAACAGCTGGATTTTTACAGGGCAGCACAGGAATTTATCACATCTAGTGTCAATTCCTACCCTAGCGCAGACTGTCCCCTGAAAGTTCAAGCCTTAGGGATGAAGTTTGTCATTGGTCAGAGACGCGATTAATCGCGTCTGTACAATTTTTATTTGTCCCCCTTCCCTACCTCCTTTTCACTTAACGGCAATTTGAGGTTCGGGGAATTGATGTAAAACGCGCCACAGAACGGTGTAACTACCATCTGCACGGCGTCGCACTGGGCGAAAGGCAACTAGGATGTCGCTGCTAGGTATCTTTTCTAACTGATTTAAATATTGGCGCTCTTGTGGTGAAAGGGGTTTACCACCGATAATCATATCTGGGACTTGAAATTGTAGCGATCGCACTAAATAAGTATGGTTTAATTCTGCTTTCGCACTGGCGAAAATTACTTGGTTTAAGTTCCAGTTCTGGTCTTTACCAGTCACAAATCGCCGCCGTTCTACTTGTAACTCTTCTAATTGCTTGGGCGGTTGGTAATTGAGGAAAAATTCTCTCGTGGTTTTGGCTACAGGTTGCAGCTGAGAATCTAACTTAGTTAAGGGAATATCGCCTAAATCTACCATAAAACTGTAGTCTACACCTTGATGCCCTAATTCAAAGCGATCGCCTATTATTTGAAGTGCTAGACTGGGAGTAAAACCCCCTTGAGCATCACCTAGCAAGGGGTAAGGATAACGTTCGCTTACAGTCGGTGTTAAGCGATTTTCCAGCCTACTTAACGAATGCTGGTAAGCCAAACCAGGTAACACGCGGAAAATGCCAGTCTGAGGCAATTTCAAAAAAGTGGCGTAGGTTTGGGGTTCTTGGGAATCTATGTCGTAAGTAAAACGATCAAGTATGGCTGAAGTTTCCTGGGGATATGTAAATTGATTTGGTAAAGGAAATTCTACTTGAGCTGCGGTCAAGAATTTCTTGACAGTTGCTATTGTCTTGAGCGCGTCTTCGGGTGCGGCGATCGCCGGTGGCACAGGTGGTATATATTCAGCTATAGCTGTTTTGGCAGTCCGACCAATCATTATTTGGGGAGACGAAGCTAAATTCTCTGCTGGTGTCGCCAAAGGTGTCGCTGGCCGATCGAGTTGGGGATACTGGAGTGGTGCAATACTCAGCACTGGATCAGATTGCCGTTCGCCCGTCACTAAGGGTAGGCTGGTAACTAACCCTAATTCTCCCCGCCGAGACAATAACCGATCTAGTATCGGAGCCAGTTTTAATAATTCTTGGTTAGATGCATACAAAGAGCAGTAAATTTTTAATTGTGACCTATTTGACTGCTCGGCTAAAGGAGAATTCTGAGTGATATCCACTCCGGAGGTACATACATTTTTTGGGCTTTTATTTTGACGGGAGAGAAAAGCATCTACTAACTTGGTATGAACAGTTAATTGTCCTTGCACAGCTCGCATCTGATTGGCATCAGGTGAGATCATAGCTTGCTCAATCCGAGCTAGAAGATTTATCTGTTGCTGGATTAACTTACTAGCTGTAGTATAAAAGCTTTCATTTGTTGGCATTGTTGCCGGAATTTGTTTCCCAGAGGCTGAAGACCTATAATCAAGGCTTTGATTGCTAACTGGAATAGAAGCTAAAGAAAAAGGAAGTAAAAGACTGAAAAATATGTATCTCATCTTTAAAAGCCCTGGACTGATGGGAGTATGAAAAATCTAAAATAGATATTAAATTTAAAAGAAAGAACGACCACCGACAAGCGTCAGTCCATTTTAAATTTTCCTCAAGCGTCGCCGGGTTGTTACCAGTGCTGAAACACGATTACATGCCAGTTTCCCAAGACCAGCCGATCTCTTCTGAGGCTCCGCTTCAGCTGTTACTATTTGTTGATGGGCGTCCCAAGTCCAGACAACAAGTACAGCGTATACGTGCTTACTTAACCGAATTAAAAACTGGGTATCAATTTGAACTACAAATTATTGATGTAGGGCAACAACCTTACATGGCGGAACACTTTAAATTAGTGGCAACGCCAGCGTTAGTCAAAATCCACCCAGAACCCAGACAAATTATTGCGGGTAGTAATATCATCGGTCAGCTGAAAAACTGGTGGCCCCGTTGGCAAGCGGCGGTAGATACCTATGTGCAACTGCAGGAAGATTTACAAGAACGTTTAGATGAAAGCGATCGCGTAGTTGCCCCTCAACCTACTATAAATTCAGTGGCTGCTTCTGCCGAACTGATCCGCTTATCTGACGAAATCTTTCGTTTAAAACAGGAAAAAGAAAAACTTCAAGAGCAATTGCAATTTAAAGATAGGGTAATTGCTGTCTTAGCCCACGATCTGCGGAATCCTCTAACTGCTGCGGCGATCGCCATAGAAACTCTCCAATCTAATTACAATATTGAAACTGGGCAATTTCAGCGCCTCAAACCAGCAATGACAGCCCATTTATTAAAACAAGCCCGCAACCAAACTAAGATCATTGACCGTATGATTACGGATCTTTTACAGGGTGGTAGAGGCAATGATACAGAGCTACCAATAGTACCCCAAAAAATGGCGATCGGCAAACTTTGTCTAGATGTATTAGAAGAATTACGCGATCGCTACAATGCTAAATCTCAGCACATAGAAACCGATATCCCCAAAGATTTACCTTTTGTTTATGGCGATCCAGAACGCATCCACCAAGTGTTGATGAATCTGTTAGACAATGCCATTAAATACACACCTATTGCAGGTAAAATCAGCGTTACCGGATTGCACCGCACGAGTCAAAAAGTGCAGATTAGTATTGGGGACACAGGCCCGGGAATTCCTTTAGAAAACCGCGATCAGATATTTGAAAACCACTTCCGCCTACAACGTGATGAAGGCACAGAAGGTTATGGAATAGGTCTTTGTGTCTGCCAACGCATTATTCGCGCCCACTACGGTCAAATTTGGGTAGACTCTGTACCTAATGGTGGGTCGTGTTTCCACTTCACATTGCCAGTATATCCCTCTTAATCACCGATTTTGAGAAAGGTAAGTAGAGCGGCGCAATTAAAGATAGCTGGTAAAGACTGTCATTTGTTAGCGGCTTCCTTGTCTCCCTTGTACCTAAATTCTCAGTAAATATACTTGCTTAGAGAATATTTATTTAAGAATAATGCGATCGCGCCCCTCGGCCTTTGCTTGATAAAGTGCTTTATCTGCCTTGACAATCAAATCTGAGGGCGAAGATTCCCATGTCGGAACCATAGTTGCCACACCCATACTCAGGGTGACATACTCACTCACATCAGATCCGTCATGAAGTATTTTTAAATCCCTCACACCCGCTTGCATCGCTGCCGCAACATGAACTGCACCCACAGCATGAGTATTAGGCATAATCACAGCAAATTCTTCGCCGCCATAACGGGCGACTAAATCTTGATTTTTTTGTGCTGTATGACTTAAAACTTGACCTACCTTTTGTAAGCACACATCGCCGGCAGGATGACCGTATTTATCATTGTAAAATTTAAAAAAGTCAATATCACATAAAATCAGTGATAAAGGTGCTTCTTCTTGTGCTAGATTAATCCACTGCGTATTTAAATAATCATCAAAGCGGCGACGGTTCGCTAACCCTGTTAAACCATCAACGTTAGCGATATGTTGTAACGCCTGATTTGCCGCCTCTAATTGTTTATATACCTGTGCTTGTTGTAACAATCGCCGTAAACGCTGGCGTAAAACTGCCCAGTGAATTGGTTTGGTGATATAGTCCATCGCTCCTGCCTCAAAGGCACGGTTAACAGACTCTTCATCATCCAAACAGGTAATCATCAATATGGGCGTCCGTTCCCATAATTTTGAGATGACAGTATTGTTTAAAGCCGAGTCAGTATCAAAACTCGCCAATGCCGAAATCAAGTTATTCCTGGCAATCTTCAGCAATTGTCTACAGCATGTGAAGCCATCCATCACCGGCATGACCGCATCTAGCAAGACTATATCCGGTTTGATGGTATCGTAAGCATCTAAACATTGCTGACCATCATTGACCTCGACCACTCGATAGCCTTCTTGTTCCATAGCTTTACGCAACAGCACTCGCATGGTCTTATCATCATCAGCCACCAAAATTAGGGGCGGTTGCTTAGAAATAGAAAATGGACTTATGGCTGACATGAGTTGCGTTCCACAGAAATTGAGAGTATCGATAAGGGCGAAATTACTAAAACTTGCCCCTTAAACCAAATCGCCTGGGAGTGATAATTTTTTGTATTAGTCACAATCCTATTCAGCAAACGATTTGATAGAGGATATGTAAGCTAAGTAAAAAGCTGTAAGCAAAGCTGGAACAAAGGCTGTTATTCCAGACAACAGAGATGATTGTTCCCTAATTGCCAACACTTGCCGCAAAGGTGTGTTTTGGTGTGGAACGATTAAATCCTCAATTATTTTCAGCCAAGCAAAGGGTAGATGACGAGGTTCCATAGGCAGTTGATTGCAACACTAAGGCTTATTGATACCTTCTTGTCCAGCTAAGGACATGGGAAGAAATTTATTATTTATATTTCCCTACTGCTCCAGTCAAATTGTCATTTTGGGGAAAACTTCAAATACTTACCTTTCTTTTTTACGTTATACGGCGATTTTTGCCAGTAGCATGAACCCCAGATATTATGTATAGATAATCTGAGCATTGTACGTAAAAACCCTGATGCTAAATCGGATTTAATGAGCTTTGGCTAGAATTTATTAATTATTAGTTGTAAAAAAGCAGTACAGATGAAATGAGTTCCACTAGCAAAAATGAACCTAGTTTTGAGAAATAATCTCAATACAGCAAATATTCAGAAACGATGGTTTTTAATTGCTAAGAATATGAAATCATCAGCAACTTGAATTGCTTCATGGGTTTTAGCTTAAACTAGAGAAAGTGATGGTAATAAAATTTCTGCCATTACCAACAACAAGCGAAATTTTGAAAGTCAGTTATATACCCTCAATGCCCAATTCATTAATGTATGCTGAGGACTATTTTGTTGTCCTAGAAACAAACCAACCAGAGCAATTTTTAACAGCTTCAGAATTATTAGAAAAACTCCAGCTAATGTTGCAACAAGTAAATACTGAAGATTTACCACCTGATGTGCAAAAAATTAGTGGTTTAGCAGAACAAGCCCAATATTTAAAAGATACGAGTTGCGAATTAGATTTAGGCCCCGGACAATATCTACAATGGTATGCAGTGCGTTTAGAAAAATGAGTTTTTAGTCAATAGTCAATAGTCAATAGTCAATAGTCAATAGTCAATTGTTCCTCGCCTAAGAGGATGTTTTAAAAGTCCTATCGTTGGTAGCAAAATATTTTAGATCCCCCTGAATCCATGCCACTTGCTATAACGGGGGGAACCCCCGCAACGCAGTGGCTCCCCTTAAAAAGGGGGACTTTGATTTTCATTACCCTCTTTTTTAAAGGGGTAGGGGGGATCAATAAGTTTCTAAAATCACAGTCAACAACTTTTCAAACAACCTCTAAGATTTCTGAACAAATGACTAATGACTAATGACTAATGACTATTAACTATTTTTCTGGAGTAGTAATCAGTGTGAGTTCAATTTTATCTTCTTCTGGTTGCGTGATTTCTACTTTAACTCCGGGTCCAAAATATTTGGTCATTTTTTCTTGCTTTTGCTGCCACACATCAATTCCTATGAGTGGCGAATCAAATTCTACAATTAAGCTGTAAGCACCATTAATTTCTTTTTCTTTTAATCCTGTAACTATTGGTCTTTCTTCATCTGTAGGACTCAAACCTAAATAAGCAAGTGCTACATCAAAATGGGCTTTTTGTCCATAGCAATATCTGGTGATATCTTTACGAATTTTATTTTGTGTAACTGTTGCTTGTTGTTCGCGGAGTTGTAAAACTGCGGGTGTTGTAGCTTCGCTAAAGGGGATGGGTTTTAATTCATTGGCTTTGAGTGCTAATCCTCCTAGCAATAGAGGAAACCCATAAAAAAATCCAACAAGATTAAGTGTGGCATTATCGGCGGCGTAAGCAATAAATCCCCCCAGGGTTAAAATGCTACCGACGGTTAAACCGAGTGTTCCCAAAGAAATTTGGCGTAACATGGGCTGATGTGAGTATAAATTCTGAAAGCATTAATTTTAATATCATCGGCTATGAGTCACATCTAAGGGAAGAGTATTGGCTAAAACTATTGTGATGGCTGTTGACTGTTGACTGTTGACTGTTGACTGTAAACAGATCTTAATTAGTAGTTATGCAATTTATACGCGCATGAGCTTAACTAGGTTTAGCCATTAAATTTTCACTCTCGTCTTTTTTGCGTTAATTTAGACTTGAGGATAGTTAAGGAATGTAAAAACAATGGATATACAGACTATAAAAGAACGCATTGCTGCGGTTGAAAGCAAGCGCGATTACCTACTCAGCCTACTAGAACAACCTAATTTAGGAACTTTAAGAATTGATGTCAATCAAGCTTTGGAAGAATTAGACGAGTTGGTGGACGAATTTAAACGCACTATTCCTCAGACAGAAAATAACTAAGCCTATTTAAAGTTTATCTAGGCGATCGCAAATATGAAAACTGCGTCGGTATAGCTTTTAACTCAAGCTATACCGACGCTTTTATATAAGAGCATGTCCCTCATTCCCCAGATTTGAACTGCGCCTTGGTTCGTCCAGATCCTTGGCTGTCTCATCTATTGTTTACCTCAGTTATTTTTTTAGGTAGCACCTTTGCGGGTTCCTAGTTGTCTAACTAAAGCTATCAGTTCTGGTGTTGGGACATCTTTTTTACATACATCATCAAAGCTAGTCATGGCTTTTGTCTGCTGCAAACTTGCATCCTCTATGGAAGAGTAAGCAAGGATTTGTGTCTTAGGGGCGATCGCTTTAATATGACTAGATGCACTCCACCCATCCATGACCGGCATTTGCAAATCCAGCACAATCACATCCGGATGATGGCGCTTCACCATTTCTATCGCTTCTTGGCCATTCTTGGCTAAACCGACTACTTGAATATTTTCTTGGCAAGAAAAAGCTAACTGTAGTGTTAAGCGTGTTAATTCGTGATCGTCAACCAAAAGAACACGTAAGGTAGAAGACTCACAGGACAACATTAACATTCAAAGTAAAAGACTAAGTACTATAACCTTTATAGTTTAGGGGAACAAGTGGGAGGAATTACTCTATCCTATGGTTGAATAATTGCCTTTCTACCAAGAATAAATAATAGAGTTTTTGTGAGGACTTATTAAAGTTTTCTCAAAGACAGAATTTTTCTAGTTGTCAAGATAGAAAGAATTCTTTTTATTGTCAATGAGATTTGCGGCGATGCTGGTTGAGCGTAAGGCCATATTAATGAGAGTTTTTTGTGAATGGGCTTCTGGTGCGCGATCGCCTGGATGACGTTGAATATAGCTACCATTGCCTTGTAATTCCCAGGCTTGGCGGTTATCTGCCAGCATAATTCCTAATATTTCTTGCAAATCTTTGGCAATATCTTGGTCTTGGATGGGAACAATCACTTCTACGCGGCGATCCAAGTTGCGACGCATCCAATCGGCACTACCAATGTATATTTCTTCTTGACCATTGTTATAGAAATAAAAAATTCTGGAGTGTTCTAAAAAGCGACCAACTATGCTAATGATGCGAATATTTTCACTGATGTCTTTAAGTCCAGGTCGCAAACAGCAGACTCCGCGAATAATTAAATCAATTTGAACTCCAGCACGGGATGCTTCATATAAAGTGGCGATAATTTGGGGATCGACTAAGGAATTCATTTTGGCAACAATCCGCCCGGTAAATCCATTTTTAGCATTGTCGATTTCGCGATTAATTAATGCTAAAAAGCGATCGCGCATGTTTACTGGGGCTACAAGTACTTCTCTGTATGACTTTTGTCGCGAATAACCTGTTAAAAAGTTAAATAAATCAGTAATATCCGCACCGATTTCTTCATTACAGGTAAATAATCCTAAATCTGTATATAGTCTTGCGGTTTTCTGGTTATAGTTACCTGTACCGATATGTACGTAGCGGCGCATCCGGTCTTTTTCGCGACGCACAACCATGATAGTTTTACAGTGGGTTTTTAACCCGACTAAACCATAAACTACGTGAACCCCGACTCTTTCTAACCTTCTCGCCCAGTAAATATTATTTTCTTCGTCAAATCTCGCTTTTAACTCGACTAAAACCGATACTTGTTTGCCATTTTCCGCCGCCGCAATTAAGGCGTTGACAATAGGCGAGTCGCCAGAGGTGCGATAAAGGGTCATTTTAATCGCTAGCACATTCGGATCGTGGGCGGCGTGGGTAATAAAACGCACCACTGTAGCGGTAAAGGATTGATAGGGATGGTGAACTAATAAATCCCGTTCCCGAATCACCGAGAAAAAGTCCTTTCCTTCTTCAACTTCGGGAATTTCCGAACTAACGCTAGGTTCCCGTAACCACTGGAGGCGGGAAGGAACTACAGACTGTCTTGGTGGATCTTTAAATTCTGGCAATGGTAATGCCATGAAATACATTAAATCCCGCAGTCCCAAAAGCCCATCAACTTCATAGACATCGCTTTCGGTTAATTCTAAATCTTGTAATAAACGCGATCGCACTGCTTCGGGGGTTTGCGATTGAATCTCTAACCTCACAGGAGTTCCACCAATCCGGCGCTTTCTCAATTCCTGTTCTATCGCTAACAGCAAATCGTCGGCTTCATCTTCTTCCAAAGCTAAATCGGCGTCGCGGGTAATGCGGAAGGGATGATACTCTTGGATATTCATTCCCGGAAATAGGGAATCTAAATTATGCGCGATCGCCTGTTCTAAGGGTACACCAGTCCAGTGCGCTGGTTGACCGTTGTGTTGAATTCCCAATTCTGGCGGTAAAGGTAAAAACCGGGGTAAAACTTTAGGGACTTTAACTCTGGCGAAAAATTCTTCTTCTGTTTCCGGATTTTTGACAACAACTGCCAAATTTAAACTCAAATTAGAAATATAAGGAAAGGGATGACTAGGATCAACAGCTAAAGGTGTGAGAACGGGAAATATTTGTTCTTCAAAATAATTATCTAGATAATTGCGCTGTTTATCGCTTAAATCAATATAGTCAAGTATATGTATATGATTATTTGCTAGCAGTGGTCGTAATACTTGCTCAAAATGTTGGTGTAGTTTAGTCACCTGTGGACTGAGTGTAAACCTGATATCATCTAGCTGTTGTTGTGGCGTCCGCCCATCAGGACTTAATTGAGTAACTTTGGCTTCGACTTGTTGCTTTAAACCTGCAACCCGTACCATAAAGAATTCATCTAAATTCGAGGTAAAGATTGCTAAAAACTTGAGTCTTTCTAGCAGTGGTGTGCGCTGATCGCAAGCTTCATGTAATACCCGGCTATTAAACTCTAACCAGCTTAATTCTCGGTTGAGATAATATTGTGGATCGTTAAGATTAATCGAAGTACTGCTTTTTTTGGATTTTGGCATGATCGCTGGAAAACACAAAGTTGCCGCCCATCATCAACCATAGTAAAGGAAATGGTGTCCGGCTTTGTGGAGTTTAGCAAAATTACTTGTTAAAAAGCGATCGCTAACTGTATTGATTTGTTAAAAAGCTTTAAAAAACTAATATATATTCTGGTACGCAAATGTTTGTACAATAAGCATCTTGCGTGAATCATATTGGCAAAGTTAGATTAATAGTTTTTTCTTTATTCTCAGTTGGTGTAGCGCTCAAAGCTTGCAAGTGTATCGGTTTAATTAAGGATTGTTTGTCATAGATTTAAGAGCAAGGGCAAATAAATAATGTGGGGCGGTGCAATGAAAATACTGTCAATGCTCAATGGGCATTGGGCATTGGGCATTGCGCATTGGTTATTGGTAAGGGTTTAAAGAAGATTGACTTACCAATATAGTCAAGTAAAACCGCGCCTCAGACTAATCAAAAAATTTCATTTTTGAAATGTAAAAAAAATATGGGAGAATCTAAGCGTATTGGCATTCTGACTAGTGGTGGTGATTGCTCTGGTTTGAATGCAGCGATCAGATCTGTAGTTCACTGTGCTGGCGAAAAAGGTTGGGAAGTATTCGGAATTCGCCAAGCAACTTTAGGATTAATGGCGCGTCCGCCGCAAGTGACGAAACTGGAAATAGATCAAGTCGATCCCCTATTAACTTCTGGGGGAACAATGTTAGGGACGACGAATAAAGGCGATCCCTTTGCTTTTCCAATGGCTGATGGTAGTTTATGCGATCGCTCTGAGGAAATTATCGCCGGTTACCATCAACTCGGTTTAGACGCCTTAATTGGCATTGGTGGTGATGGTAGTTTGGCAATTCTTCGCCGTTTGGCGCAACAAGGCGGCATTAATTTAGTCGGCATTCCCAAAACCATTGATAATGATATCGGCATTACCGAACATGCCATTGGTTTTGATACGGCTGTTAACATTGCCACCGAAGCATTGGATCGTCTACATTTTACCGCCGCGTCTCACAGTCGCGTGATCATTTTAGAAGTGATGGGGCGTGATGCGGGACATATTGCGATCGCGGCGGGAATTGCTGGCGGTGCAGATGTAATTTTAATTCCCGAAATTCTCTACAATATTGACCACATTTGCCACAAGATTAAACACCGCCAAGAACAAGGCAAAAACTATTGTCTAATAGTCGTTTCCGAAGCGGTGAAAACTCAAGAAGGTGCAGCCGTCACCATGACTAACAGCTTGGGACAATCACGATATGGTGGTATCGGTCAATACCTAGCCGACCAACTAAGCGATCGCATTGGCGCAGAAACCAGAGTCACCGTCTTAGGGCATTTACAACGAGGCGGTACAGCTTCCCCCCTAGATCGCCTAGTCGCCGCAGCCTTTGGCGTCGCCGCCGTCAACCTCATAGAACAAGGTAAATATGACTACATGGTAACCTGGCAAAATCGCCAAGTTTTCGCCGTCCCCATCGCCGAAGCGATCGCTCAATATAGAGCAGTCAACCCAGGAGATACCCTAGTCAAAACTGCTCGTGGTTTAGGCATTTATTTGGGAGATTGAGCGCAAGAGTCAAGGGTCAATAGTCAATGGTCAATAGTCAATAGTTATGCCAATTTAAATAGTGTTTGCAGCACATCAATGTATTCTAGAGGGCATGGCATTACCCATACGTGTCAACTTAAGTTCTCTGGCTTACCCAACAGACCGCCCACAGGCTGTAAGCCTGGGGCTACCGTTACAAAGCCCACCTACGTGGGCTTTGTTCAATTAGCCGCACCCTTCCAGGGTGACGGCGGTTTATTGGGTAAGCGAGGAGTTGGGGATGAGGACAAAACCTTGTCAACCAAAAGGGTTTCACGTTAAGTTGACACCAATGCCCCATGGGGAGCATCCCAATTTTGACGCAATACCCTAGAAGGGTATTGCTATACCAACAAAGCCTGCCAAGGCAGGCTATCAAACTTTTAGCCTGCGAAGGCAGGCTTCGTATTTCTAGCCCCACCCTTATAGGGTGAGGGCGTTTTTGCACATTTGGGATGCTCCCGCCCCATGCCCAATGCCCAATGCCCCATGCCCAATAAATCATGTTCCAAGCTACCCGTCGTCGTTTAGCTGTTTGGTATACAGCTGTAACTGCTGTCTTACTTCTACTATTTGCTAGTGGCGTATATTTATATGTTCGCAGTACCCTAGTTGAGCGGATTGACGATACCCTCAATCATGTAGTGGAAATTGTAGAGCGATCGCTTGTTATCGAACCAGTTAATAGCGGTACTGATACATTACGTATTAATATAGAATCCAGCTTCCGTAATAATGCTGAGACTGTAGAAGACGATCATATTGATTTGGAATGGTTCAGTCCTAATGGTGAGTTATTGTGGTCAACTTTAACTACACCCCTAAATATTCCCATACATGGCAACCGCACAGGGGAAACGGTACATGTCTATAAACAAGAGGGTTGGGAAGAATCGCCTGTTTTATTACGCCAAGTCACCCAGCGCGTCGAAGTAGGACGGCAAGTATTAGGCTATTTGCGTGTTAGTCATCCTTGGTTTGAAGTTACCAAACCCAGCCGTCAATTAATTTTTGATTTAGCACTGGGTACGGGATTAATGGTTTTGTCTGTAGGTGCTAGCGGTTGGTTTCTTTCCGGGAAAGCGATGGAACCGGTAGGAGATTCCTATCAACGCCTGAAACAATTTACCGCCGATGCTTCTCACGAACTGAGAAATCCCATAACTTTAATTCAAACTAACGTCCAAGTAGCCTTAACTGATTTAGAGTTAGCAGAAGGAGAAGTTACTGCTGCCTCACATTATCGCCAACAGTTAAAATTAGTGGAACGACTAACCCAGCGTTTAGGCAGGTTAGTTAATGATTTACTCTTTCTCGCTAGACAAGATAGTGGTATCAGTAAAGATAACTTTTCTCCTTGTCCTTTAGATGCGTTGCTGATAGAAGTGGTGGAAGAACAGCAACTATTAGCCGCAGAAAAAGAGATTACTTTGTCTTTGCATTTAATTGATGCCCACAATAGCGATATTAGCCCCGAATTGCTAGACAATTGGTTTACCCTGGCGGGTAACTGGGATCAATTAGTGCGATTATTTACTAATTTAATTGGCAATGCGTTAAAGTACACCCCTGCGAGTGGGCGGGTAAATGTAGAATTGGCGCGTCTCGAAGGAATTCATCGAGTTTCGGGATTGCGTTACAGTAGTGCCCAATTACAAGTTAAAGTCAGCGATACAGGGATTGGTATTCCCTCAGAAGCGCTACCAAGATTATTTGATCGCTTTTATCGCGTAGATCCAGCACGTACCCACATCACCGAAAATACAGCTTGTGACATTTCTACAGGTTCAGGATTAGGATTAGCGATCGCTCAAGCCATTGTCGAACATCACCAAGGGCAAATACAAGTGGAAAGCAGCCTTGGTAAAGGTACTACTTTTACAGTTATTTTACCTGTCACTCTTGAGTCTTAATTTTGCTATCAATATTTATAGGACTTACGCAAGTGTCATAAAAAATGAAAATTGTTTTCTGTAGTAAGGGCTTCAGCCATTATTAAAATTCCTTATTGATGAGTCAATTACAGTATCTCAGCTAATTGAATTATAACTAATGATTGATTTCCTCACTCTTCAGAAATAAACATGAATTTTAATTTAATTAAATTTTCAAACCTATAGTAAGATACAGCCACAAAGCATAATTGTTAAATTAATATCAAAAGCGTTAATAAGAATTACGCTAAATAACTGACAAAACATAATTTGTCCATGCATTATATAGCTGAATTTTGTGTTGATTAAGCCGTAAAAATGTAAGTCTAAATCAATATAAAAAGCATTCAATGCGCCAGGGTAATAATCAATAATTTATTACCTGATTTAATTTGCTGATTTATCAAATTCTCGAATCAGTTTAGTTGAAATTACTCTAGGAGTGAACTAATGAATAGCAAGTCGCACAAGTTTCGCAAATCTGCTGAGTTTTTAGCCGCTATCTGTGGTGGTGTAATTATGAGTATGCCAGCATTAGCCCAAACACCAGTTCCTGTAACCCCACAGCCTAATTCTCCTAGCGGCCAAGTTAATCCTTGTCCAAGAATTTTCTACGAAGAACCACACAACAGCCGGGTTGTAGTTCCCCAAGGATGTCCGCCTAATGCTTTAACTCAACAGTTAGAAGCTCAAGGAACACTTCCTTATAACTCTAATTCTGGGGTTTCCTCACAAACTCAAACAGGTGTAGGTGGAGAAACACCAGGAAGAACAACAACCCCAGGACTTAACCCCAATCCCGGTATTTTAAACGAAGCACCTTACAATCGCTCCCAGCAAAATACACAAACAGGTAGTTACGGTACTTACTCTACACCCCAGCAGGTTCCTTCACAATCTAACTCTGTAACTTCTCCATCCCAAAGCCCAGTTGCTACAGTCGCACTACTCGAAAATGGTAATGTTAATATCAGGCTGGTAAATGACACTGGAGCGAATATTACTTATCAAGTTGTTGGTGATACAAATGAGCGATCGCTCGGCGGACAATCTGATGTAATATTACAAGGTCTACGTGCGCCCATAACAGTTACATTCCAACGTGCAGACGGCGGATTAATCTCCGTTAATGCCCAAGCTTCAGAAACCGGTTTGTTGGAAGTAAGATTAGATGAAACCACAGACGTAGCTCAAGACATAAAAGCCATGAGAATTCAATCTAATGGCTCGGTGTTTGTGAATTAGTGATTTGTTAGAGACGCGATAACCCTTGTCTGTACAATTGTCATTTGTCATATTAATCCGCAATTGTGGTAGGGGCGGGGTTTCCCCGCCCTTGTGAAGGTTTTAATGTTACGTTTGAGATTGCAGTTTAGTATCAATAGGAGCGGGCTTATTTGTATCATCTTTGCTCGGTGAAAATATCTGTGAACCCCTACCTACTGCTAATCAAATCACTGCTTAGGCATGTTTAGCAATTTATCTACTAAAAACACCTCTTGCTTCTTATCTCCCATATTTTGGGCTATTATCAGCGCTCTTTCGTAAAAATGACGGGCAGTAAGAGATTTATTTAACTGCTCGTACAATTGCGCATAAACCATGATAGCGTTGAATTCATCTCGCAAATTTTGCGTATCTCTAGCGATTTCTAAGCGTTGCTGCAATAAATCAAAAGCACGTTCATAACGCCCTGCAGAACTGTGAGCTGCTATTAAGCCATCAATAGATCTTAAATAATTAATGCGATCGCCTGTGGTTTTCGCTATCCGCAAAGCTGCACCATAGGTACCAATGGTATCAGGGTAATTTCCCATTGCGAAGTAAGCTTCACCTAAATTATTTAGGGTATTGGTTTCACCCAAAATATCCCCAACCTGACGGCGGTAATTTAAGGCTGTCTCGTACAATTTAATCGCTTTGTTGTAATTGCCCAATCTGGCATTTACTAGCCCTAAATTACTTAAAGATAACCCCTCACCCGCCAGATTATCGACATTGCGGGCAATTTTCAGTGCATCTTCTACGGTTTTACCCGCTTGGGTATATTCTCCCTTTTGCAACAGCACCGTACTAATATTATTTAAGGCAAAAATTTGCGACTGAAAATCCTTCGTATCACGCGCGATCGCTAATTGTCGCCGTAAGGCATCTTCAGCTTCCGTAAATCGGTTAAGCTGAATGTAGGACTTCGCTAGTAATTCGTAAGTTTTACCTTGGGCTTTATAGTCCCCCAAAGAATGATAAATTTCTAGTGCTTGTAAACAAGAATCAACTGTTTTATCACTAGCACCAGACAATAGCTGTTGCTCGCCGATTCGTAATAAACTGTCTGCTTGCTCTCTGGAGTCTAGCACAGCCGAATTATTTAACGGGCGGCGCAATTGTTGAGTAATATCCGCCCCATTGGCTTTGAAAGGAATCAAAGCCACAGCCAAAATTAACAAGCAAATAGCCAAAAATTTGGATTTGCCACCCTTGTTAGAGATGAGGATAGCACAATCCCAACTCCCCATTCCATCGCGTTTTGACTTCAGGGGGGGATTTAGATCGAGAATGCTAGCCTCTGGTAAGAAATACCTTTGTGTCATAAAACTTACCTGAGAAATTTGCTTTTAAGTAGAAGGTTTTATAATTCAAGTTTAAATTACCTTTTTTTTATAATTATCAGTACTTCTACTTAAGCTAAGATTAGGCAGCACCTTCACCTAAATAAATAGCACGAATATCTCCAGGTAATTTCGCTTCTAACATACGATATCCTTCCTGAAGAAAATTGGCTACTTCAAGGGGGGTAAAATTTTCGCCCTCAGCTTGCAAATAAGCAGCAATTCTCGTTTCACTCCAGCGAAAAGTCTGAGCCATTAACACTACAAACCGCAAAACTGGTGGTAATTGTTCTAAAGCTTGTTCTACATAACACCAAAAAGCTGGTGAAGTCGCCTTGAGAGAATAGTGAATTGCTTCTGTAGGTGGTAGTTCAATTTCGTTAATACAGAACGCGGTGATATTAATCAGCCAATTTTGCAGGGTTAAAGGCTCTTGATCTGGTTGGGAGCTTTTGGTTAAATCAAGTGCGCTCAGTTCATAATAAATATGCCGCCAGGTAAGAGCAAACAGATAATCTGCTTGCACAGGCGATCGCGCCGAGTGGCGAATCAGGGTGTAGACTATGGGACTATAGCGGCAAAAAATCGCCGTGAAATACTTCCCCGAATCGGGAGAGTTTTGAAAAGAAGTTAGCAAATCTTGATCGCTTTGATGAAACAGTGACTTGACTAGAGGGTGGTTAGCTTCGGGAAAGTGCGGTATTTGCATAAGACTTAGAGTTGATAGTTGTTAAAATAGTAAGGATGTAGTCTCTCCTGGTAAGCGCACAATATCTTCACATTTGTCTGTGAGACTTAAAATTCAGACGCTAAAGTTATTGATACACTATAAACAAACAGTTAATTTTAGTCTTAATCGACAATCATAAAAGCGTCTCCCTTATACAATAAATATTTGATTTATTCATGGTTATAGTAGCTAGCGTGATACCAATACTGCTCAGTCCTTTGACTTTAGCCTCTTTTTTACCTTCTTTGCCCCTGGATAGTCTATTATCAACCCAAGGCATTATGGTGTTGCTACTGGCGGCTTACGCTGGTGCAATGTGGATGTTCCTCACCAGTGCGCCAAAAGTGCATACTGTCATGGTTTCCGATTTAGAGATTGCGCGACAGTTGTATGAAGGGTTGCTAGATTTACCTGCTGCTGAAGTACCTTTACATTACTACTACAACTACGAACAAACCATCGGCGCAACCAGCATAGATCCGCTTTATATGTCTGCTGGTTCGAGTTTAGCTGGCAGAAGTATGAATAATGCTAGTGAAGGTTTGTGGTATCAGTTAAAGAAAAATACTCAGTTGCACGTAATTACTGGCGCTAGTTTAGGCACTAAAAATCAGCAACGCCATGTCTGTTTCGATCGCGACTGCTTAGAAATGATTTTACTGCGAGTCGAAACACGCGGTTTAAAGTTTAAAATTCGCAACCAAAAGCCCCTAAACTTTTTAGTTAAAGATTACGAAGGACGCATTATTGAAATGGCTGAAGTTGCCAATTAGGTTAATTTTCCAACAGTAATATAGGATGAGCAATGCCTAGCAAAAACCTTATCTGGTAAGCAATACCCATCCTAAAAATACTATTTCAACCAAAAATTATCAACATTATTTTCAGGGCGCGTTAAGCATTTTGTTAACGCGCCTTTTTCATTTATTGCGTTTTTTTACGAGACCCTACGCGAAAGGTGTCAAAATTCCTACCAATTTAAATCATACAGCAGATTGCTACTTGGTAAGGTACAGATGATATTTGATTGTAGGGGCACTGGCACTGCCATGCCCCAAAGCGCGTAACCTAATTTACCTTGAATATCCTGTATTTGCGGCACATCAATATATTCTAGAGGGCATGGCAATGCCCATACGTGTCAACTTAAGTGAAACCCTCTTGGTGAAAAGGTTTCGCCCTCACCCCCAGCCCCTCTCCCCTGGGGAGAGGGGAGCAAGAGATTTAATTCCCCTTCTCCTTGGGGAGAAGGGGTTAGGGGATGAGGGCGAGAGGGTTTTGCACAACGCCTGCCCTATATAGCTTTCGGCTTAAGTTGACACGTATGGGCAATGCCATGCCCCTACCACCCTTTTAAACCCCAATCCGTGGGTGGAGTTTTTTATTTACAAAAATTGACTCTGATATTTTAAAGAAATCTCTTGCAATTTATTTAAAAGCTTGGTTATTAGCTCGCAAAGTTCGAGTTCTGTAAAATTATTAGGAGTATGACCATTATTTTCTTCTATAAAACTATTAGTTAAAAAATTCCTGAAAGCAAACATTCTTTCTGCTTCTGGGAAACTAAAGTACTTTTCTAGCTTTTCAGCAATTTCGGGAATTGGTTTATTACCTAGCTGCTGGCGAACTATTAAGGCTATGGAGTCATCACTTTTGAGAAAATCAATCACTGAGTCTAAAAAACTCTGCTGTTCTTCTTCCTCCCACTTTTCCCACCAGTCTCCATCTACATCTTCAACATACCTATCTACATAATCAAGTCCATAAGTCATCCAATTTCTTTGTAAATCTCTAGCTGCAGCTAAATGCTCTAAAAATGTTTCCAATCTTTCTTGAGGTTCTACTGACCTTTGTTTCCCCATAGTGGTGTAGTTTAGTTAAGACAGTACAGGAAAAAGACTTAAAACTATAAACTAAATTTTAAATAGACGCCAGTTTTTAGGCGATCGCTGTTATACAGTGATATATTCACTAGCTGAGTGACAAAATCCGTAATATGGGGGTTGTAACTTAAAAACAAACCTCTATCTATGCCCCATTGTTGTAAGGTATTTTCCCAATTATCAGATTTTTCTTGAGAAAATTCATCCGAGAGGCTCGTAATCTGAATACACAGTGGTTGCTGCTCTTTATTACTTATAATTATATCAGTTGCCATCGAAAAGTCTGCTATATAGCAATGCCAAAATGTCCCTTCTCGATGGACAACATCTGTAGCGATCGCTCTTAATATATTGATATCCTCTTGCTGAAACTCCCCAGCCATCAATTTTCTTTTCCAGATAGAAAACTTAGGATCTGGTTGATTGAGCCATTTGGGAAATAAATACTTATACCAATAATATTCTGATGGCGTCATCCGCGCAAAGTACTTATCCTGCTCCTCCGGCGATTCTAACGCTTGAATATCCAACCAAATTAATGCATCTTGAATAATTTGTTGCAGAAAAAAAAGCACAAATTTTTTAGCTGTTAAAGAACCAGGCTTAACATCTTTAACCCAGCGATTTATATCTTCTAATTTTCTCGCTAAACCAGGATCGATAACAGATGCTTCCTCTATGAGTAATCTTAATTGTTTTTTAATATCTTTGGCGTGCAAATAATGATAAACCTCTAAACTGGAGTGAGTCGCTGGAATTGTAAAATTATTTTATAGCATTCTCACCGATTAACCTGCAAAAACCCTAAACCATCGTGTTGACGGTTAAGGAATCAAAAAGTGCGATCGCACATTATCGTAAACCTTGACAGATAAAAGCAGACCAATAACACGGATGGGAAAAGGGAAACTCTTGTGGTGAATTTTTTACCCGATTAATTTCCAGTGCGACTCCAGCATACTTCCTATATTCGCGATCGCACTCTAAATACTCTGGCGAGTCTGGGAAGTATTGTTTTCGTTTACTTCTAACTTCTTTGCGTCTCACTTCTACCTGCTGAGATATTTCTGTCAAATGTTCTTTTTTCATCTGGCGCAGTTGCAGTTGTGCTTGTCGCAAAGCTTCAGGACGGCTTTTAGCCTGTTGTCTGTGTTGATAGTAAAATACTGAAAATACTGCTGTTGCTAAATCATTGACTGCCCACAGAGTACTGATAACGCTTCTAGGACCAGCACACAAAAAGCCTGTGGAAAGAGTGAGAATATCATCAGTTAGCGCAGGAATACCCAAATTTGTCTCGCAGCAGGAAAGAAAAACATCAGAGAGATTGGGTAAACGCCATCCTGGTGTCATTAACTCCCCTAAAGTAATATTGCTGTCCCCTAATTTCAAATATGATGCGAGGGGATTATCAAGACAAGATTCAGCATGATGACAGCAGTGAAGTACCTGCACTTGTTCAGCTAGCTGGCGATAATTAGCTTTAGTAGCTTGATTGCTACCCCTCAAGCGTTGAGAGTGAGGAATGTTGTAAAGTTTGGCAAGTTGTTCGCCTTCAAAACTGGCACAGGGTAGATCGTCTGTAGCATCTTCCACAGTACCGTATGATAGATCGCCCCTTTCTATCTTGTCGCGCTGTTGACAAAATTCCAAGATTTGGCAGCTAGGAGTATAGCGAATGAGAAACTGATCTCCTAGATATTGATTATTCGTAATAGGTAAAGCAGCGAAGGGAATTTGGTGCAGCAATAAGTGAGGTACTAAAATTAGTTCTTCAATACCTTCTAAATGTTGGGAAATGAGTTTAGCCAGTTGTAGGCGTTGAGCTAGTTCGCCAAGAAACCGATCGATTTGGCTTCCCCATGTGGGATTATCATTTACATACACTAATAACCAATTATCAAAAATCCACTGTTGTAGCGTTTTTAGCCCTTGTTGGGTGCAAGTGTGGAGAGTAATTTGATTTTGTCGCAGGACAAAAATATGGGTGTCATTATCGGTAGTGTAGAAACTGAGAATTGCAGTATTAGGGTTGTCAATTAGGTTTTGAATTTCTGACAAGCTGAGAGGGTTAACTTGAATTTCGCCAGCTAACACAGGATCTAGGCGTCTGATTTGTTCCCAAACTTGCTGTTTTTCTGTTTCTAGAGATGCGATCGCTTCGTTGTAAGCTTGGAATGCAGCGCGTGTTTGACTGCGGTTATCGTTGGATTTTGGGATATCCCGTTCTCGATCAATTTGCTGTTGCAGTTCTTCATACTGCTGCAATAATTCTTTAACTTTTGGAGGAATTTCGTCGCTTTGGTAGAGATCGTTACTTGCCATTAAATCTACCAGACGTTTAGAGCGCGATCGCTCGGCATATTCAAAAGCTTTTTCAATTTGTCCTGCGTTGATGCAGATTTCTACCATCTCTTGGTAAATATCAATAGCTTCTTCTAGAATTTCTTGGCGGCTAGTTTCGGAATTTGCCCAAGTCCGACGAGTTTCGACAGCTTCTATAGCTGTGGCGTAGCCTTGAATGGCTGTGTCCCACTTTTCCTCTCTAGAACTTATCAAAGCAAGGGCTATTCCTGCTTCATAGGATAGCTGAGGAAACCTATTAGGTGTATATATTTCCAACTCTTGCTGCAAACAGTGGATAGCTAAAGCAATATTTTCTTGATGATTTCCTTGGATGCGATTTGCATAAACACCACCGAGATTATGTTGAATATCAGCCCATCTTTCTGGAAAGCGATCGCGGGTACATACTTGTAATGCTACTTGCAAGTGATATATAGCTTTTTCAACATCCTGAATTCCACCATAAGCAATCCCTAGTTCCATGTGAGTTAAACCACAAAGTTCTTGGTTGCGCTCTGGAGTATATTCTTGCAGTGCTTGATGAAAATAGAAAATAGCTTGTTTAATATTCTCAGTTTTAGAACCGCGCATTCTATCGACGTAAACTGTAGCAAGATGTAATTGAATTTCTGCCCATAGTTGTGGATCGCGATCGCGGATATCTACTTGTAAAGCATCTTGACAATGCTGAAGAGACAGTTCTAAATTTTCCGATTTATCTCCATCAATACGTCTGCGAAAAGCAATACCTAAATAGCTTTTGGTTTTAGCCCATGCTTCGGGGAAATGTTGTTGCGTCCTTACTTGTAGAGCTTGCGTAAAACAATTGATAGCCAATTCAAGATTTTCTGCTTCATCTCCTCGGATACGATGCAAATAGGAATTACCTAAATGTTGTTGAATCTTTCCCCACTCTTTGGGATATTTTTCAGCAGTAAATACTTGTAATGCCTGTGTATAAAAGTGGATAGATTTTTCTAAATTTTTACCTCTATCTCCTATATAACTAGCATGGTAATAATCACCCAAATCTAGTTGGATATTTGCCCATTCTGTTGGGTTTTTCTCTTGTGTAGATAATTTCTGTGTTAACTGACTGAGTCCCTGTTGAATATCTTCTATATCATCTTCCGTGTTTTCAAATGAGATTCTATCAAGATTATACTGGAGCTTTAACCATAGTTTAGTAAACCGTTCTGGTGGAAACTCTTGGATTGCCTCTGTAAGATGCTGAATTGCTTGTTTAATATTCTCAGAACGTTCACCTTGAATGCGATCGCTATAGGCTACTCCCAGATCATTTTTGGCACTTAACCATCGTTCAGGATAGCGCTTTGGTGTGTGTACTTCTAATTCTTGATAAAAACAGCAGATAGCTTTTTCAATATTCTCTGCTCGTTCTCCTCTCCAAGATTCCAGGTATAATTCCCCGAGATTGTGTTGAATCATCGCCCATATTTCGGGAAAGTGAGAACGAGTAACTAACATTAGTAAAACTTCATAACCAGCAATGCAAATCTCCTGACAAACAACTCTATTTCCCTGCTCAAACTCATTCAACAAAAGCATTAATTTTACAGTAGCATCTGCTGTAGCATAAGCTTGTGGAGAATTTGTAGATAATTTAGTTGTTAACCAGCGCCTGAAAACTGGAGGAAATTCCTGATTCAACTTATCTTTGTTAGCTTCAAGCAACCGATAAGCAACTTTAGGTTTATTTGGGTTAGCTGAAATTACCTTTAATAATTTATGTAAAAAATCAATATAAAATTTATATTGATTTTGGTTCTTTTTTGGTTTTCTCACACCAAAACCTTTCACTATATTATTAAAGCTCATGTTTAGTTATGTTTATCAATGAAATCTACTAACTTTTCTACTAGTTCTTCTGCTAAATCTAACAACTCAATTTCATCAATTTCATTATTGCTTCCGCGATTACTTTCTCCAACCGCCACACTACCCGCTAATACATTCTTAACAGCAAAAATTCTGTCTTCTTCAGATAGACTCAGACATTTTTCTAACTCTATAGCAATTTCTGGAATTGTCTTTGTACCTAAACGCTCTCTTACTTTCACTGCTACTAAATCATCACTTTCCAGCAATTTTACTAAAGCGGTTCTCAGTTCATTATTTTCGCTAGAAAATTCCTTAATTGCTGCAGAAACATATTCCCGCACGCTCATGTTTTTAGCTAATGCTTTTTGTACCACTACATCTGGTACATCTACCAGCAATACACCATCATTATCGCTGGCTTGATATAAGTCATCCCCTTGCTTAACGGCTACCAGCAAATCTGCACCCAAGGTATGTAAATAGTGCAACACTGATTCTAATTCATGGTCTTTTAACGCCGATTCCAATTTGGACACCGCCGCTTGCTTTACTCCTAATTTTTCGGCTAGCTGTGCCTGAGTTAATCCTGATTTATTACGTATTTCCCGCATAGCATCGGTAAGATAAAGACGCAAATACTCTAGCTTTCCTGCTAAAATCACCTCTGAGTCTTCGCTTATCGGCTGCTGTAACCAAGCTTGAAAGTTAGGCTTTTTCATGAATGTTCCCTCTGCTGCAATTCCCGCAATCTCTCTCTCGCAGGCGCTTTGTCTCTTTCTTTAATAGCGCCGTCGTATTTTTTCATAAAAGCGTGTAACACCACAAATCGCTCAGGAGTAACAGCCGTTAAGATAAACCTTGGATTATGTTCGCTCTTGGTCATCCGTAACTCATACAGATCATCTTCCAGCTTCTCAAAAATGCCACTGGTGAGTGATGCTAGTCCTTTGTTGCACAGGTAGCCAAGATTTACCTGCAAACGCCTGGTTTCGGAAGCACTTAGTAATGGTTTTGGTGGATTTTCTGGTTGTTCCTCTGCCGGAATCATCCTGATGAAAAAAGCAAGTAAATCTTTGGGGATTTCTCCATTGGCTTCTTGATAAACTTCCCAAGTCCAGGTCACTTCCTACCTCACAATATATTATTCCTTATAGGGAATGTCAAGCTAATTATTCTTTATAAGGAATATCATAGAGAATTAGTGAGTGCAAGTAAGATAATAAAAGATTAAATGATAAAACAAAGTGCGTTATGGCTTTGCCTAACGCACTCTACTGTTTTGATGCAATTGTGAATGTAGATTAAGTAGTTGCTTCTGGGGATGAATCAGATTTTTCGGGTTTGAGTAGGGGGAATGCGATCGCATCCCGAATACTGGCAGCATCAGTTAATAGCATCACTAACCGATCTATCCCAATTCCTAAACCCCCTGTAGGTGGCATTCCATATTCCAAAGCTGTCAAAAAGTCCTCATCAACACCTTGGGCTTCTAAGTCGCCAGCAGCTTTCCGCGCAGCTTGGGCTTCCAGGCGTTCCCTTTGATCGATAGGATCGGTAAGTTCGGAGAAACTATTCGCCGTTTCCCGCCCAACGATAAATAACTCAAACCGTTCTACCAACCCAGGCTGAGAACGATGGGGTTTAGCCAAAGGCGAAATTTCTACCGGATAGTCAATCACAAAGGTAGGCTGAATTAAATTAGCTTCTACCTTTTCTTCAAAAGCTAAATTCAGTAATTTACCAATTGATTGAGCTTCATCTATACCCGGAATTCCAGCATTTTTACTAGCTGCTTTTGCCTCTTCTAAGCTTGGGAAAGACGTAAAATCTAAGCCTGTATATTCTTTTACTAAATCGTGCATTGTTACCCGCCGCCAAGGTGGTGTTAAATCCACAGCTAGCCCTTGGTAGGTAATATGCAGCGTGCCGAGAACATCTTGGGCAACAGTGGTGACAATTCCCTCTGTCAGCTCCATCATATCGTTGTAATCGGCGTAGGCTTGGTAAATTTCAATGGTGGTAAATTCTGGGTTGTGTCGGGTAGAAATTCCTTCATTGCGGAAAATTCGCCCTAACTCAAACACTTTTTCAAAACCACCTACAATCAACCTTTTGAGATGCAGTTCTGTGGCAATCCGCAGATACAACTCCATATCTAAGGTATTGTGATAGGTAATAAACGGACGTGCATCTGCACCCCCAGCTTCACTTTGTAGCACTGGCGTTTCAATTTCTAGAAAATCGCGCTGTTCTAAATAGCGACGAATTCCCGCCGTGATTTGGGCGCGACGGCGGAAAGTTTGCCGCACATCAGGGTTGACAATTAAGTCAACATAACGCTGACGGTAGCGTTTAGCCACATCCGTCAACCCATGCCACTTGTCGGGTAGAGGCAACAAAGATTTAGTGAGGATGCTGTATTGTTTGACGTATACCGATAACTCGCCCTTTTCAGTCCGTTTGATAGTGCCTTTGACTCCCAAGATGTCGCCAGCATCTGACAATTGCTTCAGGTGGTTGAAAGCATCAGCATCAATATCTGCCATGCTTTCTTGAATGCGATTTTTCTCTAAATAAAGCTGAATTGTGCCTGTTTCATCTTGCAAAGTGAAGAAAGCCAGTTTACCAAACACGCGACGCGCTAGAATGCGTCCAGCAATGGCAACTTCTAAATCAACTTCTTCGCCACTGGCTAAGTCAGCAAATTTTTCTTGCAATTGTGCGGCATGGTGGGTAGATTCCCATCGATAGGCATAGGGATTCATTCCCAGCTGTTTTAGCTGATCTACTTTTTCCAGCCTCGCGGCACGGATATCTTCTTCCGACATGGTAACGAACGCTCATAGGGCAAGATTAATTATAGATGCTGCAAAAGTAGCCGCGACTGTCAAAGCCAAAAACAGACAGCACAAAATAAAGCAACAGAGAAAGAATAACTCTCAATACTGCTCGATTAAGCCCAAAAACCTTAACCTACGTGTTTCACTTTAAGCTTGATACAAATAGATTGCAGGGGGCAGGGAGCAGGGGGAAAGAAGTAAAAACCATTGGATTTGTATCAAGATTTTCGTGAAATGGTATAAGAGATCCCTAATTCTACAATTAGCAAGTTTTGACTGTGGTTTAAATCCCCATCCAAAACATTCTGTTTCCTGTTGCCTGTTCCCTGTTCCCTTTTTAAATTGCTGGAGTTTTTTTCGGAAACATAAATTTTAATTTGAGATTAGTAAATTTCAAAATTGCTTGAATCAGTTCTCGTTGTTCTGGTTGTAAATTTAATTTTTCTAAAGCTTGATTGAGTTTAGCACCTTGATGTAATTCTTTAGCTAGTTGCTCACGTTGTGCTGAATTTAAAATAGCCCGGATTTCTCTGTTTCTTCTTTGGCGTAATCCCTGAATTCTTTGGCGCTGTAAAGGGCTTAATTCAACATCTGAGGATGATTGAGTAGTTTGGGCAACAATGAAGTGAGATTTGCTATTAATTGTGTCTGGTGATGCTATGGCAATTCCAGATGTGAAGCAGAACAGCAAAACTAGATAAGTCAATATGCAGAGAAATTTGCTAAATTTAATTATCATTGATAAAACTTATTTATTACATTTTGATTACAATGGTAATAAACAAAAAAAGGGCAATTTTTAGTTTGATTATTCAACCTATCTTTTATAATAAAATAATTGGAGCAATTACAAAACTATTATTTTTTGAGCATAAAAGAGTAAATGGTACGTTATGAAAATCCTAACGTACCTGCATACAAAATACTGAGTAACTAAAATTACTCTTGTTTTTTAATTCTGTTAATTTCTCGTTGCAATTCTTCAATTTGTTGACGCAATTTTTCTGCATCATTAGCAGCAGTTTCGGAGGAAACATTCACAGATCCAGAGGCAGGCGATCGCTGATAATTTCCTTGGCGAATTTGCTGGTATTCTGCGGATACTGCCCACTCCCGTAAATAGCGCAGGCGTTCCACCGCAAAGGGATGACTAAGCATCATGCCTTGTGCGCCATTGTACATCAGAAATTTGTACACTTGATTGAGTACATCTGTATCTAATGCCTGATAATTTTCGGACTGCTGGATAAATTCTTGTAAACTACATTCATTGGCATATTTGATACTACCGCCTGAGACTTTCATCATCGAAGACATGACGGTATTTAAGTCATCAATCACCAACAGCGCCGCCCTATCTGCTGATAACTCGGCTTTGCGCCGCCACTCAAAAAAGGCATAAATTAAAGCTTGAGTCACAACATTACCTAAACCAAAGGTTAATTCACCTAAGGCGGAAGCAGCACTCATCGCCCACATCGCCATTTGAATTAAAATAGTATGACCACATTTAATATGCCCCAGTTCATGGGCTAGCACCGCCCGAATCTCGACTTCGTCTAGTAAGTCAAGTATCCCTGTATTTATGACTATGTAAGGATTTTCTTGCCCCAAAGCATAGCTATTTGCTTGGGGATTCTGCAAGACAAAAAGTGTAGGTTCTGGATAAATATCCAAATCCCGCACACATTCGCGAAACATCTGGTAAATAGTGGAGTATTGTCGCGGCCCAACTTGGATGGTGTTACCCATTAGATAAACTAACTGCGGGCGTTCATAGATAAATTCCACAAATTTACGAGCGATTAAATCAAATCCCGGTAAACTGCGTAAAGCTTGCTCGGCTTGGCGATCCAGTGGATGCCTAAAGGCTTCGCTGGAGATTCCTGTGTAAATTGGCATGATTCAGGTAATTGGTGATTTGTCATTTGTCATTAGTCATTAGTCATTGGCAATTACAAAGGACAACTGACAATTGACTAATGACAAGATAATGGAAATGGGGCTATTCGGAAGTAAAAATCATTTTGTATGGGATTAGAAGCGTGTGATTGAAGCAGAAGTTCATTTGTCACTACATAACTTTTTGCGATCGCAGGCGGGTTTCCCTTCCTGGCCCCATCATTTGACGATGGCAAGGTTGGTAGCACGCGCCTTGCGCTTGGGACGTAGCGCCTTAATTCAAGTCGGGGCAGTTTGTGGTTATCAAGGACGATATCGCACGAGTTTTGTCGCCTCAGCATTGATGTGGCACGGCCCTGTAATTATTGTGGCTTCTCAAACAGTGCAGCAACGGTTGTTAAAAGTCGAAATTCCGCGATTACAGCAGTGGTTACAAGCCAAAAAGCCAATTAGAACAGGTGACGCTTGGCCTGGTGCGGAGTTCCAAGGGCTACTGCTAACTACACCAGCCGCTTGGTTAAGCAAACAAATTCAAGATGAAGGACATTTCCCGCCTGGGGTGCCGACAATTATTGATGGGGTGGACGATTTGGAAGATTGGGTACGCCAAGAACTTACCCAAACTATTCAACCCCATGATTGGGATGAACTGATGCTAGCTTGTCCAGAACAAGGGGAAATTATTCGTTCTGCCAGGGCACAACTGACAAAGGATTTTTTCCAGCACCCAGCTAATCCTTATGAGTGTTATCTGATTTCCCAAGGCGAAATCGATGTTTTACAGCATCTCTATGCAGCGTTAACCTTAGTAGAACTTCCCGCAGCTTGGAAAAATTTCTGGCAATACTTCCAAAATGTTGACGAAAATCTCTCCGGAACGTCTGCTGCATCTCCTCCCCTCCTCTGGGCTACGATTGCTCGTCGTCAAGGTTTATTTTCCTTACACTGCGCCCCCATTGAATTAGGAAAAATCGTCGCCCCAATTTGGCAACGACAACCGATAGTTTTTGTGGGTAGCGCCTTAGAACCAGAAACAGAAGCGCCTCTATTCCGTCAACGCTTGGGCTTGGATGATGTGACTTGTTTGAAATTCTCATCTGATAGCCAAACAGATGCGATTCAACTGTACATCCCCTATAAGCTACCTTTACCCAACACCCCAGAATTTCAAGCAGCGTTTATTCATAAGGTGCGCACGCTGTTGTGTTTGAGTGCGACTGCGCCAGGATTAACAGTCATCTTAATTGGGGATGTGCCACTGAAGGCGCAAACCGGCGCAATTCTCGCGGCTGAGTTTGGTTCGCGGGTGCAGGTAGAAAAAACTTGTCTCGATGACAATGGGATTTTAATTAGCGGGTGGGAATTTTGGCGAGAACACCAAGGGGTTTTACCGCCACCTCATTTGTTAATTATTGCGACATTACCCTTGCCATCTTTAGAAAGCCCCCTAGTAGCTGGTAGGGTAGCTCACTACAAGCGATCGCATCAAGACTGGTTCCGTTTATACCTATTGCCTACAGCCTTAAACGAACTCCAACGCGCTGTGGCTCCCGCACGAGAAAGTCAAGGCATAGTAGCATTACTAGATGGGCGTGTAGTTAATCGCAGCTACGGTGCGCAAATTCTCGCCGCTTTAAGTCCCCTCGCCAGAATTAACTACCTCGATCCCAGCCTGTTCTCCCACAACAACGAAGAAAATTCAGCTTAGTGCAAAAAGTCAACAGTCAACAGTCAACAGTCAACAGTCAACAGTCAACAGTCAACAGTCAACAGTCAACAGTCAACAGTCAACAGTCAACAGTCAACAGTCAACAGTCAATAGCCCTCACAATGGATTGTGCAACTTAAAAGCTGATTAGCTTATCAGCCAGAGAAATTATTCTCTGGCTGTTTGGGGGAGAGATTAAGCAATTAGAGTAATATCACCACTAGTAAGTGCTACTTTGTTCGTTAACTGGGCGATTTGAATTTGGGCTGTACCGCCAATTCCATCTGCATCAAAGAATAAGTTACCTTTGCTGATATCGTAGATAAAGCGATCGCTAGCTGCGGTAGCCTTTGTACCTAGTCTGAACAAGCTCGGATCTAGGGTACCTAAGACTTGGCTCAAACCAAATTCTGATTTGGAGATGACGATAGTATCTACAGTTGGTAGAAAGTCGGTAAGCTTATCAAATTCACCAACGCTATTACGAGTTAAGTAGAAACTATCGTTACCTGCACCACCAGTTACGGTATCCTGTCCTTGACCGCCTACTAGCAAGTCATTACCATTACCGCCCAATAATTTATCTTTGCCATCATTACCGTAGAGGTTGTCGTTATCATCTCCGCCTTGCAGCTGATCGTTACCACTACCACCATATAGGGTATCGTTACCCAGCCCTCCGCTTAAGGTATCGCTGTTATCATCTCCGTAGAGAATGTCATTATTATTTTCTCCCTGAATATTATCCTGTCCCTGACCGCCATACAAGGTATCATTGCCGTTACCACCTTTGAGGGTATCGTTACCAGCTAGACCCAAGATAATATCGTCTCTGTTAGTACCTGTGAGTTTATCTTTACCAGATGTACCCGTAATTGTATTACTACCCAGGTTTACTGTCAGATTTACGGTTGCTGATGCTGTACCACCTTTACCATCGCTAGCAGTGTAGGTAAAGCTATCAGTACCAGAGAAGCCGATATTGGGAGTATAGGTGAAGGTATTATTCGCGTTTTTAACGACTAAACCTTGAGCAGCATTGGTGAAATTACTGATAGATAATGTGTCATTATCGGGGTCGCTATCATTTGCCAAAACATTAATGGCGATCGCTTGAGTATCAGTAGTATTAGCGCTGTCATTGTTTGCAATTGGCGCTTCATTCACGTTGGCGACATTCAAAGTAAAGCCACCAGTCGCATCGGGACTATTACCGACTGTGGGATCGTCTACTGCAACTGTGACGTTGTAGTTAGATTTGCTTTCGTAATCGAGGCTAGTTCCCGCTTTGAGATACAAAACAGAATTGTCGATTTCAAAGAAGCTGGCATCTGTACCAGTTAAACTGAGGTTATTTGTACCCAGTGCATCATCTGCGATCGCAATCTCTGCCACTTGTACTCTGCTACTTGTATCACTGTTTTCATTGATACTATTAACTTGATTATTCAAGTTAACTGCTGTTGGTGCTTGATTAGCGGGGAAATTAAATCTAGCGACGCTGGGGTCGTGGTCGCTATCTTGTTCGTAAAACTCGGAATTGATATGTACTACATCATACCCATCGAGTTTATTGAACAAGTTGTTACTTACCAGGATATGATCTAGAGCCTGAGCATTACCTTGAAAGTTGTAGGTATAACGCTCATTGGCGGGTAAAGTTTCAATTAAAGCACTAAGTCCCGCACTTTTGAGGGTATTTAGGGGATTGGAAAACTCAAAATCATTCAAATCACCGGCTACAACCACATTAGCGTTAGGGTCAATAGCTAAAATACTCTGCACAAAGTCTTTGACTATTGTGGCCTGCTGCTGGCGCTGTGTTTCGCTGGTGAGTGTTGGTGGTTGATTTGGCCCGTATAAAGGCTGGTCGCCACCTTTTGAGTTAAAGTGATTACCGATGACATATACAGTCTGACCGTTGAAAGTAAATTCACCAACTAACGGCTTCCGACTGCTATTAAAAGCGGAGTTTGTCGGATCAACTAAACCAGGACTAGCTGAAAGTGTCGCAGTTCCCCCAATATTGCTTACTGTAGTATTGATGGTGGAAGTACCGCCAGGACGGTCTACAAAACTGACACGATTGGGGTTAAACAAGAAACCTACGCGGATATTACCACCAGGTTCACCGCCATTAGTATCGTCTACTGGGTCAATTTGCCGATATTGATATGTGGGGCCACCAGCAGATGCGATCGCATTAATTAATGTTTGGTAAGTAACGCTGGCATCGACTACACTATCATTCGTCGCCCCGTTATTGTCTTGAATTTCTTCCAGAGAAATAATATCTGGAGATTTCAAGTTATTCACAATTCTGGCAGCTAAGTTGTTGAACTGGATAGCACCATCACCAGGATCGAGGTTTTCAACGTTGAAGGTAGCAACTGTTAGTTGGTTAGCAGTAGGAGTTAAATTCGTGACTTCTTTTTGAAGAGTACTGTTCTGTACTACTGTAGGCGCAGTCGAGACTAAAACTTCATAGTTGTTAAAGTCGTAGTTAACTACACCAACAACATTGCTAAGTTGCGTACCAACATTAACATCAGGTAGCACTAAGGCATTGTTGAGATCGTCGATCTGAATCCGCTCAGGATTGAAGTCTGAGGCACTAATTAGACTACCACCGCGAGCTGTGCGCCCAGTTGCATTTGCGCCGTTGTCTGCTAATACCCAAATTTCCTGCGATCCTGTCCCAAAGTTTGCAGTGGGCGAAGTAGCGATCGGGTTATTGATTTGCACCCGCATTCCTTCTAAACTTTCATAGAAGTCAATGCCATCGCTATCCGGATCGAAGGTGCCATTGGTTTCTACATTGGTGGCATCGTTTTCAATTACGGTTGTGGGGATGGTACGACCACCATTACCGAGAATGGTAGCAGCAGGCAAGGCATTACCGGAAGATAGGTTATTGATTGTGGGATTAGTAATTTGCGTATTAGTCAGGTTGTTAGGGTTATTACCAGGACGGAATTCAGAAACCCTACCACTCACCTGGATGTAATCGCCTACTGCAACTGTGGGAGCGGAACTAGTAAAGACAAAGATACCTTCGGAAGTGCGATCGTCATTATCGGGGTTGGGGTCTTGTAAGTAAAATCCGTTGCTAGCTACGGCAGTAACAATACCTGGTACATTGGTGACATTTTGCCCGACTAAAGGAGAACGATGGGCTGCACCTTGGATCTCATGAATCCGGGTAGTGGGTGCAGAATCGTTATCTGCGATCGCAATATTCACAGTAGTAGTGCTACCCAAAGTAATATCTGAGGATGGGTTACTAATCGTGATTGCTGCAGTTTCCGTACCTTCAAACACAGCATCATCAACAACAGTAAAGGTGACAGAACCAGAAGTTGCACCATTGGGGATGGTGATGACGCTATTGCTTAGGGTATAGTCTCCTGTGGTAATTCCCGTTCCTGTAACACCCAAATTCACAGTTTGATCGCCGGAAACAGTATTAGAAACAGTAGCCGTTACAGTAATAATTGTTTGTTCTGTCTCTGAACCAGAATTACTACTAACTGATAAATTGACTGTGGGAGTTCCACCAGTAATGGCAAAGTTTGTGGTGTTAGGAACTGCCGTAGAATAATCATTAGTGGTATCAATTGTCCAATTAGCACTATTAAAAACAAGTGCTTTGTAGTCAGCGAAACTGCTTTGACCAGTGCGTGAACCATTATATTCAGCATAGTCAGTGCTATTGGTGAGTGCGATCGCATTTACTCCATTAGTTAGTCCCGCAGGAGTGAGATTTGTCGATCCCTCCGTTGATACTGCTGTCAAAAATGTGGTTGGTTGAGTAGCACTAGTGCCAATATAGGCGTATACAGTCTCGTTAGTCGCACTCAGTGCGATATTACTCCCGTCAACAACTGTAAATGTACCAATAGATGCCGCACGAGTAGCTGCGTCAATTGCACTAAAACGAACTACAGTACCAGCTACAATCGTGTTAGCTCCTGTATCCCATTGAAATGCTGATTCACCAGTATTAAAGGCAGTTGTACTTGTAGCTTCGTTGTCGTTAAAGTAAATGATTGTATTAGCTGGTATGTCTACAAATGTCACAATAGACCAGCCATCTTCATCTGCATTGAAGGATATAAAAGCAATATCCCCTGTTGTCAAAGCCATAAGAATTGTCTCCTTAACAGTTGTTTTTAGATGGATTTAACTGGAAAATCAGCTAAATTAGGAACTAAATATTGAAGAGAAGTAATAGTTTTTGCAGAATATTTTTCTAAGTCTAAATATTCACAACAAATGTACTGAATCAAGGTTAAAAAGAAACTATGAATTGGTAAATTTTGTTAATTAAAAAAGGAATTACGCAACCGGCATATTATTTTAAGCTCATACTGTACTCCTCCAAGGAAGCAAGCAAGAGCCTCTCGAACAGATAAATTTAGTCCAGAAGATAAGGAATAGAGCCGCTTAATACAGAAAAAGACTGTCATTTTTTGTTACACTTGCATAATTCCTATAAAAAACAGGAATAATTCTTTCAAGAATTAGAAATTAAAAAATAAGCAACTTACCTCTGCTTCAGAATTTAGTAATTACGAATTACTAATTACGAATTACGAATTATTTACTCACTAGCCAAAACGGCTGGATATCTTGATAGTTGAATACTCTTAATAAAAATTGAAAAAAATTATTCAAAATATAAATTTTTTCAAAAAATATATGATTTATACTTAGTTTTTAAAATAAATTTATAGTAGATATTATGCTTGATTTAAGCAGAAATTTATGAGTTAAAATATGAGTTATAAATAAGACATCAATGTTGATATTGGTGTCCTAATATTGACATATCTTAGAAAAAAACATGAATAATCAACTATTGAAAATATCTACCGGATTAGCACTTATATGTGCCAGTGTAACTATCAACACAGGTATAGCCAATCAAATGGTATTAGCAAAAACAAAAACTCCTACCAAGTGTAATATTTATGCTTATGTTGATGTCTCATCTGGGCAAGCTTTAAATGTGCGTACAGGCCCAAGTATGCAAAATAAAATTTTAGGACAAGTGCCTGTAAACGAAACTGTTAATGTAATTGCAGTTGTTTCAAATTGGGCAAGAATTACTAATGCTAGTGCTGGTTATAAAGGTACTGGTTGGGTGTCTTTACCAAAGTTAGGTTTATCGACAACAGGCTATGGTACTAAAGGTGTGAGGCTTTATGCCAAAACTAATCAAAATAGCCAAGTAATCCTGCGAGTTCCCTCTAGTACAAGTGTGAATTTATTAGGCTGTCAAGGAGGCTGGGCGCTAATAGAATATAAAGGCATTAAAGGTTGGTTAACTAGAGAAGATCAATGTGGCGCAGCACTAACTACTTGTTCTTAATTAATAAACTAGAGGGGTAAAGAAAACATTCGACTATTGACTATTGACTATTGACTATTGACTATTAACTAACAGCTTCTTGTTTCTCTTTGATTGTTCGCCTTCCCCAAGGTTTGATAACTGAAATTCCAATGATGACAACAAGACAAAGAAATTGAATTACAGATCCAATCAAAACTCCTCTAGTATCAAAAGAATAGATTGAATTTTTAAACGCTTGCAATCCTTCTTGCGCCGAAATAATTTCTGCTGTATTTCCCCAAGGATATAGCCAGAATGTGCCAAATATAATCAATCCAGTTGTTAAAATCCACTTGACAATCACCCAGTAGAATTTGGTAAATCCATAATTTGTTGTCCAGCAAAGAAACGTTGCTGTGATAACTGCACCCATCGCTGAGGGAATTACAATATAATCATCCAGTAAATTAATTGCTGAGTTAATTGCATAGAGAGCATCCCCCTTATTAGCTTGCATATTCCTTAGTGATAAAAGAAACATACTTAAGACAGTTCCTGTCCAAAGTGCGGCGAAACTAACATGTGCAGACAGCAACCAGTTTTTCTGTTTGATACTCAGTTTTGGCATTTTTTCTCCTAAATTTATATTTCCAAATCTTTTAATGAGTGGGACATTTGATAACAAGATTGATTACTCAGAGAGATAGTTAATGCTTTAACTATTCTAGGAAGTTCATCTCGCTACAAGCTGGAATCTCAACAACAATATTCTCAAACTTTGTGCGCTCAATCAAATTTTTGGCAGAGTTTCGGCTTAAAGAAGGGGAAATCTTAAATGTTAAAGGTAAAAACCTTTACTCCTTCTTAAGGTAGTTATGTTTATCGCCATTAGTCTAATTAGAAGTCACAAAAGTATAAATTTACGCGAATCTCCGCAAAGTCAGAGAAATTAAAAATTAAATTGTTGATATTAATTGGCTATAAGTCAGAAACGAAATACTAATAAATCCTCAGCTTTGACAAACTGTTAATTAGAAATAATCTCAATAAATAAATTAAAAAAATTTAGTCTGTAGAGAGATGTATCTTTTAATCAAAAATAGTTTGATACACATTAATTACAATTTGAGTTTTAATGAAACAACGTAGAACTTGATGTTAAAAATAATTTATGACCTACGATAACCGCGCGGTGGTACGCAAGGTTCTAATTATCACCTTATTATTAAACCTGTTTGTCATGGCATTAAAAGCTTTTGTCGGCTACACAACAGGTTCTCTCAGCTTGCTAGCTGATGCTTTGCACAGCGTTACAGATAGCGCTAACAATGTTTTAGGATTAGTTACTAGTAAATTTTCTTCACCTCATCCCGATCGCGAACATCCTTACGGACACCAAAAATTTGAAGCTGTGGGTGCTTTGGGAATTTCTGCATTTTTAGGCATAGCTTGTTTTGAAATTCTCCAAGGTGCAATTGAACGCATTATTAAAGGTGGCGCACCTGTGAAAATTTCCACAGCAGAATTATGGTTATTACTAATTGTGTTGGGCGTAAATATTTTTGTAACATTTTACGAACGCAATGTAGGAAGGCGAGTAAATAGCCCGATTTTGATTGCTGATGCGACACATACCATGAGTGATGTCTGGGTAACCATTACCGTCATGGGTGGCTTAGTTGGGGTATCGCTAGGTTATCAATGGTTAGATATAATTTTAGCTTTTCCTGTAGCTGTGTTGGTGTTTTGGAGTGGTTGGTCAGTATTAAAAGATAACTTACCTTCATTAGTTGATGAAATGGCGATCGCGCCAGAAGCCATTCATGCGATCGCTCTTTCTGTACCAGGGGTAATTAACTGTCATGATATTGCTTCGCGCGGAGTTCTCGGTCGCCAAGTCTTTATCGAAATGCATCTAATAGTCGCTGCTGCTGACGTAGACACCGCCCACCGCATCACCGAAGAAGTAGAAAGACAACTCGAAGAACGTTTCCGCCCGGTGCGCGTTCTCATTCACGTAGAACCGCCAGCTTATCAATCTGAGGCGATTACGTTTGAGAAGTAGTTATTGGGCATGGGGCATTGGGCATGGGGCATCCTTTCGACTTCGCTCAAGGCTCGTGGGCATTGGGCAAGAGAGACGCGATGAATCGCGTCTGTACAATTGTCTCCTCTGCCCCTCTGCCTCCTAAGAAGCTAGGCGATTCCGCCGCCGTTCCGGGCTACCTGTGGGAATGGCGGCGATGAGTTTTTGGGTGTATTCTTCTTTGGGTTCGCGGTAGATGCTTTCGGCGGTACCTTCTTCGACTATTTGACCGCGATTCATGACTAAAATGCGATCGCTCATAAATTTGACGACGCTTAAGTCATGGGAAATGAAAATATAAGTCAGTTGAAAATCTGATTGCAATTCTTTCAGCAGATTTAATACTTGCGCTTGTACTGATACATCTAATGCGGAAACCGATTCATCGCAAATGATAAATTTGGGATTTAATGCTAGAGAACGGGCAATGCAAATTCGTTGACGCTGACCGCCGGAAAATTGATGGGGATAGCGGTTAATTGCATCTGCACTCAATCCCACCCGTTCTAACAGTTCAACTACCCGTTCTCGCCGTTGTGGCTTGGTTTTTCCGACAGAGTGAATTACCAAGGGTTCCATAATGGCGTCCCCTACTTTCATTCTCGGATCGAGGGCGCTAAAGGGATTTTGAAATACTATTTGCATTTCCCGGCGGAGTTTTTGCAAGGGTTCGCCTTTGAGTTGGGTGATATTTTGTCCCTCGAAAATAATTTCACCACCCATCGGTTCTATTAACCGTAATATGGTTCTTCCCAAAGTCGTTTTACCACAACCAGATTCACCGACTAATCCCACTGTTTCCCCTGGTTTAACATCAAAGGAAACGTTATTTACTGCCATATTGTAGCGTTTTGTCCCGCCAAATACACCTTTAACAGGAAAGCCAACTTTGAGATTGCGGACTTGTAGCAGAGGTGGTTTTTCGTTGAGTTCAGCTAATCTGGTAACTATCTCTTCTCTGGTAACTTCTAGCGGTGCTAAGGGTACTTTCTCTTGAATTACTAATTCTCCTGTAGATGTTTCCTCTGCATTCATGTAGTCAGAAACTGTCAAGAGTTTTTGCGGATGGCGCGTCAATGTAGGACGGCAAGCAACTAAACCTTTAGTATAGGGATGCTGGGGATTGCTGAAAATTTCTGTCGCGGTATTATATTCAACAATTTTGCCACGATACATCACCGCGACTTTATCCGCAATTTCGGAAATTAATCCTAAATCGTGGGTGATGAAAATCATGGACATGTCCCGGCTTTGCTGCAATTCTGCCATTAATTCCAAAATTGTCGCTTGTACGGTGACATCTAAAGCTGTAGTTGGTTCGTCAGCAATTAATAATAATGGATTGCAGGAAATTGCCATTGCAATCATTACTCTCTGTAACTGTCCTCCAGAAAGTTCGTGAGGGTAGCGTTCTAAAATAGATTGCTTATGCTGTTCTACCAATTCGCCTAGTTTACGTCCCTCTGGCTTGGGGTATTGGGAATTAGTTTGACTCCAAGTATCAAGATATTGCTGTGCTATTTGCTCGTCACTGGGGAGAAGTTTCACTTCTTGCAAACCTGCGATCGCAATTTCTCGCGCTTCTTTTTCTGAGACTTTTTGATGTCGCAGAATTGCTTCTGTTAGCTGAAAGCCAATGTTATAAACCGGATTGAGTGAACTCATCGGTTCTTGGAAAATCATCGCGATGTCACCGCCGCGATAAAGCTGCATTTCTTGGGGCGGTAACTCTACTAAATTAATTGCTGGTGCATTTTCCTGGGCGTGAAACAAAATTTCCCCGCCACTGATTCTCCCCGGATTCTGCAACAAACCCATGATGGCTAGGGATGTGACTGATTTACCACTTCCCGACTCGCCAACTATTCCTAAAGTTTCTCCTCGATTGAGTTGAAAGGAAATTCCATCAACGGCTTTGAGGGTGTTACCATCACCGGAAAATTCAACTTGGAGATTACGAACCTCTAGGATAGTTGCTGTCATGGAAGTTAGTTATAAGTTTTGCCAATAGTTATTTGGAGTTTAACAGTGATTTTAAGCGATCGGTTCTCAATTACAAAACAATCAATAAAAATATTAGTTATGCTCAGATATCCAACTTCTTCAGGGCTACTGCTGGCAAATAATAGCGATACAAACAGTGTTCTTGCTTACCCGACATATCGCCCGCAGGCTGGAAGCCTGGGGCTATTGTTACAAAGCCCACCTGCGTGGGCTGAATTCTTTAGCCCACAAAGGTGGGCTTTGTGCGATTAGCCGCACCCTTCTAGGGTGACGGCGATTTGTTGGTTAAGCGATAGATCTTACCCCTGATTCGTCGCCTGTATCTCTCAACAAGTCGAGGATTTAGCAAGTCTAAAAGGGAATGTCATCAATATTTGGTTCTTCTACTGGGGTATAAGTAGTCCGTTCAAAAGTAGCTGGTTGCGGTGCAGGTTCGGGATTGCTGACTCTAGGAGGAACGTTAGCTTTCGGTGTAGCTGGGGCTGGTGCGGGACGAGGTGATTCGTAATTAGCCGCAGTTGTTTGGGGTGGAGTTGAGGCGACAGGGGCGCTAGCTGGGGGGCGAGAGTAAGTTTCTGTGACTGGTGGTGTGTGCAGATTGAAACTACCACCGATGTTTTGAATTTGCTGTACTGTCAATTCAGCGCGTTTTTCTTTAAATCCTTCAGGACGATCGATAGTATTCATCCCTAATCTTCCTACCAAAATAACGCGATCGCCTTGATGATAGTTTTGCTGAATTTCCGTTGCTAAGTTACCCCAACCGACTACTTTCAATGTCGCTGGTGCATCTTCTGCTTTTTGGGAATTGGGAAATTGCACCAACATCTCCGTTACCGCCAATTGATCTGGCGTATAGCGTAGTTGTGGTTCTTGGATGATTTCCGCCATTAAAACGCAGCTATTCATTAAAATCCTCCTGATAATCGAACTTGCTGAATGAGAAGCGATACCAATTCAAAATTCAAAATTCAAAATTCAAAATTACAAAAGCCTTGTAGGAAAAATGTTTTTGAGTTTAGATCTAAATTTTGACGCTTGGTTTCAAGTTTTGCTGTTTAGCGTTAATTACTATCTATATATTGTTAACCTTGGCATTTTTTAATATACATTCTTTATATTTAGACAGTTTTAGCATAAAAGCCAAGCGATGGATGCTAACGCACCCTTCGCCTGACTAGAGCAAGCATTGAATTCTACAACTGAGTAGTATAATTGTACCATTATAGTTATGGAATGAGGCAAGAATTATTTTTGAGAATTGGGGATTGGAGATTGTGGGGATAACGGAGATGTGGGAGACACAATTTTTGGTGAGGTGAGGCTGACGGTTGAGCCTTTGAGGGTGAAGGTTGCAGCTTTGAGCTTGAATGTTGCGGTTTTTATCTGGAAATTTGCAGGTTTGAGCTTGAACGTTGCGGTTTTTATCTGGAAATTTGCAGGTTTGAGCTTGAACGTTGCGGCTTTTATCTGAAAATGTGCAGCTTTGAGCTTGAATGTTGCGGCTTTTATCTGGGAATTTGCAGGTTTGAGCTTGAACGTTGCGGCTTTTATCTGGAAATGTGCAGCTTTGAGCTTGAATGTTGCGCTTTTGAGCCTGAAATTTTGACCTTTTGTCCGACAATTTCACAAATATACCAATTCCGTTGTCGTAAAGGGCGGGGAAACCCCACCCCTACGAATGATGCCCCATGCCCAATGCCCAATGCCCCATGCCCAATGCCCCATGCCCAATGCCCCATGCCCAATGCCCAATGCCCCATGCCCAAATTAAATTTGCACGTGAACTGGGAACAAACCCAAACCAATTAATCGCGCGGGGAAGTCGCGCAGGATGGGTAAGCGGAGGAAGGCTGGCGGTTGAAAAGTCTCATCGGATGTGAGTATGCGGGTGAATATTTGTTTTTGGATGAAGGTTTGAAATGCTTGGATGATTCTTGTAGGTAATTCTCTTTGGTTTTGGACTTTTGCTAAATCTTTGAGTTGTAAATTTTGATTTTTTAGGGGTTTGGTAATAGCATTTGCTGCAACAACTGCATCCTGAATGGCGTAGTTAATCCCCACACCACCCACGGGGGACATGACATGGGCTGCATCGCCAATCAGTAGCAATCCGGGACGATACCAACGCTTAACGCGGCTGGATTCTACGGAAAGAAAAGCTACTTGTGACCAATCATGTAAATTAGAGATGCGATTCCCTAATTCTGGTACAACTTCGACTACAGATTTTTTTAACTCCTCTAAACCCGCAGTGCGTAGTTGTTGATAGCCGCCTTTAGGGATAACATAGGCAATTTGCCATTCTTCACCTCGATCCAGCATCACGAGAATGTGTCCTTTGGCAATTCTTCCCATTCCCCCTTCTGCATCTTCTGGGTGACGGGGGAGACGGAACCACAGCACATCCATTGATGGGGAAGTTTCCACAGACTCAAAACTACCCAGTTGTCTTAACTTGGAATGGCGTCCATCTGCACCTACAGTCAGTTTTGAGCGAATTTCATGCCAACCACCCCCTCCCCGATAGCGTACACCCGCAACCACGCCATCTTGAATAATTAATTCTTGAACATTCGCCCCCATAATTAACTGAAAACTGGGGTATTTTTGCGCTTCCTGGGTGATAAATTCCAGAAATTTCACTTGGGGAAGCATAGTGATGTATGGGTAATTGGTTTTTATATGGCTAAAATCTGCCAAAGTCACGCTATCTTCAGCAGTTTGAATCCGCAATTGGCGAATTTTACTATGGGGGAGTGCCAACAAGCGATCGCTCAAACCCAATTCCGCCATAATCTCCATTACAGATGGGTGAATGGTGTCACCGCGAAAATCGCGATCGAAGTCTTTATGTGCTTCCAACAGCATCACCGGAATCCCTTGACGGGCTAATAATAACGCCAATACAGCCCCAGCCGGGCCACCACCGACAATACAACAATCAGTGGTTTGGACATCTATAATGTCATGAATATCATGGGCAGGATTTTCAGATAAAGAGTTAGTCATAAGCTGACCTTCAGAAAGTCCTAAAATTAACGTTAGTTTGCTTTTATGGCTACGAGCTACTTTTTTAACTTTTCGTATTTAGTTGTCAGTTGTCATTTGCTAGAGACGCGATTAATCGCGTCTGTACAATTGCCTAATGCCCCATGCCCAATGCCCCATGCCCAATAAGAATCATTAAAACTCGTGTCTCAAGTTGTATTAGAAAATATTTATAAAAGTTTCCCCCCGCGTAAAGGGGAAAGTATTGCCGAGCCAACCTCAACGGCTTTATCCTCTGGTAAGAAAACTGATGCACAGCGAGAACGTGCAGATAATATTAATGTCCTGCGGCGAATTAACCTCACTATCGCTGATGGGGAGTTTATGGTATTGGTGGGGCCTTCTGGTTGTGGTAAAAGTACCCTGCTGCGGTTAATTGCCGGTTTAGAAACGATGACGGGCGGTAATATTTGGGTAGGCGATCGCTTAGTGAACGATTTACCACCCAAGGAACGCGACATCGCAATGGTGTTTCAAAATTACGCCCTTTATCCCCACATGTCAGTGTATGACAATATCGCCTTTGGACTGCGGCGTCGTTTTGACAGTAGAGAAAGAGAAGATGCAGAAATTGCCAATTCTTCCCGGTTTCCTATCTCCACATCTACTTTATCAACCTTGGCAGAAAATTTATTTGTCGGGATAACGCGATCGCTACCGAAAGGACTGCGTTACATTTCTCACAAGGAACGGGAAGTAGATCGGCGGGTGCGGAATGTGGCGCAGTTGTTGCAAATTGAAACTTTGCTGAATCGTTTACCTAAGCAGCTTTCGGGGGGACAAAGACAAAGGGTAGCTTTAGGAAGAGCGATCGCCCGCAATCCCCAAGTATTCTTAATGGATGAGCCGTTGTCGAATTTAGACGCGAAATTACGTGCAGAAACCCGCGCCCAAATTGTCAAATTACAGCGCCAATTAGGAACAACGACAATTTACGTCACCCACGATCAAACCGAAGCGATGACAATGGGCGATCGCATTGCGATTATGAATCAAGGACAAATTCAGCAAGTTGCTTCGCCTTTAGAACTTTATAATCGTCCAGCCAATCGCTTTGTCGCTGAATTTATTGGTTCACCACCAATGAATTTTATTCCTGTAGAATTTCATGCACCTTTATTAATTACCCATTCTCAATTTCGTCTCACTCTCCCACAAATTTGGGAAAGCGCCTTACAAAAATATGATGGACAAACTTTAATTTTAGGTGTGCGTCCAGAACATTTTATTGTCAGCGTACCTGCCACAAAAAATCTCCCCGTTTTAGTAGATTTAGTTGAAAATTTAGGTAACGATAGCTTTATCAGCGCCAGACTTGGCGAAGCCTGTTTTGCTGAAAATAATACGAGTGATTATCTACAAGTAAGAGTTCCGCCAGAACGATCAGTAAATATAGGCGATCAACTTTGGTTATCACTCATTCCCGAAAAAATTCACTTTTTTGATCCGATGACAGATTTAGCAATATTTCCTCATGCGGAATAAAAGTTATAGCTGTTGACGGTTGACGGTTGACGGTTGACGGTTGACGGTTGACGGTTGAAAGACTTTTATTGCCAGGATTTTATCTCAATACAGTTCAGTTAGCGCCAAAAACCTTACGCTGCGTAGGTTGGGTTGAGGAACGTAGACGCGGAGCGGCTTCCCGTAGGGTAACCCAACATTTTCAAGGGTTTGTTGGGTTTTACTTCGTTCAAACGCCAGTTGCTACAACGAGGGGAACCCCCGCAACGCACTGGCTCCCCAACCTACAATTATCCTTAACTGAACCTTATTGGATTTTATCTTAGTTTGATATCCTAATCTATCTGGCTACGGCTATATCGGCGATTAACAAGTAATTTATTTTAGAGAATTCAGTATTTATTTACTGAATTTAGGACTTACGCAATAAGTCTCTGAAACTCTTAGTTCTCTGTGTACTCTGTGTCCTCTGTGGTTTAATTTTTTGTAACTTTTGCGTAAGTCATATGAATTATTTTTACAAAAATCTTTCTATTAATTCTTGTGGTGATAATTGCAGCAATAAAGGAGTAAATTCTTCCGGTGATAATAATGATAGAGGTTCAATAATCTTGGTTAAATCATCATTTAAAACACCAAACCTAATACGCAATAAATTTTCTATAACTCGACGACGTTCTACATTTACGCCTTGCTGAATACCTGCTTGAATTCCAGCTTGTTTAGATTCTGCTAATTTTTGTTCATAAATAGGAGATAAGCGCATAATTAACTCTCTATCTTCTTGATCTATATTTTGCGTAAGTCCTATGAATTCTTGTCACAAAAATCTATCTATTAATTCTTGTGGTGACAATTGCAGTAATAAAGGAGTAAATTCTTCCGGTGATAATAATGATAAAGGTTCAATAATCCTGGTTAAATCATCACTTAAAGCACCAAACCTAATGCGCAGTAAATTTTCTATAACTCGACGGCGTTCTGCGTTTACGCCTTGCTGAATTCCGGCTTGAATTCCTTCTTGAATTCCGGCTTGTTTAGATTCTGCTAATTTTTGTTCGTAAATAGGAGATAAGCGCATAATTAACTCTCTATCTTCTTGGTCGATATTTTGATTAACTTCCAATGTAGTCTTTAAATTTAATAATAAATCGATTGCTCTCGCACGTAAGGGATTTGTTGGCGGAAGTGCTTCTAGTTCATCTATCGCTTGTTGCTGAACTCTTCCTTTACCTAAAATTCTTAACCATAGTGTTTCTTGGGTAACAGGTAATTGATGAATGGCGACAATTGCGGTACGGAAATAATCTCCGAAAAAATGGATTCCTACTCCCCAATTTTCTATATCTAAGCTGGTTCTAAAACCATTCAATATCCCTTCAGAGGCTGTTGGCGACAAAATCCACAATTTAGGTAAATCTGATTCAGCAATTTGCTTTTTCTCTACTTTAGATTGACGCTTTGACTCAGCAAAGATATCAAATAATTTATTTAAACAACTACGAATTTCCGCAATTGTCGCCGCATTTCTAAAGGGTTCAATTAACGCAGGTGTAGCTGCAAGTTTTCCTAGCAGCCCTAATTCTATTGTATCGCTGGTTAATTGGGTTGTCGGTGTGAAATATACGTCTATTTCGCGAATTTCCGCCGCTACTTTTCGACTCGTATCTACTTCCCCTAAGGGTTGTAAGAGTTCTGTCAGATAATCTTTGGCAAACTGATCGTAAAGAAACCTAGTCATTTTCTTCCTAGCATGGTTTGTTTAACGCAAACAACGAATCGCTTCTAACAAACCTCTAGCTTTATTGAGGGTTTCTTCATACTCTTTTTCAGGTTCGGAATCAGCTACCAAACCCGCACCAGCTTGAACGGTGACGGTGCGATCGCGAACTACCATTGTCCGAATGGCGATCGCGCTATTTAATTGTCCTTCAAAGTCATAATAACCATAAACGCCAGAATAAACCCCGCGACGGCTAGGTTCTAATTCGTGGATAATCTCCATCGCCCGAATTTTTGGCGCACCGCTAACTGTTCCCGCCGGAAAACAAGCTTTAAGTAAATCCCATGCTGTTTTATCAGTGGCTAATTTACCTACCACATTACTGACAATATGCATGACATGAGAGTAGCGTTCCACTACCATTAACTCATCAACTCTCACGCTACCGCTTTGGCAAACTCGTCCTAAATCATTCCGCCCTAAGTCCACTAGCATGACATGTTCTGCCACTTCTTTGGGGTCTTGGAGCAAATCTTCTGCTAATGCTGCATCTTCCTTACTAGTTTTCCCTCTAGGGCGCGTTCCCGCAATCGGACGGACTGTAGCGATTGTTTCTCCATCGCGATCGCGTTCGGCTTTTACCATTACTTCTGGACTAGAACCGATAATTTGCCAATCCTGGAAGTTAAAGTAAGCCATGTAAGGCGAAGGATTTATCTGCCGTAGGGAACGGTAAAGGGCGAAGGGGTCGCCTGTATATTCTGTAGATAATCGCTGAGAAATGACGACTTGAAAAATATCGCCTGCTTTGATGTAATCTTTAGCTTTTTGGACGCTAGCGCAAAATTCCGGGCGCGTAAAATTACTGTTATATTCTGTTGCTGCTGCTTTTTTGTTACCAGGAGGAGTCCATGCAAATTGGGTTTTCTCTGGTGATAATGGCAGAGATAACTTATTCAGCATTTGCGTCACGCGATCGCCTGCTTGTTGATAAGCTGCTTGTAAATCCACTTGCGGATCGCGTAAATCAGCATAGGCGATCGCCCAAATTTTCCGCTTCACCTGGTCAAAAATTAACAGGTGATCTACCTGCATCCACAACCCATCAGGTAAATTTCTCTCATCTTGGGGGTAAATGGGTACGCGGGGTTCGATCCAATTAATTAATTCATAACCCCAAAAGCCAAACAACCCGCCAATTCCCGGTGGTAATTGGGGTAATTTAACTGGTTTATAAGGTTCCAGACAATTAGCTAAAGCCGTAAAGGGATCGCCTGCAAAGACTTCCTGAGAACCATCCCGATGTGTTTGGGTTGTCGTCTCACCCCTAGCTTCCAACACCCACAACGGATCGCATCCCAATAAACTATAACGCCCCAGCTTTTCCCCACCTTCTACCGATTCCAACAAAAAGCTGTAAGGCTGACCAGCACAAACCTTATACCAAGCAGATACTGGTGTATCGAGATCTGCTACCCATTCCTGATATACAGGAACAAAGTTACCTTGTGCAGCTAATTGGGAAAATTCAGAAAAATCGGGGAAAATCATAAACTACTGAGGGATTGGGGATTGGAACATTGGGGTATAGGGAATAGGGCATAGAGAACTAAGTATAAAGGATAAACGATTGGGAGAAAATCTTTTCCAACCTCTAACCCCTAGTCCCTAGTCCCTAGTCCCTAGTCCCTAATAGTTCCCAGTACCTATTACCTAAGCGTCGTAGGTATATTTACCGCTGAACTTTAGTGCAGATGGATTGGGGTTGCTACCAATGTTGCGTGGCACAAAACGGACTTTCTCACGACCTGCGTTTACCTTTTCAGGGAATACGCCATCAGCAGGATGAATCATAGTGGTTTCACCTGAAGGCAGAATCCGGTAAATCTTGTAGTCGGTGATTTTGAACTTCCGGAGTTGACCGCCCAAAGCGATACCATATTCTTTCCGAGCAATATACAACAGGTTTTGACCCTCTTGCATAGTAGCCGCGCCACCTGTAGGCAATTCAAAAACTTGAGCCTTGGGGCTAGTCCAGGTGATAGCGTACTTTTCTTCCGTTGCTGCTTTTGTCAGCAAGCCACCAGTGCTGCCAGCAAATAGCGGAGTTTTTCCAGAAAGTGCTTCTGCCATAAAGTAGTCTCTCAACGTTTTTAGGGCATCCTAACACTGCCAAACGGATCGTGTTGCAATCGTGTCATAGACTGTAACAGTTTTTAGTCCTTTTTTGGTTGTTATTAGTCAATTGTCATTGGTCAGAGACAGAGACGCGATGAATCGCGTCTGTACAATTGTTCAGTTGTCCCCCTGCTCCCTACCCCCTGCCCCCCTGCCTCTTCTTTACCCCCCTGCCCACTGCTCCCTTGCCCCGCTCCGGGCTGCTCTGGACAATGGGGACGGTAAAGTGAAACTGGCTGCCTTTGTCTTTGCCTTTGGAGGTTGCCCAAATTTCTCCGCCCCAACCATTGACAATTTGCCGACAAATTGCTAATCCCAAACCTGTACCGCCTGTGCTGCGGCGGAGTGCGCCCTCTTCTTGATAAAATCTGTCGAATACTATCTCTAAGCGATTGGGTTCGATACCTCGTCCGGTATCGGCTACGGTGACTTCGACCATTTGCTTTTCGTTACGTATGGCACTAATCGTAATGTCGCCGTGGGAGGGTGTAAATTTAAAGGCGTTGTCTATGAGTTTGGCGATGACTTCTACTAGCCAATCGCCGTCTGCTTTGACTAAAGGCAGGTTTTCGGCAATATTCGTGGTAATTTCGGGCGGTTTTTCGATGGTGGGGCGCGTCCGCATTCTACTTAGGGCTAAGTCTATACATTCTTGTAATGTCAGCGATTCGGGATGCCATTCTACGCGACCGCTTTCTAAGTTGGAAAGTGTTAAGAAATCTTGCACTAGTTTGCGCATTCTTTCGGAATCAGCGAGGGCAGTTTCCAGCATGACTTGCTGTAAATCTTGGGGCATATCTGGCTCGCTGGCGAGGCTTTCGAGGCAAACTTGAATTGTTGATAGGGGGGTGCGCAGTTCGTGTCCGGTAATGGCTATGAGGTTGCTGCGGGTACGATCTAGGGCTTCTAGTTGCTGATTGAGTTCTTCTAGGTTGGCGTAGGCTTCTGCTTGAATTAAGGCTGCGCCTACTTGAGTAGCGATCGCTTTCACTAAGTCCAATTCCCCTGGTAAACACTCATGAGGTGAGGGATTGCAGTAATGTAACTCGACTATGCCCAGCAATCGCCCTTGATAAAATACTGGTTCAATCAGCCAAGAACGAATGTCAAATTTTTTAGCGATCGCTGATAACACTGGCGAATCAATTACCCAAGGATCTTCTAGGGTATCGCTAACACACACCCCCTCGCCTTGTTTGACTATTTCCTGAAATAGTTTATTTTGCTGTAGTTGCCAAGTTTGCCCTAATACCGATGACACCCCTGGATTTAAAAATTCATGTTCAATAATGGCTTGGGCGTCTGTAGCTTGGGCGCGGTAAATTAAACAACGTCCCGCCCCCAGGTGCTGTCCTAATTCTTGGGCGGCGATTTGCAACACTTCATGGGGATCGAGCGATCGCCTAATTGCAGTACTAATAGAATTAATTAACTGTTCTTTCCGTGCTTGGGCTGTAATCGAACGATAAGCTTTATGCAATTTATACTGACTTGCTTGCAGATAAGTTACCAAGCGTTGCACAAATGGATCTGTGTCTATATCACAAGCATACTTGCTGCTTTGCTCTGTATCTGAGGCAATTTTTGGTGTCCCAATTCCAAACCTTTGGCGTGCTGCTTCTACTTTCTTCGCTAAATCTGGTCTGTAAACTACAATTCTCTCTAAAAGTAATTGAGCAGCTTTGAGACTCACGCCTCGTTCTGATGTCCAAATTCCCTCAAACCTCCGCGCTGTATCCATATCCAGGCTAGGAATCATTTCCGGATTCTGCTTATTCTTGGCAATGGAACCCAGGCTTTCTCGACATACCAGACAAGTAGCATAATTATCACCAATTACTACTAAATGCCATTCTTGGCTTAAAGCGTCATCTGGCTCAAAAGCTACTTTTTCATAATATTCCGAGCTATTCGTAAAATCCGTTTCCGGGGCAGATAATACGTATATTTGGTTACTTCGCTCCGACAAACGTTGGTAGCGATGGGCTTCTTGACGATAAAATCGCTCGCGTTGAAAGCTCGCAATTACCAACGGCTGCTCTAAAGTCGCCGCTAGAACTTGGTCTTCCATCGCATGGGAGAGCGCTGTCAGCGAAGCCTTAAAATATAGCTGGGGTCTTAGGTAGGGGAGGAACTGTAGCAGATCACTCAGCACAGAAGTTGAAATGCTCATGAATGTCGTTATAAAAAGCCCAATTCGATCTCAATCCAAGTCACAGATGCATTGTACAAATTACAACGGACTCTAAAGTCATTTAGACAAAGGGAATATGTAAAGAATCTTGACACTCTCCGCCCTATAAGGGCGAAGATTCTTCAATCTTTGACCCAACTTGCTCAGACAGGATTTCTCCAGCATGTAACAAGCACGCTTTATGCTTACTACAAAACTATCAAAAGTTTACAGATAGATCACTTGTGAGTAATCCTCGATCAATTATCGCTGATTAATTGAACATCAGCCAATTAAATATATTAGTTAACGGTGCTTTTTAACTAAGTTTTATGTCTCGAAGTTTCTAATATTATTATAGTTTTTGATATTTTTGTATTTATGTAGCCAGCTTGACATCAATTCCCATTTTACTTTTGTGTAAATGTGGCTAAATGTGAATTATCAACCTGATTTTCTCATTAGCACGATAAATCTGCCGCTAATAATACTTGCTATCTAGAGATTTTCTTGGTAGTAAATTTAATCAAATATATGAGAAAAGCCGGATAGTTTGTAATTTCATTTTATATAAATTAATTATTTAGTTTTAATTTTTATTAAAAACTATATCATACATTGTCACATTCAATTTTTGCAGAATTTTTTGGCATTGGTAATAACTACTATTTCTCAACATAAATTTATATTAGTAGGCGAGCTATTGAAGTACTACTTATTGCCCACTTTATTTATATGATTGCCAATCCGACACCAGGCGATATCACAAAAAATCAAATTTTTTCTCTAGTCAGCATATTTATCCCTGATTTTTTTGACAAAAGTCTGCAATGTAAACTTTAAATAATATGCCAGTAGATTTATTAATGCCAAAAATTAAATAAACTGCCGATATAATAACCTATCTGCATATAAATATATATTAATCGCCAAATAATCCGCAAAATCACGTAAAATCACAGTTATTTAGACTTGACGCCAGCTTAATAAAACTTTAAAAAGTATAGGTTTACCTTCTGACACAATCGATATTTAACTATTGACAGCCTTAACTATAAATCTCAAATCGGCAGTTTTAGTCCTCGATTCTGATTGCTGTAGATTTTATAGCTGTCCTTTTTTGAAGATTGTGTCAGTATGATTTTGGCTGAAATAGCTTAACTACGTTTACTAGAGCGTCTTTTTACTTCAAATCTCTGGGTAAGGTTCTCAACTAGAACTTTTTTCCTGTTGACGCTAAAGCCTACACGAAAATCTAGACCTGTACACGGAACGTTGCCTAATGACACCGGATATACTAATGACACCGGAAAAAATTTTCCTGGATGGAAAAACTTATATTCCCGCAGAACAATTACCTATCCCAGAATGGCCTTGTGTTCTGAGTGACAGACCACAACCAACCCTGACGGTAAAAGATGACGATTTATTTTTAGTGACAGACACGCTGGGGAACATTTCTGGCTGTTCTCTCAACGATGGTAACCCCAGTATGGGACTGTTTTGCTGTGATACCAGATTTCTCAATCGCTTGGAGTTACAAATTGAAGGGCGATCGCCTATCTTACTCAGTAGTACAGCTGAAAAAGGATTTGCTCTCTCAGTGCTATGTACTAACCCCAGAATTGATGAACGTCTGCGGCCTGACACCGTAGGCATTCGCCGGGAAATGGTACTCAATGGGGCACTGTTTGAAGAAATCGAAGTAGCTAATTATAGCACAACTACCGTAAGTTTTGAACTCAGCATTAGCTTTGATGCTGATTTTGTCGATTTATTTGAAGTGCGCGGTTATGACAGAGGTAAACGGGGTAGATTGCTGCGCTTAGTCGAACCTTTAACAGAAGATGGTACATCTACAGAAGGCGATGGCTTTGCATCTGTGCAAACTCAGCCAGTGCTATCGCGGGATGAATCTTTGACAATGGCTTATCAAGGTTTGGATGGCTTAGTCATGGAATCTCGGTTGCAATTTCAGCACCGCCAACCAGACTACTTTAAAGGTTACACTGCGGTTTGGCAGTTAGAGTTAACTCCCCACGAAACCCAAAAGTTAGCTTACCGGGTAAATTTACTCCGCAATAATCAACCCAGTTCTACCGTCAGCGCCGCCATTACCTTACCACAGGCAAAAGCGGCTGAGTTAATCGAAGAACAACAATGGGTAAACCAAATTACCCGGATTAGTTCAGATAAAAGCATCTTCAATCGTGTGATTGAACGCGCTGAACAAGATATGTATTTGTTGCGCCAGTCTTTTGGCAAGTATAAGACTGTTTCAGCAGGCGTACCTTGGTTTTCGGCGCTGTTTGGGCGAGATTCTATCATCACAGCTTCCCAAACTTTGATGTTAAATCCCACAATTGCCAAAGAAACGCTGATACTGTTAGCGAAATATCAAGGTAAAGTCGAAGATGAATGGCGTGATGAAGAACCAGGGAAAATTTTACACGAGTTGCGCTTGGGAGAAATGGCGCGCTGTCAAGAAATTCCCCATACGCCATACTACGGTACAGTTGATGCGACTCCATTGTGGCTGATGCTCTATGCAGAGTATTATGCATGGACAAACGATCGCGAAACTTTAGAGCAACTTTGGCCTAATGCCTTAGCAGCAATGGAGTGGATTGACCGCAATATTAAACAAACCAGCTACTTAAGCTACAATCGTAAATCTAAACGCGGTCTAGCTAACCAAGGTTGGAAAGATTCTGGCGACTGTATTGTAGATCATAAGGGAGAATTAGCTAACGGTGCGATCGCTCTTTGTGAGGTGCAAGCATATGTTTATGCAGCGAAAATGCGCCTCTCAGAAATTGCGCGGATGAAAAAGCGGCTAGATTTAGCTGATAGATGGCAAGAAGAAGCTAAAAACCTGAAAATTAGGTTTAACCGCGATTTTTGGATGGAAGACCAAGATTTCTGCGCTTTAGCTTTAGATGGCGATGGTAAGCAGGTAGATAGTATTACATCTAATCCCGGCCATTGTTTGCATTTAGGTATTTTTACACCAGAAAAAGCCTATAGCGTTGCCGAAAGATTACGCGCCCCTGATATGTTTAATGGTTGGGGAATAAGGACTTTAAGTAGTTTATCTCCAGCTTATAACCCAATGGGCTATCACATCGGTTCAGTCTGGCCCCATGATAACGCCATCATTGCGATGGGATTGCGATCGCTTGGCTTAATCGATCAAGCCTTAGAATTATGCCAAGGTTTGTTTGATATGACTAGTCAGCAACCATATTTTCGTCCCCCAGAACTGTTTTGTGGTTACGAACGCAACGGAGATAACGCCCCCGTACAGTACCCAGTGGCTTGTACGCCTCAAGCTTGGGCTACTGGTAGTGTTTTCCAACTCTTGCAAATGATAGTAAATCTCGTACCTGATGCGCAAAATAACTGCTTGCGAATCATCGATCCGGCTTTACCAGAGTCGATTAATCGTTTATCCTTCCATAATTTGCAAGTTGGTACCACCGTTCTTGATTTAGAATTTGAGCGTTCTGGTAACACTACTGCTTGTCGTGTCGCCAAAAAACGCGGAAATCTGCGCGTAGTGATTGAGGCGTAATTTAGTGGGGTATGGGGCATGGGGCATGGGGCAAGTCTTGATTTTTGTTTTTCTTCTTGTCCTTGTATCCTGTGTTCCTTACGCACAATTTAAAACGTCAAATTAAATTCTTGGAAGGGTGGGGAAACCCATTGGTGTCAATTTAAGTTAAAAATAGCCTCTGTCTTAGCTTTGTCACCCGCCTGAGAATGAATTCTCAGGCTAATAGCCCAAGTCTACTAAAGTAGACTCAAGATTTTGAGGAGATTTAGGAATCTGACGATGACTTTGGCTATTAGCAAGGAACTTCAGTTCCTTGCGGTAGCTGGGTTTTGCCTTAAGTTGACACAGGTGGGGGAAACCCCACCTCTACGAGAATCGTCATTAAATATTGAAAACATCAACTCACAAATGACCCTTGTACAGACGCGATTCATCGCGTCTCTAAAAACTGACCAATAAAAAAAGAAAGAAGATCCAAACTCCTTTCTTTACCTTTTAATATTAATTTGTTCTTCGCTCAGGAATACAGTATTCTGATTTAGCTTTCTTCTTGATTCTCCACTTTACGACCTGGAGAAGATTCATATAAAGCATCTAGTTGTTGACGGGCGTCTTCTACATTGATTGACCGCATGACTAATAAAGGTTCTTTAATTAAATTACCTGCACTATCTAATAACTCTGGATGTGGTGTAAACTGTTTTCTCGATGTGGGATAGCCATATTGTCCCCGATCGTTCATTGTTGGGTATGTTCGGTCTCGATCAAAACTGAACATAATCAGGTTACGTATTAAATTGGCAACAGCAATCACAGCAAGAATTGTAAAGGCAAGAATGTAAAGCAGGTGTAACATCGGAATTGTCCTCCAGAGGAAGTGAATTTTAAAAGTTTTTACTGTAACGCTTTGCTTTGCTAATAACTTCAGGTACAGCAATAGCAATGGCGATTAAGTTACGTACTGTTTGTACGTATGGTGTTTTCTATTAAGGGTAATCTAGTAAACGTTATTCAGAACACGGTAGCATGGGATACCTAATTTTCTGATTTATTCAAAATTTATTAAGGATTGTGACTTTTGAGAAAATCTACATACCAACTAGACAAAATTTCAACAGCTAATCAAGCTAAGGTTGGCAATGATTGCCGCTAGCTAGTCTAGCTACGCGCTGGTTTTCACAAATACTGACTTGCTGCTATTAACTAAGTTTAGCGAACCTAACTTATAAAAAATTTATTCTTCAGTCTCTTGTTCCCCTTTTTCTTGATGAAAGCGCATAACTGCATTCCAGCATTCTGTTACTATGTCATGCCAAGGATTAAGGGTGCCCATATCAAGTCCAACTTGTCCATCGGTTGCATTAAATAGCATTCTCGCTGTTCTAAGTTCCTCTTGTGCTTGTTTGACTCTGGAAAGCAAGTCATCTTGCTCTTGCTCGCTCATAAATGAGAGTTGTCTGGTTTCCAAAAAATCGCGCGATCGCGTAAACCAAAAATGAAAATCATCTAACAACGGTTCTAAGAGGCTTTTGAGCAATTCAGACCCTGGTAAATTTGAGTCTCCCATAAATGAGAAGCATATTCTGAAAGTTTCCCTCTAATCTTAACTTTATTTACAAATCTTCACATCCTTTTTTTTTGCTTAATAGAACAAACTTTACAAAAAGATGTATTTTAATATACATTTTTCTATTCTATAGTCACTCAATCGCCTGGAATAGCTATCTCAGGTATGGTTTTTTGTTCTTACGCACAAAGATATTAAAAAGTCAATATCTTTATTATAAAAATAAATCAGCCTGAAGATAGAGGGTTAATTATGATGAGAAATTGCGAAATATTGCTCTTATATTAAGCGTTTACATTGAGAAATTACAAGAGAAAATATCTGCAAATCATAGCAAATCGCAGATGATATCAGCTTCAAGGGGTAAAGCAGCGAAAATCAATCATATTAGATGTTTGTAGCTTGTCGGATACACAGGTGCGATCGCGCCATGATGATTTACCTAGCTCTGCAATACCAAACTCAAGTACATATATATTGATAAGCTCATGCCCATCTAAATTGCATAACTACTAATAAGGGCTTTAAACAGTCAATGGTCAACGGTCAACGGTCAACAGTCAACAGCCTTCACAATGGATTGTGCAACTTAAAAGCAGAATAGCTTATGCATTGATCTAGCCGATAATTCCTCTACCAACATCAAACCCCATGCCCAATGCCCCATGCCCCATGCCCAATGCCCAGTTAAGTAAACTTGGTCTAGCATAGGAAAAAGCCTGTTAATATAGCATATTTGCCCATGCTATATTTGGGTAGATTTTTCAGCACCACACTGGATAAATCAGCATTTCAATCACTTCGCCAATGGTTTAGCAGCCGATGTCGCCTAATCAACTTCCTAATCAATCAGAACAATCTGCAAAAATGTATTTACCTCGTAGCAGCGAATCGGAAACTTTAAAAAAAATTCGCCACACTGCTTCCCATGTGATGGCTATGGCTGTACAAAAGCTGTTTCCCAAGGCGCAAGTCACAATTGGCCCCTGGATTGATAACGGTTTTTACTATGATTTTGACAATCCAGAACCGTTTAGCGATAAAGATTTAAAAGCCATCCAAAAAGAGATGGTAAAAATTATTAATCGCAAACTCCCAGTAGTTCGGGAAGAAGTCAGCCGCGAAGAAGCCAAACGCCGGATTGAGGAAATTAAAGAACCTTATAAGTTAGAAATTCTCGCAGATATTAAAGAAGAACCGATTACAATTTACCACCTAGGTAATGAATGGTGGGATTTGTGCGCGGGGCCTCATTTAGAAAATACCAGCGAAATTAACCCCAAAGCCATTGAATTAGAAAGCGTTGCGGGTGCTTATTGGCGGGGTGATGAAACCAAAGCGCAATTACAAAGAATTTACGCCACCGCTTGGGAAAGTCCCGAACAATTGGCGGAGTACAAGCGACGCAAAGAAGAAGCACAAAGAAGAGATCACCGCAAACTCGGTAAGGAACTGGGATTATTTATATTTTCCGACCTGGTGGGGCCGGGTTTACCTTTGTGGACTCCCAAAGGTACTTTGTTGCGGAGTATGTTGGAAGACTTTTTGAAACAGGAACAGCTAAAACGCGGATATTTACCTGTAGTTACCCCCCATATCGCCAGGGTGGATTTATTTAAAACTTCTGGACATTGGCAGAAGTATAAAGAAGATATGTTCCCCTTGATGGCGGATGATGCAGAAGCTGCGGCTTTAGAACAAGGCTTTGTGATGAAGCCGATGAATTGTCCGTTTCATATCCAAATATATAAGAGTGAGTTGCGTTCCTATCGGGAATTACCAATGCGCTTGGCGGAATTTGGGACTGTTTACCGCTACGAACAATCGGGAGAATTAGGCGGTTTAACCAGAGTGCGCGGTTTTACTGTGGATGATTCTCATTTGTTTGTCACCCCAGAACAGCTAGACAACGAATTCCTCAGCGTTGTCGATTTAATTTTGTCGGTGTTCAATAAACTGCAACTGAAGAACTTTAAAGCTAGGCTGAGTTTCCGAGATCCGGCTAGTGATAAGTATATCGGTGGTGATGAAGTTTGGGATAAGGCGGAAGGTGCAATTCGCCGCGCTGTAGAACAGTTGGGAATGGAACATTTTGAGGGTATTGGCGAAGCGGCTTTTTACGGGCCGAAACTCGACTTTATCTTTAAGGATGCTTTAGAGCGAGAATGGCAATTAGGAACTGTGCAAGTAGATTATAATTTGCCAGAACGCTTTGATTTAGAATATGTTGCTGAAGATGGTTCCCGCAAACGTCCGGTAATGATTCACCGCGCACCTTTTGGTTCTTTGGAACGGCTGATTGGGATTTTAATTGAAGAGTATGCGGGTGATTTCCCCTTGTGGTTAGCACCAGTACAAGCGAGATTGCTACCGGTAGGGGAAGCGCAAATTGATTTTACTAAAGATGTAGTTGCCAAAATGCAAGCTTTAGGCATTCGTGCCGAAGTAGATTTAAGTGGCGATCGCTTGGGTAAATTGATCCGCAATGCCGAAAAAGATAAAATACCCGTGATGGCTGTGGTGGGAGCTAAGGAAGTGGAAACCAACACCTTAAGCATCCGTACCCGCGCTTCTGGGGAATTAGGTGCTGTAGCAGTTGATGAAGTTCTAGATAAATTAAAAACTGCGATCGCTAATTTCGACAACTTCTAATCAGTCAACAGTCAATAGTCAATAGTCAATAGCTATACAATTCAATCTCAAATAAAAAATGGTGTGTTGATAGGCGACAACACACCATTTTTATCTTGATAACAGTAACAGTTAAGGAATTTCAAAATAAGTTTGCGCTTTACAGAGATTAGCCTCTATTAATGCCAGGGGCAAGTATTTATACATTATCTCCACAACTTTATCAGCCTCTACAGGTTTAGTCATAAAGTCTGTCGCACCATAAACCTTAGAGCGAACTTGATCGAAAACACCATTATTACCTGTTAAAATCACCACTGGCGTGTTTGATAATGCAGAAATTCGCCTTAACTGGGCACATATTTCGTATCCATTGACAACCGGCATCAGCAAATCTAAAAATATTAAATCCGGTTTATGCTGGATGAGAATTGGCAAAGCTTGTGTAGAATCTTGAATCTTAATAAATCTCAGACCATTTGCGGTAATTACTTGCTCTAACATTTTACATACTTGCAAGCTATCATCTATGCAAGCAATCAGTGGCGCATTTGGTTTGTTAGGCTGTGCAAAGTTATGGTTATTTTTCTCTGGTGTTGCTGGTAAAGGTAAGTCCTCTACTTCGATTAGTTCAGCAATTCCTTTGCGGATATAGGGAATGAGTGAACGAGTTAGTGACAATACATTCTGATTCATTTTTACAGATAAATCCCATAAAGTATATTTGCCATTAATCGAATGAGCCAAGTTTTTGTAAATGGTTGTGTTTAAAAACTTTTGTAGTTCTTCTGGTTGGCGGACGATTGGTGCTAAATGAGGAGAAACACTGGCTAACCCAGCTTTTAACCAATTCTGCCAAAATTCTTGAATTTGTGTCAAATTTATCTCGGCAATTGTTGAACCAGGTGATGCTTTAAAAATTACTTCTTGAGATTGCTCATAATCTAATTTTGCTTTATTGAGATGTTGAGCTATATCAAATAATATTTCTGATATTATTCCTCTCACAATGGCATGAATTTTTGGCGGTTCGACTTGATATTTGTTTGCTAAAACTTCTAATAAACAATAATCCCAATAATCTAGAGATTTATTTTCAATATGTAAAAATAATTTGTTGATTTCCAACTGAGGATAATACTGTTGAATATAGCGTTGTAATCGCCGGTAAGGATGATCGCCTCCCGTTGCCCAAACTATATTTCCTCGATGAAAATACAGAGTCCATTTTGATTTATGAGAACTTTTAATTTTTAGCTCACCGCTATAGCGAATATTAGTAAATTTTTGCAAATTATCTAATAAGTTATCTAATTTTGTTTGTGCCAAAAAAAGCATAAAGGTAATTGGTTAGTTCAGCCAGTAAGTATGGTAGTTGCAGGATAAGACAACCTAATTGCTCACCATATTTGATTAGCAATTAGGTAATCTATAGGATGCTTAATTACCCTAAAAACATGACAAAATCAGCAGTTTTGCTGGGAACTGCTATTTTTTTGTTTATCGGTAATTATTGACGATAAAAATACTTTTTTTTGAAAAAATACTCAGCATTTTTTGATGCTATTGGCTACTAATTAATTTATCTTCTACATAATTAAATGATTTATTATTAATAATGTTAATTTATCTCAATAATTCAGATAACCGTAATAACACTGATTTCAAAGTCAGTAATTTATAGGAATGATAAAGATTTTTCTCGCAACAAAAAACCCCGGCGAAACTAACCGGGGTGAGACAGAGAAGAACGAGTGACGATGAGAGATACCAATACAGAAATCTAGAAGTTTTAGCTGATACTGACAGCAACTAAAGTCAAAGTTGTTACAATCAAGCTAGCAAAAATACCTTGGATTACATATTTGCGTTGTTCCCAAATTGCTGGGTATTCAGCGTAGTAAATTTGGGGTTCGGTTGCGTAGTTGTTGAGAACGCCATCTTCGTTAACGGTGGTATACATAATCTTTTTCTTTGGTTGTTTTTATTGTGTTTGTTACTTTATGTAAATAAATTTAACAAATTTGTTACAAAGTGTCAAGATGGATTGACAAATAATTGCACATTAAGTTAATAAGCCAGGCTTATGTGTTGAGTTCAAAGCCAAGAGGTGCAGTAACCGAGCTAGGGGCTAGGGTGGGATTTTCCTGTGACTAGCTGATATGTAAGGGACTTACAAAAAATAAATTACCCATATTCCGTAGTGCGAGCAGCGTTCGACTGAGCGCTCACGCCGAAGTCTTGCTCGCGGTTGTTCAAAAGCGAGCAAGATGTTTGTCCTTCCCTGCGGGAGGCTGCGCCCTAAGCGAAGCTATGCCGCAGGCTTTACGGACAGGCTACGCGTTAAGCGAAGCTATGCCGTTCGCGTAGCGTCTCGTTCGCGTAGCGTCTCCCCTTGGGAGAAGAGAAGGCTTTACGCACTATAAATTGATTGGGTATTTAAAAAATTGGATGTCCCTAATTAAGATTTTGGTAGGGGCGGGGTTTCCCGTCCCGTTACAATTTACCTTGGGCATCAAAGATAACAAGCCAGTCTTGCATGGGAAAAACCCATAACCAAACCGGAAAATCTCTCTTTCCCATGCCCAATGCCCCATGCCCATTTTCTAACTAGAACGCAAAATAGGCTGCTTCAGCTAGAAATCTATCTAAAGTTAGAAATTATATCTACCTTATGACAGATTATCTGTCATCGGGTTATATTAATTCGGACTTCAAAATTGAGAATTTCATTCTTAATTGGGTATTTTGGGTAAGAATTGGTGGCTAAAAACAGTAGAAAAAATCGCAAAGGAGTTTGAGCAGGCATGACGGTTCAGTCAGTGGATTTAACCAACTGCGATCGCGAACCGATTCACATTCCCGGATTGATTCAGCCGCATGGGGTGCTGCTGGCGATCAATTTATCCACCATAGAAATCATTCAAGTTAGCAACAATACAGCTAATTTCCTTTATCGCCAACCTGAAGATTTATTAGGGAAGCCGTTGTCATACCTGTTTGAAGCCAAGCAAGTTGTGACAATTCAGCAATGTTTAAATGGAGACTTTGAAAGCCTCAATCCCCTACACCTTTCTATTAAGCATGAAGGTAAAACCCTGCGATTTGATGGCATTGTTCATCAATGGGATGGGGTGGCGTTGTTGGAGTTAGAACCGAAGAATCACAAGGGAAAAGCTGACTTTTTTAATTTTTATCAGCAGGTGAAGGGGGTAATCACCAAGATTCAAAAAGCGCCAACAATGGAGCAGATGTGTCAATTGGTAGTGAAAGAAGTGCGCAAAATTACGGAATTTGAGCGCGTTATGATTTACCGCTTTGATGATGATGAAACTGGGATTGTGATTGCAGAGGATACAGATCGGGAAATTCCTTATTTAGATTTGCGCTATCCACCTAGCGATATTCCGAAGCAAGCGCGAAAACTTTATACTAGCAATTGGTTGCGCATTATTCCCAATGCCAATTATCAGCCTGTAGAGTTGATACCGGCAAATAATCCCCTAACTAATCAACCACTTGATTTAAGCTTGTCAGTGTTACGCAGCGTCTCGCCAATTCATCTAGAGTATCTGCAAAACATGGGGGTAGGCGCTTCTATGTCGATTTCTTTAGTAAATGACAAAAAACTGTGGGGTTTAATTGCCTGTCATCATTCCTCTAGTAAGTATATTCCCTATAATATCAGGGCAGCTTGCGAGTTTATTGGGCAGGTGATGTCACTGCAACTGGCAAATAAACAAGCCAGCGAAGACCAGGATTATAAGATGCAGTTGAAGTCTTTGCAAACTCAATTTGTTGAATCCCTATCGCAAGCGCAGTATTTTCTCGATGGGATTGCACAGATGGGAAGGGAACTGTTAGCGCTGGTGAGTGCTACTGGTGCGGTTATTTGCAATAGCGATCGCTTGATTCGCATCGGTGAAACTCCCCCAGAAGCTGAGATTCCCGCTTTATTAGATTGGATTAAGCCCCAACTGCAAGAAAATTTGTTTCACACGCGATCGCTTTGTCATGTTTATCCGGCGGCTGAAGCTTTTAAAGCTGTGGCGAGTGGTGTCTTAGCCCTGGAAATTTCTCGAATTCACCACCATTACATTATCTGGTTTCGTCCTGAAGTCAAGCAAATTGTGAATTGGGGCGGCAATCCTGATAAACCCGTGGAAGTCGCGGAGGATGGTAGTTTGCGTTTGTCACCACGCAAATCCTTTGCTTTGTGGCAACAAACAATAAACGGTTATTCTCTAGCTTGGAAACCTTGTGAAATCGCCGCCGTAACAGAATTACGCAGCTTGATTGTGGGTGTAGTTTTGCGCCAAGCCGATGAACTCGCATCAATGAACATGGAATTGCAGCGAAGTAATGAAGAATTAGATTCCTTTGCTTATGTAGCTTCCCATGATTTAAAGGAACCATTGCGCGGAATACATAACTACGCCAACTTCTTAATGGAAGATTATGGCGATATCTTAAACGAAGATGGCATTGCTAAACTGCAAACTTTGGTTAAGCTGACTCAGCGCATGGAAAATTTAATTAATTCCTTGCTGCACTTTTCCCGTTTGGGACGAACTGAACTGCTGCGCCAACCAGTGAATTTACAAGATTTAGTGCAACAAGCGATCGCCACCTTTACCATATCTCGACCCCAAGACAAAATTGACTTTCGCATTCCCCAAAATTTACCCAGCATCGAATGCGATCGCGCTCAGGTAAATGAAGTATTTACCAATCTCATCGGTAATGCCATTAAATATAATGACAAACCAGAAAGATGGGTAGAAATCGGCTATTTTGCCAACCCGAATACAGCAGCAACTAGCTGTTACACCTTTTACGTGCGCGACAACGGCATTGGTATTCCCGAAGAACATCAAGAAAAGGTGTTTCAGATTTTCCGACGCTTACATAGCAGAGAAGAATATGGCGGTGGTAACGGAGCCGGATTAACCATTGCCCGTAAAATTGTCGAAAGGCACGGCGGTAAAATTTGGGTGGAGTCAATAATAAACGAAGGTAGTACCTTTTATTTCACCCTAGCCGCAGAGGTAGGATGAAATTTGGTCAATAGTCAATAGTCAATAGTCAATGGTCAATAGTCAATAGTCATTAGTCATTAGTCCTCCTTGTCCCCCTTGTC
>NZ_CAWPNJ010000015.1:0-185879 GCF_963889195.1 Calothrix sp. FACHB-168
GGGGAGATAAGACCAAAGATGGGGCGAAAGTCTCACCTGCGGCACTCGCCTGTGAGTACAGAAGCTCAGGGTGTAGCGAAGCGAAACCCTGAGTAGTTCACTTTCACCAACCAGTAACTAACTCAACAACAGTACTCGGTCAAAGTAGAAAGTAAAATCTACCCTAATATAGATTAAAGATAAATTTTAAATGTAAATTAAGTAACAATTATCACTTATAATTAGTCGCTGAGATCCCTATTGAGATTCCTGGCAAAATAAAAGAAGTAACTTGATTTTCACTCCTGTGAAGCATAAAACTGTTGATGATATTCTCGACCGTGCCTTACTGGGATACGATATATCCCCAGTCGAGGGAGTGGTGTTATTAAAACAAACAGAAGAAGAAGCGATCGCTCTGATTCAAAATACAGCCGATAAACTCCGCCAGCGTCAAGTTGGTGATGTAGTTACCTACGTCATCAATCGTAATATTAACTTTACTAACATTTGCGAGCAGCATTGTAGTTTTTGTGCATTCCGACGCGACGATGGAGATAATGGTGCTTACTGGTTAGATTGGGCACAAGTGTTAGAAAAAGCTACAGATGGGGTAAAACGAGGTGCAACGGAAATCTGTATGCAAGGGGGATTGAACCCACAAGCCTTGATTAATGGCAAATCCCTGCCTTATTATCTCAAGTTAGTAGAAACTATTAAGCAGGAGTTTCCCCAGCTACACTTACACGCTTTCTCGCCCCAAGAAGTACAATTTATCGCCAGACTTGATGGACTGGAATATGCTGATGTGATTGCGGCTTTGCGGGATGCCGGTGTTGGTTCTATGCCAGGAACAGCCGCCGAAGTGTTAGATGATGAAGTGAGGCGGGTACTGTGTCCCGAAAAAATTGATACAGCAACTTGGTTAGAAATTGTTAGTACAGCCCATCAATTAGGCTTGCATACTACTAGTACAATGCTGTCAGGACATATTGAAAGCAAAGAACAGCAAATCGCACATTTAGAGAAATTGCGATCGCTACAAATGACAGCCATGAAAAACGGCTATCCGGCAAAAATCACTGAGTTTATTTTATTACCTTTTGTTGGGCAGGAAGCACCCAAACCTTTACGGCGGCGGGTAGGACGCGATCAACCGATTTTAAGTGATAGCTTACTGTTGACGGCTGTAGCGCGGATTTATTTGGGAAATTGGATACCTAACCATCAACCAAGTTGGGTAAAGCTGGGGCTAGATGGAGCGACAACAGCTTTATTTTGGGGTTGTAACGATATTGGCGGCACATTGATGGAAGAACATATTACCTCAATGGCGGGTGCGGTAGGCGGTACATCAATGGAAGCAGAAACCCTGCAAAATGCGATCGCTTCCTTAGGTAGACCTTACCAACAAAGAGACACTCTCTATCAAAAACATTGAATTCAATACTGATGCTTCATCCTTCGTCATGATCCCCCGGATACCAATCCAAGATACTATGGACGTTGATTTATGCATTATTTCAGTACATGCTTATGAAGCGCTATTGGTCGCGTCTGCTTGCCCTGGTTTTAGTTGTAACCATCGGCTTAATGGGCTGTTCTAGCCCTGATAGTTTGACAGGAGATTATCGCCAAGACACCTTAACGGTAATCCAAACTTTAAGAAACGTCTTAGAGTTATCAGATGATTCACCAAGTAAAGCAGCAGTTCAAGCAGAAGCGCGTCAAAAAATAAATGACTTTTCAGCCCGCTACCAAAGAGCTAACTCTGTTTCTGGACTTAGCTCCTTTACTACCATGCGTACAGCCTTAAATTCCCTAGCAGGACATTACAGTTCTTACCCCAATCGTCCTGTACCAGAAAAACTCAAAAATCGTCTAGAACAAGAGTTTAGTCAGGTAGAGGCGGCGCTAAGACGCGGTGCGTAACTGTCAATAAAATACAGTCAGACAATTTTAGATTTTGCGAACAGCTTTAAAATCTAAAAATTGGCACAGTCAAGAGTCTTATTAAATTGGGACTCTTGGCAAATTTGTTTAGCTTAGTAGACTCATTAAACACTTTTTAAATTTTGCATTTAAATTCATCAATAAGAAAATAGCATTTTCTCTGCTATCATCTCCAGTACCTAAATTTGTTCATCGGGATTAACTTATCTCCTCTACCTGATGCCATAAACGGGTAATATCTTGGATGACAAGCAAATCATCAAAAATTGGGTAATTACCTGAATCTGTTTTAAAAATCCAATTAATAACAAAATCCGGCAACATAAATAGCGGTTTGAAAGTCGGAAAAAATAGGCTTCAAAGCCCCTATTTACTCAATAGAGAATTTGACATCCATCAATCTCAGTTATGTAATTGAAAGTTGATGGTCAGACTGCTTGTATAAAAGCTTTTAGCCCAAAAATCTGGACAAGAGCAATCAATCAAAGATTGTTAAATTCCAGCCTGTGCCCAGCTTTTACAGCCAGTCTACTTTTCCTGCTACCTTGAAGTATGTTTAACCTTTCCTTGAACGTTACGAAATCAAAGTCATTTACCCGAAGCCTCTTAGCTGCGATTTTCACTAGTAGTTTATTGACTCCCTATTTGGCAAATCAACCAGCACAGGCGCAAGTGCAACAATATTGCCAACTATCGCCAAAAGCTGTCAAAGAAAAAGAAAACTTACGTTTGGCAGCACTAAGAGGTAATTCAGAAGCGCAAAAGCGTTACCAGCAGATATTAAAACAACATGCGCAGGAAATGCAGGCTTGTCGTAATCGCACCTGGCCGCAAAATCAAGCTATTTGGTTGCGCTTATATCCTTGTGACATTCAACCTGGGTTACTCGATCACATGATGGATCGGATTGTAAATCTGGGCTATAACCAAGTTTATGTGGAAACCTTTTATGATGGGCGAGTATTATTACCAGCCGCCAGTAACCCGACAGCTTGGCCTTCTGTGATTCGCAATCCAGGTGCAGAGAAAGTAGATTTGCTAGCAACGGCGATTCAAAAAGGGCGACAACGGGGTTTAAAAGTTTACTCGTGGATGTATACAATTAATTTTGGCTATAGCTATGCGCTGCGTCGAGATCGAGAAGGAGCGATCGCGCGTAATGGCAAAGGTCAAACTAGCTTGTATGTTGTAGATGTGGGTACTCATGTCTTTATCGACCCCTACAACGAACGAGCAAAACGCGATTACTATCAAATGGTACAGGAAGTACTGCGCCGTCGCCCCGATGGGATTTTATTTGACTATGTACGCTATCCCAGACAAGGGGGAAGCAATTCTATCGCCACCAAAGTTACAGATTTATGGCTATTTACTGCTGCAACTCAAGAAGCTTTATTTCGACGGGCACAAAATAATAAAGGTTTAGATTTAATTCGCCGCTTTTTGGCTAAAGGATATATTACCCCCGCCGATATTTCCGAAGTCGATCAACTTTATCCCCAAGAGGGAGAACCTCTGTGGCAAGGACGAACTGTATCCTCAGCGCAAAAATCCCTAATCAATCCTACTCAAAGACAACCGCTTTTACAATGGGATTTGTGGCAACTCGCTGTTGCTCATGCCATGCAAGGTATCTTAGATTTTGTCGCCTTAGCAACTCATCCTGCCCAAGAATTAAATATTCCCGCCGGGGTGGTATTTTTCCCTGAAGGTAACCAAAGTGTCGGACAAGGCTATGATTCGCGCTTACAGCCTTGGGATAGGTTCCCTAATTCTTTAGAATGGCATCCTATGGCTTACGCGACTTGTGGTGATGTTAGTTGTATTGTGCCGCAAATACAAAGGGTTTTAAGTATGGCGAAACCAGGTACCCAGGTAATTCCGGCTTTAGCTGGTAAATGGGGAGGTTCAATTAGTAATCGTCCATCTTTAGAAGCCCAAATGCAAGCACTGCGACAATTTGCGCCCCAAATCAAAGGGGTAAGCCATTTTGCTTATTCTTGGCAATATCCTGACCATGATAGCGATCGCAAATTATGCCGCGCTCAATAATTTAAAATAATACTTTTTATCCCAATTCAAATAATCTTGGCGACACATCAAGATATTCTAGAGGGCATGGCAGTGCCAGTGCCCCTACAATCTGGTGCATTCTGTGGCATTGCTGAATTAGGGGATGAATTTTGAGCTATTGAAATTTTCCACTCCTTATTCTCTCTGCGTCTCTGCGCCTCTGCGTGAGATAAATCATCCCGCAATTATGCAACGCCAATTCTGTTTTCCAATTGGTATGAGATTTTGTACTTTGTTGGGCTGAATACATCAGTTCAACAGCAAATTCTCAATTACACCAATCCCCTAATTGCGTAGCCAGAAAATAGCGTACATGGTCAACAAATGTAGCCCCCCACTGTCTAGTTCCATGTCCCATCCCCGGAACGACATAACAAGCACCATCAGGAAATTTTTGGGCACAAGCACGGGTATCTTTAATTCTGACAATGGGGTCGTTAGCACCGACTAAAAAGCGAACTTTACGCGGTAACTGCACTTGCTCAACATAATTCATCGGATTGCAGTTCCAAGCATATTCATCGTGATATTTCAGATTTTTGGCTAACTGTAAAAGCTTGACTACAGGTTGTAAATCTGGCTGTACTTTTTGTAACAGTGCTGTTGCTAATCCACCTAGAGGCGAAGCTGCCAAATCTGGTAACAAGCCATAACCCCAACTATTGGCAAAGGACTGGAGATCTGTATGACCAATGGTTCCCAGTAACCTCTCCCCCAAACCTTGAGCAGTAAAAGCGTAACCAGATAGCAAAACACCCATACTCACGCCAAATAAAGCCAATTTGGAATTACTCAACCCATAGCGATCGCTACAAAATTTACTAATGCTATCAATATTACTAGCGGTATTGCGGAATATACTTAAAAGTAATGCCGTATCAAAGGCAATACCTTGGTTAATTAATGGCTGAATTTCATTTTGTACAACAGCCGTAAAGGTGCGTACTAAACTGCGTTCTCCCGCCAAAGGCGTATCAAATAAAGCAACTGCAATACCCATTTGTGTCAGTGTTGGCACAATAAAAGCATTCCAGCCATAAGGCGCACTCATCCCTTGTAAACCAATAACTAACGGTGTTTCCCTGGTAGGTCGATGTGGTAAAAAGACAGCTACAGGAAAGCCGCTTAAGCGTTCGTCAATCTCCTTTATACCAGTATAAGGATAAGGCTGATAGAACCAATAGCGATCGCCATTCACACCGTCAAAATTAATTGTATCTGGCCCGTAAATCTGCATATTTTCAATGGCAGAGTGTTGATGGTTAACTGTTGACTGTTGACTGTTGACTGGGAACAGTAAATTATTCTGCCTTAATTGCCTACCCAGGATATAAGTGTTTATAGCCTGCCTAAGCAGACTTTACTAGTGGTTCATCGCATTAATTATGTGGGATAAGTTTCTTCTTCTTTTCTCTTCCTACCCTTCGGGAACGACTTCGTCGAACGCGGACTTCGCGTCTACCCTGCGGGAACGACTTCGTCGAATGCGGTTCGTTTTTTTACTCCTCTCCATTAATGCGATGAAACAATAAAAGGGTATTGATTAAGGAAGTGAGATGTTCTCTATCATCACTTTGTTTCCATCCAATTATCACCTGCGCGAACATCAACTAATAAAGGCACAGATAACTCAACTGCATTTTCCATCACTGACTTAATTTGTGGTTGTAATTCATCCCATTCTGACGGCGGAACTTCAAACACTAATTCATCGTGAACTTGTAATAACAACCGCGCCTGATATTTACTCAAAACATCATGCAATCTCACCATTGCAATTTTGATAATATCTGCACTAGAACCTTGAATTGGTGCATTCGCAGCCGAACGCAGTAAACCAGCATCTAATGGGCCTAGATTTTTTAATTTACTCAAATCAATGTCTTCTGGGTTGCTACCTTTTAACTGACGTAAACTATTACTAGTAAACTCAAAATACCGCCGACGACCAAGAATTGTTTCTACATAACCTTTGGCGATCGCTTCTTTTTTGACTCGCTCTAAATATGTAAATACTTGTGCATAACGTTCGTTAAATCGCTTGATAAATTCATTGGCAATATTTTTATCAACCCCAGTAGAACGGGCAAATTTTAGCGAACCCATACCATAAATTACACCAAAGTTAATAGTTTTGGCTAATCTGCGTTCATCTGCTGTAACATCTTCTTTTTCAAATACTAACTTTGCTGTCACAGTATGAATATCTTCATTTTGCTGATAGGCTTGCACTAAAACGGGTTCTTGGCTTAAATGCGCTAAAATTCTTAACTCAATTTGTGAGTAATCAGCAGCCGCCATTAAAAAGCTAGATTCTGGTAAAAATGCTTTGCGAATTTGGCGACTAAAAGCTGTCCGAATGGGAATATTTTGTAAATTAGGATTAGAAGAAGATAACCTTCCAGTTGATGTTGCGGCTTGGTTAAAATCTGTATGTACTCTTTGCGTATCGGGACGTACTAATGCTGGTAATGCATCTACATAAGTAGACTTTAATTTAGATAAAGTCCGGTATTCAATGATGGCATCAACAAAACCAGTTTGGTCAACTTCTTGGAGTTTTTCTAATGTCGCTGCGTCTGTAGAGTAACCCGTTTGAATTTTCCGCGAATACTTGGTACTTAAACCCAATTTTTCAAATAAAATATGACTTAATTGCTTAGGAGAACCTAACTTAAATTTTTCGCCAGCGATTTCTGTCGCTTTTTCTTCCAACTTAGCCAAATCAATTTCTAATTGCTGCGAAAGTTCTCTTAAGTAATCAGAATTAATTCGTACACCTGTATATTCCATTTCCGCTAAAACTGCTTCTAGCGGTTGTTCTACATCTATAAATAGCTGATATAACTCGGTAAATTGTTGTAATTCTTCACGCAGTTTTACTACTAAACCAAATGTAGAATAAACATCCATACCACAGTAATCAGCTACTGTAGGAATGTCTAAATCAGCAATAGTTTTACCCTTAGGAACTAAATCTACATAACTTTTAGCTGTTAAACCCAAATATTTCTGAGCTAAATCGCTTAAATTATGGCTAGCATCGGGATTTAATAAATAACTCGCTAGCATGGTATCAAATACCACCCCTGCCAATTTTATGCCTTGACACCGCAGAACTAAACGGTCAAATTTGGCATTTTGCAAAGATTTGGGATAATCAGCACTTTCTAAAATTGGACGTAAGGCTGTTAATACAAAATCTAATTCTAGATTTTTCGCATTTTTGTGCCCAAGGGGAATATAAGCCATTTCATCGGTTTTTGTCCCCCAACAGCAACCAATTCCTACTAAAGCTGCGTCTCGTGGTTCTAAATCTGTGGTTTCTGTATCCCAAGCAACGGGTATTTCTGGATTAGTAAATTTCTGTAATAATTTAACTAACTTTGTCAGTTTCGCTTCACTATCAATAATTTGTGGTTGAATTGCAGAAACTGGCTTTTGTTTTGCTGCGGCTGTATCATCTGCGCTAAAAAACCACAAATCTGGATCGTTATCGTCAATATTGAGTTGTGCTGTGGTAGTTTCGGGAACTTCTGCAACTTCTCCGCCAAATTTCTGCTGGAGTTCGTTGATTTGCTTGAGAAAGCGATTAAACTCTAATTTTTCTAAAATCGGTACGAGTAAATCTTTATCGAAACCTTTTAATTTACAATCTTCTAAATTTACTTCTAAAGGCACATCAATCACAATTTTCGCTAAATATTGCGACTTTTTCGCATCTTCTTGCCCTTCTACCAGTTTTTTCTGAGTTGCGCCTTTAATTTCATCTATTTTTGCATAAATATTCTCTAACGAACCGTAAGTACTGAGTAACTGAACTGCGGTTTTTTCGCCAATACCCTTGACACCGGGAATATTATCTGATTTATCGCCACAAAGAGCTTTAAAATCAACAATTTGTTCTGGTAACACACCCAGCTTTTGTTGAACTTGTTCCGGGCCGAATTCGCTGATACCATTTGTCGATCGCTTCCAGGCATCGGGTGTAAAATTAAGCACAGTGATTTGCTTTTCTAAATCGATCAGTTGAAACAAATCGCGATCGCCTGTGAGAATTTTCACTTTATACCCAGTCCCAGTTGCAAGCTGTGCTAAAGTACCCAACACATCATCAGCTTCAAAACCAGGAGCCGTAAAAATCGGTAAATTGAACCCTGCAAGTAGTTCATGTAAATTTTTTAAATCTGGGACAAAATCTTCTGGCGTACCGGGGCGATCGGCTTTATAAGTATCATCAGCTTCATGACGGAAAGTAGGTAAACCCAAATCAAAAGCTATAGCCATTGCTTGAGGCTGTTCTGTAGTCATCACTTCCAGCAGACACTTAATAAAGCCAAAACACACGCTGGTAGGAATCCCTGTTTTTGTCCGTAATCCCCCATCTCGTCCCTTAATAAAAGCAAAATAAGAACGGAACGCCAAGGAATGTCCATCTACGAGGATGAAAGTAGGGCGTGTTGCGATTGTAGAAGAAGAAATTTGCGACATAGCCTTATTGTAGCCAGAAGCTTCAGTCTCAGATATTGGTCTATCAAGCATAGTATGAATAGTTGAGACGGATACAACGACTTAGTGAAACTAGCAAACACTCAACTTATAATCCTAAATCTCTAAACTTGCGTCTAATTCTCCTCTTCTCTTCTTTCTTGGCGTCTTGGCGTTCTTGGCGGTTAATTTTCCCCAGAATTATATAGGGGACATCCAATTTTTTAAATCCCCAATCAATTTGTAGTGCGAGCAGCGTTCGACTGAGCGCTCACGCCGAAGTCTTGCTCGCTTTAGAACAACAGCGAGCAAGATGTTTGTCCTTCCCTGCGGGAGGCTGCGCCAACGGACACGCTACGCGAACGCACTACGGAATATGGGTAATTTATTTTTTGTAAGTCCCTAGGGATGTGCGATCGCTCCCCATTCATCCCTAGAGCCTGTTAACCTCTTAACTGGAAGCCAAAAACTTGGGGAATTTATGGATCTAACAGCTGCCACTCATCTACAATCTCTGGAAAATCAGGTTCAAGCTGCGGCAGAAATTAAATTATTGGTTTTAGATATCGATGGCACAATTTCCGGTAAATCTAACAAAGTCAGTAAACCCGTAAAAAAAGCGATCGCCGCAGCACAAGCAAAAGGAATTCAAATAGCGATCGCTACTGGACGCATGTACCGTTCAGCTTTACGCTTTCATCAAGCAATTGGCTCTACATTACCATTAGCAGCATATCAAGGCGCTTGGATTCAAGACCCAGCCACCGAGAAAATTCATCGCCATTTGACAGTTCCGCGAGAAATCGCATCCCAGCTACTAGATTATTTTGAACAACCACAACTGCGATCGCTTCTCTCCGTTCACTTTTATATCAACGATCAACTTTACGTGCGAGAGTTAACCCCAGAAACCAAACTCTACGCCAAACGTTCCGGAATTACAGCCATTCCCGTCGGTGATTTACGCCAAGCTTTAGATAACGAACCCACAAAAGTCCTAGCTTTATCTGACGACAGCGAAGTAATCAACAAAATTTTAGGCAATTTACGCCTTCAATACACACCCGCAGAACTTTACCTCACCACCTCTGTTGCTACCTTCTTTGAAGCAACTCACCCCTCTGTCAACAAAGGAACTGCGGTGCGTTACCTTGCAGAAGAATTACTCGGCTTACAAAGCAAAAACGTCATGACTATTGGCGATAACTTTAATGATTTAGAAATGCTAGAATACGCCGGCATTGGTGTAGCTATGGGTAATGCGCCAGCAGATGTCCAGGCTATAGCAAATTGGGTAGCACCTCCAGTTGAAGCAGATGGAGTTGCAGCCGCAATCGAACAATTTTTACTATCTTAAAAACTATCTCAGTAAACGTTGCCCCTAAAAAATCAGAAAGGACACCGACGACTGGCCGTGTTTCGTCTCGGTGCCCCTGCTGGTTCGCTCCTCACACACCAGATAATATATATCACGTGTTCAATTGAGTCAACACTTGTTATATAAATTTATATTTACTTTCTCAGAAGCTTTACGGAAATGGGGCATGGGGCATTGGGCATCGGGCATTGGGCATTGCTTAACAGTCAACAGTCAACAGTCAACAGTCAACCGTCAACACTTCGGCAGCTATGCCCAATATCAAATTTTTTAGCGATCGCATCAATGATATTCTGTTCTACTTCTGTAGTTTCACCGTTAAGATGGGCAATTTTTTGACATTGGGCTAGCAAGGGAATGGCAAAATCACGATTGAGTTGATTCAGCAAGCTATCTAAAGGTTGGGGCGATTTGATATTCTGAGCGATCGCATTTAATGAATTCTCACTCAGATTAATCACTTTTAATTCTGGAATAATTTCCGCCCAAGTTTTGTCAGGATGGCTCGCAAGAATCATGTGGACTAAAATTTGATCCATTACCGCTTCTTGTGCGATCGCAGTTTCTAAATACCTTTCACTTTGTTGCTTTAATGTATTTAATGTCTCTGGGGAATTGAGAGACGTAGATTCATCTAACTTGGCTTCGTAAAATCGACAAGCAGCATAACCCAGAGAATAAATCATTGTCGCATTAGAACTAGCTGCGATCGCTGCGCCAGCAAAAGGTACATTTCGCAGCAAACCTAAACCCGCAGCTTTCAATAAACGACTACCGCCCAAAGCTAAACCAAAAATTGCCAACACTTCGCCCTTACGCGCCGAATCTTTTAAATCTAATCCGTAGGCGGCAGCAATTTGATACAACATTTCCGATTGCAATTCTGTTGTTGCCGCCAAATCAATGGCTAATAAAGCTGCTGCTACTCCTGGCAAAATACTAGTAGCTAAACCAATTCCACCAGCTTTCGTAGCTTTTTCTACCATGATGCGGTGAGAAATTTGGCTAGGTGATTCTTGAGGATACTGTTGTTTGAGTTTGTTCACTGTATCTTGGGCTTTTTGCAAATCAATATTTGCACTAGCACCAATCAACCAATTAAGATTTAAGACACCAGATAATTTACGAATTAGCCAATTTTCACCAAGGCTATTAACTAAATTTCCGGTATTTTGGGTAGATTGTTCAATTAGCTTGTGGGTTTGCTTCACAAAATTTCCGGTTACCCAGCTTACAGTTTCCGCAACAGTTTCTAAAAATGATTTTTCATCTTTTTTTGTATTCTTAATAGAAGAATTATTTTCTTGATGATTTATTTTAATTTTTTCTGCCATTGCTGGGAACCTTAATTGTTAAGCCTTGCTAGTTTATTTGTAGCAAATATGCCCGAAATTAACCTCTTTCTCTGAGAATAAGTCTTTAGTTAATCATCGACTATAATACCAATTGGAAAAAATAATGCGCCAGATTGTAGGGGCACTGGCACTGCCATGCCCGCGAGAATATTTTGATGTGTCGCAAAGATTATTTGAATTGGTATAACCATTCGCCAATACAATTCACTTAAGCATTACTTCTTTCTATTTCTTCTTCTCTCCGCGTCCTACCCTTCGGGAAGCCGCTCTGCGTCTAATGCGTCTTCTCTGCGAGACGCTGCGCGTTGGCGGAAGCCTCTCGAAGAGAAGGCGGTTCATTAAAAAAATTGAGCATTGCAGCACGCAACTCGCAGGGGCGGGGTTACCCCGCCCCTACAATTTGGCATAATTTATTTTTTGGAATTCCCGGATTGTCGTGTCAATCGCTTTTTGGGTATCTTCATCAAAACAACATAATCAAACCGATTGTCATCATCCAACAGGCAAATTCCTGCATAATTTAGCGAAAAACTTACTCATTTTGCCTTTTTGCTTACTCATTTATTGAAAATGCTTACTTAAAAAGCTTTAACGCTTACTCATTTTGGTGTTTTCCGCAGATGAAATGCTTTAACGCTTACTTAAAAAGCTTAAATGCTTACTCATTTTGGTGTTTTCCGCAGGTGAAATGCTTTAAAGCTTACTCATTTTGGTGTTTTCCGCAGGTGAAAAGGTTAAACACTTTCTCATTTCGGTGTTTCACGAACTTATTTTGCGCTACAGCTTACCCAAAATAAAATTAGGGATTGAACCGCTAAGACGCGAAGTACGCGAAGAAATAAAAGATTAGGAGAATTGAGAGTATCTTCAGCAAGAAAGGCTATTATCTGACAGCATCTCTAATTTTCATCGCCTGACTCAGTACTGCGCCATTTGACAAAAATTGATTATCCCGCAAGATTTTATAGAGATTTGTCTGACTCTCTAGTAAGCAAGCATGTCCACTCTCAGGTAAAACTACCATTTGGCTGTGAGGAAATATATTAACTAGCCGCTTGACTTCCTCTACAGAAGGTAATAGCCGATCCTGAAGACCGGCGATGAGTAATACTGGTTGTGTCAGTTGGCGGAGTTTTTCTTCTTCAACCTCAAATTCGCGCAGTAAAGCCAAGCGCCAGAGAATTGTTTCGGGGGGTACGGAACGCATACTTTTGAGTAGTTCTTGGCGATCGCTCTGCGTCATCCGTTGTAAAGATGCTAAAAATGGTAAAAGTCCTAACGCGCCGATTTCATACAGCCAAGGGTGTACTAGGTAAGTTAACTGAGAAGCCCAGGTGAACCAAGGACGTAATTTAAAGCTAGAAGCTGGGTTAATCAGGATAATTCTTGTAAATAACTGGGGTGCTTGGATGGCTACTTTCATCGCTAAACAACCACCAAAGGATTCGCCACATAGATAAATGGGGCGCTGAGAGTTTTTGGATAACTCAGTATAAATTAATTCCACTACGTTATTGGTGAGTACTTCCCAGGTAGTCAAGTCTTGACGGGGAATTGCTAAACAGCGCACATCAAAACCCGTTTCCAATCCCGCAGTTTGCGATCGCAATAGTTGACCGGTGCCATCCATTCCTGGCAAGTAAACAAATAGGGGAAATTCTGGCTGGATACGTTTAGGACTGAGGAAACAGGGTTTTAACTCAACTTCTGACATTGTCAACTTTTAATTAATTTTGTTATATTTCTCAACTTTACCTGGTGTCAGCGCCATATTTTTTAAGTTAGACCATTCATTTGCAGTTAATTTGTGAATTTATATACATTTCTGGTCAAAAATCGGAGATAAAAAATCAAAATCAATATACATATATATTGTGTAATTTTTGTGTAAATTCTTGCCAAAAAAATTTACAAATTCCCTAATTTAAAACTCCTTGACATTTAATTTTTGCTAGTGCTATCACTAAAAAGATTGTCCTGCGGTCGATGTATAGGCAATTAATCTATAGTAGGTATCGCTATGATGTTGTAGATGGTGAGATAAACCATCCACAATTGGAGATATTTTAATAACAACCTTGGCGAAGTAAGTTGGCGATTTCATCATGACAGCTATCTGTCAGTTCAGCCACAACATTTTTCGCTTGTTTTCCTTGATATTGTTTTTGATGTTGGGGCTTAATCCAATAGGGATTACCAATTAACACTGCGACTCGACGATAGATAACCAAGGGATGCCAACCTGGTTGATTAAACAAAGCTTCGCTAGGGTCGAAGAGACTTAATAGGCGTAACGGCACAGATGTGGTGTTGACTTCTTCTAAAGAGGCGATCGCGATTGGTAAAACCGCCAAGTCTCTCACCGATGCTCGTAATGCCAAATGCGCAAATCCTCGCTGAAATTCGCCAACATGATGGGGCTGAGTATATTTTACCATTGGTTCAGTGCCTTCGGGAAACACCCCTACCATCTGTTTGGACTGCAACAGCATCTGCGATTGGGCAAAAAAGCTCTGTTGGCGTTTATGAGTATCCTCTAAAGGAAAGCACCCCAATTGATCTGTCACCAATTCCCGCAGAATTGGTACTTGTCCCATGTAATGATGACAAGCAAAGCGGATAGGAGTGGATAGCGCCGCCATTAAAATCAGCGCATCCATAAAGCTGCGGTGATTGCTAACGACTAAAACACTAGCATCACGGGGAATCCGATCCTCGTAATAAAGAAGCATTCTCGTTGATAATGCTGCTAATGACCATCGAGAAATCTCCAGAGGGTTATTTACATTCATAGCAATCAATATATTTTTCCGAAAATATCGCAGTTTATCTTGACTTAAGATTACATTTCTTCACCAGTATCACGACTGTCTTCAGGTAGAAATGTCTCCTTCCCAAGTCGTCTATATTTTCTGAGTCAGGATTTTTGTATTTTTCGCCACAATCAGTCCAATTAAACGCTTTACTAACTATGTGTTAGCCGCTATTTTTTAACTATTGGCATAAATTAGCTGGCGTTATATCGACCATAAAATAATTGGTCTGAATAGATTTGCTAATATTAAGGTGTCATTTGAAAAAAAAGTAGCAATGTTATATAATTACGTGGTTTTGCCGACAAAAGTAAGATAAAAACGTTTTAATAAGTTGTTTTTAATTGTGCATGAATCTAGTGAATAAAAAAGTAAAAACATTTGCACTGACAACACCGTTATATTATGTCAACGATGTCCCTCATGTTGGTAGTGCTTATACAACGATGGCTGCTGATGTCGTAGCACGATTTCAAAGGCTTTTAGGAAATGAAGTCCTGCTCATTACCGGAACAGATGAACATGGTCAAAAAATCCAGCGTTCAGCAGAAAATCTCGGCAAAGCGCCCCAGGAATTTTGCGATGAAATCTCTTTGACTTTCTCTTCTCTGTGGGAATTGCTGAATATTAAATACGATCGCTTTATTCGCACTACCTCACCCCGTCATGAGGCGATCGTCAAAGAATTTTTCCAGCGAGTGTGGGATGCTGGTGATATCTATCAGGGACAACAAAAAGGCTGGTACTGTGTATCTTGCGAAGAATTTAAGGAAGAACGCGAACTATTAGAAGGAAACCGTTGTCCCATTCATACCAATAAAGAAGTTGAGTGGCGCGACGAACAAAACTACTTCTTCCGCTTATCCAAATACCAAAGTCAACTCCAAGCACTTTACGCAGCCAAACCTGATTTTATCCAGCCAGCAAGTAGGCGTAATGAAGTCCTTAACTTCGTAAATCAAGGGTTGCAAGACTTTTCTATTTCCCGAGTCAATTTAGATTGGGGTTTTCCTGTACCAGTAGATCCCCAGCATACCCTTTATGTCTGGTTTGATGCCCTGCTGGGTTATGTCACAGCATTATTAGAACCAGATGAGGAACCCACTTTAGCTAATGCTTTAGCTAAATGGTGGCCGATGAATTTACATCTAATTGGTAAGGATATTTTACGCTTTCATGCAGTGTACTGGCCTGCTATGTTACTAAGTGCTGGCTTACCCTTACCAGAACAAGTATTTGGACATGGTTTTTTAACTAAAGACGGGCAAAAAATGGGTAAAAGCTTGGGGAATACCCTCAACCCCGTAGAACTTGTGCAGCGTTATGGTAGCGACGCCGTTCGTTATTACTTCCTTAAGGAAATAGAATTTGGCAAGGATGGCGATTTTAATGAAGTTAGATTCATTAATGTTTTGAATGCAGATTTGGCAAATGATTTAGGTAATTTGCTCAATCGTACCCTCAACATGGTGAAGAAATACTGCGGCGGTAATGTACCAGCAATTGCTAGTGCAGCCATTCCAGTAGAAAATCCTTTAAAAACGATTGGGTTAGATTTAGGAGAAAAAGTCAAAAATGCTTACTATACGCTAGCTTTTAATCAGGCTTGCGAGGCTATTTTATTGCTAGTGCAAGCCAGCAATAAATTTATTGATGAACAAGCTCCTTGGACATTATACAAGCAAGGACAACAGGAAAAATTAGAACAAGTGCTGTATGCAGTTCTAGAATCAGTTAGACTAGCTGCTTATCTGTTGTCCCCAGTAATTCCTAATATCAGTAGCGATATTTATCAGCAATTGGGCTTGGGAATTAACTTTAATGAGCCAAGAGAAAGTGCGATCGCCGCACCTTTCGATGTTCATGCCAGCTGGGGGTTACTATCGGATCAACAACAGTTGGGTACACCCCAACCAATTTTTAAGCGGATAGAAGCTCCAAAAAACGATTAGTATTTTCATTTTTTGATTTTGCCTAATCTCTAATTCTGTCAAAAAAAGCTTGGGGCTATAGAGATTAGCCCCAGGGGATTATCATAAATCGCTGTCAATTCCCATGAAAAAAGTTAAAACCAGTATCAAAAATCACAAGAATAATAATTGAGGTATGACATCAATGTTGAATAATTTAGAAAATGATTCCATATTTACCCCGGAACAAGTTTTAGAAAATCGGGGTCGTGTAGCTATATTTATTGATGGTTCAAATTTATTTTATGCGGCACTGCAATTAGGAATCGAAATTGATTACACCAAGTTACTTTGTAGATTAACTGGCGGATCTAGACTGCTACGGGCTTTTTTCTACACTGGCGTAGATCGCACCAACGAAAAACAACAAGGCTTTCTGTTGTGGATGCGGCGCAATGGCTATCGAGTCATCGCCAAAGATTTAGTCCAGCTACCAGACGGCTCAAAAAAAGCCAATTTAGATGTGGAAATAGCCGTAGATATGATGGCATTAGTTGACTCTTATGATACCGCAGTCTTAGTCAGTGGTGATGGCGATTTAGCCTATGCAGTCAACTCAGTCAGCTATCGGGGTGTCAGGGTAGAAGTAGTCAGTTTACGTTCCATGACTAGCGACAGCTTAATCAACGTAAGCGATCGCTATATTGACTTAGAAGCAATCAAAGAAGATATCCAAAAAACCCCCCGCCAAAGTTATCCATACCGTCCTTTATCGGGTATGGGCTTTTTGGACGATCCCAGAGACGCTGATGGACATTTAGAAATTCAAGATTAATGAAGCAGGACGCGAATAATTATCGAGGGAGACGAGTTTCACAAAAACAGGGGGGAATTATTCAAGCACATTCTCCCCAATTATTTTTCCCAACAATTCTCAGTGCTTTAGCAAAGAAAATCAATTGGTTGAGTCTCCCTTTGATATTTTTCTTATTATTTGGTTTAGTTGCTTGCAACAACAAAGCTAATAATAATCAAGCAAATAATTCTGGCGCACAAAATACAGATAGTAAATTAACCTTTTTTGGTGTAGCGTTTGAACAATTTGATGAAGTCGGAAGACCAATTTGGAAAGTTAACGCCAAAGCCGCAAAATATACCAAAGAAAAACAAATCGGTGAAGCCGAAAGCCCCTATGGCGAACTATATCAAGATGGCAAAGTAGTATATCAAATTAAAGCAGAACGAGCAGATATTGAACAGGATGGTAAGCAATTATTTCTTAAGGGTAAGATAGTCGCCACAGACCCCAGTAATGGCATTGTATTGCGCGGTAACGAATTAGAATGGCGACCTAAAGAAGATTTATTAATTGTCCGCAATCAATTAACAGGTAGTCATCAAAAACTCCAAGCAATAGCCCAAGAAGCAAAAGTTAAAACCCGCGAACAGCGCATGGAATTTTCTGGAGGAGTCATAGCTAACTCCCTCGATCCCCAACTGCAAATGCGCACAGAACATTTAATTTGGAAAATTAAAGAAGAAAAATTAATTGGCGATCGCCCCGTACAAATTGACCGTTATAAAAACAATCAAATTACCGACCGTGGGCGCGGAAATGCAACAGAAATTAATTTAAAAACCAAAATTGCGACTGTAAAAAATAATGCCCAGTTAGAATTACTAGACCCACCCATGCAGATAACTAGTAATTCTATGACCTGGAACATGAATGCTGAAACTGTGACGACAAATTCGCCATTGCGGGTATTTCATAAGGCAGAAAATGTCACAGTTACCGCGAATCAAGGAGAAATGAAGATACCACAAAAAACAGTTTATTTAACAGGTAATGTTAACGCTATTGGACAGCGTCGCCAGTCTCTCAAATCGCAAACATTAACTTGGTATCTAGACAATAAATTATTGGAAGCAAAAGGTAATGTATCCTATCGACAAATTGAGCCACCATTAAACTTCGCTGGAGATACAGCCGTTGGCAACCTGCAAACAGAAAATATCGTTGTCAAAGGCGGTGGAAGTGGTAGCAGAGTCGTTACAGAAATTATTCCTCAAGAGAAAGGAAGAGGGCAATAATGATTAGTCAATGGTCAATTGTCAATGGTCAATAGTGATGAGATATTTGACTGTTGACTGTTGACTGTTGACTGTTGACTGTTGACTAACTCTTAAACATAACTTGATTGCGGCTGGTTGCACCTAGTTCGGGGAGATTGTTGACGGTGGTGGAATGAGGGGTTAAGGCTGCGGGGATTTGGGGTGCTAGTTGGAATTTTTGCACGAGACTTTGTAATAATTGGTCTTGTCCTGTACGGAAACCGGAGACATTATTACCTCGGTTAATAATCGCAAACCAAACCAAACCGCGATCGCGTGTGGGTATAACTCCCGCTAAAGCACTGACATCTCGTAGCGTTCCAGTTTTCATTACTGTACCAGCCGGCATGTGTCTGGCGTGCATTGTCCCCCGATGATCGAACCCAGACATCGGAAATAAATCGGCTATGGTGAGATTATTAACTACAGCTTGTTGTTGTAGTGCCATCAGCATCGCACAAGCAGCACGGGGAGAAATGCGATTTTCTGTCCCTAATCCCGAACCATTGATTAGCAGAATTTCGCCTTCTGGAACTCTCGCTAATTTGGCTGCGGTTGCTTGGACTACCGTATGTCCGCCTACGGATTCGGCTAGCATTTCTGCGATATCATTGTTGCTGTAAACGTTCATCTCTTTGATGATTTGCTTCATCGGTAAAGACAGATGACGAATTAGCACAGCCCGTTGAGCTATTGGTTGAGCTTCGACTTTCACAGTACCCGCGATCGCTACTTGTGGTTTTGCTGTCCCCTTAGGCATGATTGAATGAATGTAAATCGCCGGACGAGTCCAAGTAGCCGAATTTAGCGCTTGTTTAAAGATTTGCCCAGCTAATAAAGGATGGCGCTGGAAATTCATCGAAAACGAGCCAGTAATCACCAAATTGCCTTTTACCTGCTTAATTCCCATGCGGTTGAGAGTATTCCCCAAAGCGATCGCTTCTTCCCAAACCATCATCGGATCGCCACCGCCAGTAATGACTAAATCGCCTTGCAATACACCATTAACTATTGGCCCTGTAGCGCTGACTAAAGTCTCAAACTGATGATTTGGCCCCCAAGTTTTAAAAGCAACCAGTGAAGTAGCAATTTTAGTTAAAGAAGCAGCAGGTAAAGGTGTTGTCCCTTGATGATTAGCCATCAACATCGGCCCCGACTGCATCCAAATTCCTTGACTTGGTGCGAGATTTTGTTCTATTAGTTTCGATGTAATCAGCCCCTTCAAATATTCTTGGACTGTATTAACACTAGCTGGATTAGGATCGGGAGCTACAACCAAGCCAGGGCTAGTTTGCCAAGCCAATGCATCTAAAGCATCCAAAGGCTTAATTTGTAAGCCAGCCATTTCTAGCCAAATTGAAACTAAACCTGAACTCAATAACTCCAGCATTCTTGATGTCCTCTATTAGGATTATTTAAGATTTGCGAACTAGTTTACAGTGCTAATATACAAACTTTTTGCTGCCGATCAGCATGGAGTCATAATAACTAGTGTTTTTCCCAGATAAAAGTAAAGCAGATAACATAGATAAGGTGTGATTTTTACATCATTAACCAACTAGTAAATTAGTAAAATCTACTAACTATAAACATAGTAAATATCATTGCGCCTTGATTAAAATAATTAATCTGGCACAATTAAACGTTTAGGTGAAAATTAGTTCACACCTGGAAATAGGTATAATTAATTTTTGCCAGTACTGACACACTTACATAAACAAATTTCCCTCAGAGAAATCCATGCTGTAGCAAAAGTTGTGTGCATTGGTATAGCACTATAACACCAATTCAGCAATAGGTCTCAACAGAAAATAGTCAACTTAGCCATTGAGAGTGAGAACAAAAAGGACAAGGAAGACAAGGAGGAAAAGGAAGATAGGTGTTTGCAACTCCTAAACGGATTGCTATATATCGATGTTTTTCATATCCATTCATAGATAAACAATGATAGTGATGATTGTTTATCTATGCTGAATACAATTCTCTGCCTAACTTTCTCCAAAAAACCCAATCTATCAAGAAAATTTCTCCCGCACCTAATCCCTATCCCCTAACCCCTAATACATTTCATTAATATTAGTAGCTCATTCTCTGCGTACCTTTGCGCTTACCTTTGCGTACCTTTGCGTTTAAATTTTTACCCTCAATGAACCACGATTTTATACAAAACTGTACTAGCCCCTAGCCCCTAGCCCCTAAAAATAATCAACCCTTGCATCTAAACCATAAGAGCGTAATTGCTTAGAAAGATTTTCTGCTTCTGCGCGATTCCTAAACCTCCCCGCATTGACATAATCACCTAAACCTGATTTTTCCACTACAGGATTAGCGATATATTGACGTACTTTGTTGAGAGTATCAGCATTATGAATTGGTATGACTACCACATAGCCTTTTTGATTATTATTATTGCCGTTAACTCCAGGGGTATTATTTGACCATAAGGCTTGCCAAGTTTGAGGATCGACATTTCCCGTTGGTGTTAGTCGCATATATTGTTGAAAAGCATACACATATTGTCTGGTATTGTCACCGTAATAACCATCGGGATTACCATTAAAAAAGCCTAATTGTAACAATCGCTCTTGAACAGCTCTCACATTATCGCCACTGTCACCAACTGTGAGATAATTTCTACCTGGTTGGATAGATCTGCCTTGATTTTGTGCAACTGTGCGTACTGCTTCTAAAGCTTGGATATTGGCTATACCATCAGCAGGTAGTTGATAATTTCGCTGGAACCGGATCAGCGCATCCCTAGTTAAAGCGCCAAAATTACCAGTCGGATTAGCTGTTAAATATCCCATCTCCCGTAAGAGTTCTTGCAATTCGCGAATTTGTACGGAAGAAAGACTGTTTCTTTCAGGTGAGATCACAGTTGAGGAATTGAATAGTCTATTCCAAGTTTGTTGATCTGTAATCCCATTAGCATATAAACCAGAGTTGCTCTGGAATGCAATTAATGCGTCTCTTGTCAAGAGGCCAAAATTCCCGGTGGGATTAGCATTAAAATAACCTAACTGTTGCAAACGCTGTTGTAGTCTGGTGACTGCTGGGCCTTTACTACCTTGGGAAAGAATCGGGTAGTCTCCTCCTTGGCTGGGAGTGTTAAATTGTGCTGGTTGGACTCTGGGAGTAACAGCAGGATTACGAGGAACTTTAACACCTTGCTGATAGCGGATGTATGCTTGCTGAGTTTGTTGTCCAAAATAGCCTGTAATGGGGCCTTGAAAATAACCTAAACGCTGCAAACGCTGTTGTAGTTTGACAACTTCTGGGCCTCTGCTACCCAAGCGCAGATTACCACCGACATTACTATTAGCAACTCTACCTTGGCAAGCTTGTTGTAGCGATCGCTCTGTACCCACACCCACAACACCATCAGCAGGTAATTTCTTGGCTTGCTGAAAAGCAATTACAGCTTGCTGGGTTTGGGGGCCAAAGTTACTATTAATCGGGCCGTTAAAATATCCTAATTTTTTCAAACATCTTTGGATATTGGCTACTTCTGGGCCGTTACTGCCAAATTTTTGCACTGCCAAACTTTGCCCAGCTATACTGACAATACCTAACGTAATTCCTAAAGATAAAAAACGCATCAAAACTGCGCTAGATAGCTTTGTCCAATTCCAAAATCTGAAATTTATAGGCACAATATCAGAACTTTCAGATAATTCAGAAACTGTGTTGATAGGTAGAGCGCTGATAATTTTCATAAGTAAACACAAGAAAATCTTGATTATTAACTAAGTAAAAATTTTTATAACTTTTGGAGTGCGATCGCGTCATCTAAATATCTCAGTAGATGAACGTTCCCACCATCATCGCCAGCATTACATAGAGAAAACTCAATCAACTCTAATTCACATCACGGGAATATAGCCTTGCAACACAAGGATTATTACTCTCAAAACAGGTAAGGCTTTAATCTTTTACCTTTTTTGTGAAGTTACTTTTGAGCTACATTTGTGAGGAATTTTGGCTACCAGTATACTATAAAATAAAGATAACTTGAAACAATTAATACATAAAAAAATAACCTGGTAAGCAAGCCTTAACCAGGTTGTTGAAATCAGCTATTCTGCTTTTAAGTTGCACAATCCATCGTGAGGGCTGTTAACAGTCAACAGTCAATAGTCAACAGTCAACAGTCAACAGTCAACAGTCAACAGTCAACAGTCAACAGTCAACAGTCAATAGTCAACAGTCAATAGTCAACAGTCAATAGTCAACAGTCAACAGTCAACAGTCAACAGTCAACAGTCAACAGTCAACAGTCAACAGTCAATAGCCCTTATTAGTAGTTATGCATTAGACGCCCATTAGCTTACCTATTCAGTGAAAATTTATCAGTCTATCTATTGGTTTTCTGGTTGCTGGTTTTCTGGTTGTTGATTTTCTTGTGGCGCTTGTGGTTGTTGAGTTTCCTCGTTATCGTCAACTCGTTGCGTATTACCAGCTTTGACCCAACCTTCTTGATTGGTATCTTCTTGGCGAATTTTCTGCCAGAGTTTATCAGGACTTTCCTCTAAAATTACCACTTTTTGATTAAAACCAACCCCACCCACACGTTCTGCATCTTGTTTTGGTTCAGCTCGCAAACTCAAACCTTGAGACCAAGTAACTTTTCCGCGATAAGCTCCATCTGGTAAAGGTTTGGGAGATGCTTCATCTGTAGGCGATTCTGTGGGAGTAGGTGAAGGTGAAGCGCTAGGAGATGGTGACGCAGTAGATTGAGCTACTTTTCCCGTTGGTTTTGGCGATTGGATTTTCTGAGATGGGTTATCGTTGGGAAAAATTGGTTTTGACGGCGGTATAGCCGTGCGATTCATGAAATACAGCGCTGTAGCTACACCACTACCGATTAAAATAGCGATCGCCAACAAAACACCAAGTATAAATTTTAGTACGTTAGTAAACATAATTTATAACCTTATTTCCATTGGTCAATTGTCAATGGTCAATAGTCAAGGGTCAATGGTTATTGGTCAGTTGTCAGTTGTCAGTTGTCATTCTTAATTGGACTATTGACTATTGTACAGACGCGATTAATCGCGTCTCTACTGACTATGGTTAAAAACCTTAACGTAGCTTACCAAAGCTATCGCTTAAAGGAGCTTGTTTTGAGGCTAGTCTAGCGCGTCCAGCAGCAGCCCATTCTTGTAATTGCTGAATTTGTTCTACAGCAGTCCGTGCTAAGGGGATGATTTGACTAGCAGCTTCTAAAATGTCGTCGTTGGTAAAATCACGATTTTGACTAAATCCAATATGCATCGCTTCTATTAAAGTTTGTTCAATTTCCGCGCCAGAAAAATCTGGTGTCTCGTATGCTAGCCTATCAATGTCATAACTTTTCAAGTTATGGGGGCGCAGTCGGGATAAATGGACGTTGAAAATTGCTTTTCTCTCTTCTTGCGTCGGTAAACCCACAAAGAAAATTTCATCAAATCGCCCTTTACGCAGCATTTCTGGTGGTAAGGCTTGAATATCGTTAGCGGTAGCAACGACAAATACAGGTGAGGTTTTTTCGGCTAACCAGGTAATAAATGTCCCAAATACACGGCTAGTTGTCCCCGCATCGCCTTTACTCCCCAATCCCGAAAAGGCTTTATCAATTTCATCAATCCACAATACACAGGGCGCTAAAGCTTCCGCAACTTGGATCATTTGACGGGTACGCGATTCGGATTCGCCTACTAAACCGCCAAATAACCGCCCAACATCTAAGCGTAATAAAGGTAAATGCCAATGATGAGCGATCGCTTTTGCTGTTAACGATTTCCCTGTACCTTGAATACCCACCAACATTAAACCACGCGGGTGCGGTAATCCGTACTGTCGCGCCCGTTCGGTGAAGGAACCACCGCGACGCAGCAGCCAATCCTTGAGGTTATCCAATCCGCCAATATCGGAAATTTGCTCGGTTGCGGGGTAAAAGTCCAAAATTTGGGTTTGGCGGATAGTTTGGCGCTTTTCCTCTAAAACTAAATCCACATCTTCCGGTTGCAATTCCCCGTGAGTTGCGATCGCTTTTGCTAATACCCGGCGAATCCTTTCCATTGATAGCCCTTGACAAGAGCGCACCAAATCGTCGATGACTTTACTACTGAGAGAATTAGCCGTTGCTTGCAACAAGCGTTCTACCTCGGTTTTAATTTCTGCTGCTGCTGGTAAGGGAAATTCCACAACTGTCAGCACTTCGGTTAAATCGTCAGGAATGGCAATTCGCGGCGATAAAATTACAATATTTTTGGGTTGCGATTTTAACAGTTTTGCTAAATTGCGCAGCTTACGCGCGATCGCCACATCTTCTAAAAATCGGTGATAATCTCGCAATACAATTACCGCAGGCGCTGACGCAGATAATTTTTCGATGAATTCCAAAGCTTGCAACGGGTTACGCCGTCCAAAATTTGCATCATTGGGATTTCCTTGGTAACCATCAACAAAATCCCAAGTATATACCGGACGATTACCTTGATTTGTGGCTTCTTCCCGGATTGCTCCTTCTACTCGTTCCTCTTCGTATGTAGGAATATAAATCAAAGGATAACGGGCACGTAGTAGTAGTTTAAACTCATCACGAAAAGTCATTCACTTACTCCTATCAAATTGGGCATTGGGCATTGGGCATTGGGCATTGGGCATTTGTTATCGTTTAAATCTTTGACTGATAATGTCTTTAATTTTGAATTTTGAATTTTGAATTTATTTCCTCAATGCTTGCTTTGCTGATATTTGAGTTTTATCGTCATCCTAAATCATTCCCGAACAACAAGATCCCCGACTTCTTATGGAAATCGGGGATCTAAAGTTCTCTTTGTTGAGAAACAGGAATATTTTTGAAGAGGTTTAGTATATATGCCCACACCTTCTCCATTATTTATATGATATCCTGTCAACAATTCAAAAGTCAACAGTTAGGGGAACTCCAAAAAATAAATTATGCCAAATTGTAGGGGCGGGGTTACCCCGCCCCTACGAGTTGCGGGTTTGGTAAGTTAATGATTGGAATATTTTTTTATTTGGAAGTCCCTAGCATCACTAACCCGGAAGTTTCTTTTTCAAAGCTTCCAAGGAAGCCCAGCGCTTATCAACAGGCTTTTCGGAACTTTCAGCACTACTATTCACAATTCCTGGGCAATTGCGATCGCACAATTGGCGTTGCGGCAAAGCTAAACACATTTGCTCATACAGCCATTCACTAGCATAAAAATAGCCATCAGGTGGTAGAGTTTCTACCAAATCTTCTACCGCTACTTCTCGCTCTAATGGTAAGTCTTGTGATTGATTAGCTGTGGCATCTAACCAAATAACTTCTTTGGTATCAACCACCAAACGCTGATTGTATTGCTGTAGGCATCGGTTACAAGTACAAGTAATTATAGCTTCTGCCTGTCCAGCCACTTCTAAGTAATTACCCTGATGCTGTACGCGGATTGTACCGCGAACCGGGGTTAAAGTTTCCAAACCAGGCAGAAAATCCTTAACTTGAATTTCCTCTGTCCGCTCCGGGGCTTTGGTGAGCTGCGGAATAAAAATTGCGTCCATAGGATTTGTGAGACATCCTCACTCAACGAAACTTAGTTTAATTACCAGCAAAATTGCCGATCTTAGATCTATATTTTAGCTGTTAGTGTCAATGGTCATTTGTGAAGAAGACAATAGGTATTTGTCCCCCTTGTCCTTTGTCCCTTCCCTCAAGGAGCGATCGCGGGACGCACGACAAGATGACGATGGGGTTCTTTGCCTCGGCTAAAGGTTTCTAAATCGGTAAATTCTTTCAAGAATGTGTGAATTTGCCGTCTTTCTGCCGAACTGAGAGATTTTATTTCTACTTCTCTACCTGTAGCCCGCACTTCTTCTGATGCGGCTTCTGCCAAAGCGTGAATTTCCGCTTGTCTTTTGACGCGGTAGCCATTCAACTCAATGGTATAGGAAGCTTGGTCTTCTTGTGCTTGGTTAATATTCAGTACTGAATTCGCTAGGTACTGAATTGCATCCAAAACCGAGCCATCAGCCCCAATCAAAATATTGGTTTGTTCGGGACTGAGAGTGGTTTGATCAATGGTTAACCAATAATTATCTGGTTCTTCGGAGTCGCCGCTCTGAGGTTGAGCAGGTTCTAAATTTCCCTCAACCTCAGTAGATACCCCAGTAAGGAGCAGCAATGTTTTTAACCATTGCTGCCCTCGCTGCATGGGACTGTTGCTCATGATCAACTGGTAGCCTTTTTCTTAGAACTTTTTGGTTCAAACGGCAACGCTTTTTGTTCTGCCGTTGCTGCTTCCTTTTCTTGGGTTGCTACGATTTTTTGCAATTCTTCCGGTAAGGGTTCGCGGGAGAGAATAAAGGTTTGCAGAGTTTGGAAGATATTTCCAATTACCATATACATTAAAACCCCAGCTGGCAGAGGGAAGAACAAGAACATCCCCGAAAAGATCACAGGGGTGATTTTGTTCACAGTATCCTGCTGTGGATTGCCACCGCCAGAATTTTGCCCGGAAAGAATTTGGCTAACGTAGAGACTGATCCCAAAGAAAATCACCATCGCCACAATATCCCAGTGGATTTTGCCATCTGGATCGATCGCGCCGACTCTACCTAAAGCGTCAATAAACAGAAACCCTTTATCTGCTGCTAATCCGGGAATAGTACCTTGCAGTGTCACATCTCCCGGCTGTAAGGCTTCTATATTGCCTTCAGCGTCAATTTTGATTCTGTCTTCGCCCTTGGTAATTTTCCAATCAGGAATCAATTTATTTTCTGGGTGTTCTGCTAAAAGCACCTGAAATGGTTTGCCTTCAACAGTTTGGTATTGGATCTTAGTGTGTTCTCCTACCGCTAACTTATTACCGCCTGGCAGAATTGCTGTAACGGGAGTGTGTTCGCCATCAGCAATATAGATGTTCTGTGGTGGAGTTGCAAAAGCTTGGGGTTGAATTCGTTCGATTTGTTCGGCGGGCAGTATTTGCAAATTAACGTTGTAATTGACACCAGCAAAGGGTGAACCCCGCAAAGTGGCAAACAGCGCTAACAATACTGGCATTTGCAACAGCAGTGGTAAACAGCCTGCTAGAGGATTGCCAAATTCCTTTTGAACATTGACCATTTCCTCTTGCTGCTTTTGGGGATCGTCTTTATAACGCTCCTTAATTTCTGCCATCCGCTTTTGCATGAGCGGTTGAACAATCCGCATCCGCCGCATATTCCGAATGGAACCGGCACTCAGGGGATAGAGCGCGAAACGAATTATCAAAGTTAAAGCAACGATCGCCAATCCATAGCTAGGCACAATGCCATAGAAAAAGTCTATGATCGGCAGCATCACGTTGTTCGAGAGAAACCCGATACCAAAATCCATTATTCTGAATTCAACCTGAGGTACTGTAAACTGACTGAATCTAATTTATCTAAATCACGATCTGTCTGCGACTATCATTCACTACGGATAGCCGCCCATGATATGAAAAAATGAATGCTAAATATCAACCGGGCCAAAATTTCCCAAAGCTATGTGTATAGGTAGTTTTCACCACTTGCACGAGCTATTGCTGCTGAGTAAGGGAAGGTGTTGGACTCAGCATTAATGCTCATAGATTATTTGGCAGCAGTAGTATATTCAGAATTTTTGGCAGCAACTCTTTCGTTAATGTAGTCATAAACCGCCCGAAAATTAGGCACAGCCCGCATTTCTAGACGGCTACCATTTCTCAGGGTGATGACCATATCTCCCCACAAGCCTACGCCACGGGGAACTTTAACCACTTTGACAATTTCTGCATAAATTACGTCAGTGCGATCGCGTCCCATCCAACCCCCAGTCACAGTCACTCGGCGATCGGTGATGCGGAAGCGCAGCCACAATGCTCTGACAATGGCTCCAACTGCCAAAGGTATGCCCACAACCGTTAATCCCACGAGCAAATTTAGAATCAAATCACCAATATGAGGGCCACCTTCATAATAAATTTCTTCACGAATGCCCATTGAGTACCTCAACTTGTGCTAACAACTGCTCTAATTCTTGCAGAAATTGTTGGCTTACGCACTCTTGTTCTGCTGCTGTTGGTTTCACAACTACCACTAACCGCCATCCAGGTGACAATCTGGGCAACAACTTATACAAAGCTACTGTTATCTGACGTTTGATACGGTTGCGGACTACTGCACGCTTACTGACTTTGGTGCTAATGGAAATGCCAAATTTGGTGCTGTCTAAAGGTGCTGTTTGGATTAACTGTGAATTTTCACTGGCAGTATCCACAGAAGGTTGTTTGGCGATCGCCGGTTTCAAGGCCCTTAATGTGAACAAAGAACCATGACGCCGAATTCCTTCGCGGAAAACTGCCTGAAAATCTTTGCGAGATTTTAGCCGATATGCTTTGGGCAAAGCCACAGATGCTCTTTCGCCTAATACGCCCTAAACACTCAAACGATGACGACCCTTTTTTCTTCTAGCTCTAATCACGTTTCTGCCGTCTGGAGTCCGCATTCTGGCGCGAAAACCAGAAGTTCTCTTTCTTTTACGGTTAGTACCGCCCAGGGTTCTTTGCATAATATGCTCCTCTTAGGTGCTGATAAAAAGTCACAATCTCTAATTTTATCACTCTTATGGCTAAAGGGTAGATATTAGGGTTAAGAGTCAACAGTCAATGGTCAATAGTCCACAGTCTAGAATTTATTGACAACTAACAATTGTACAGACGCGATTAATCGCGTCTCTAACACAAGCGATTAATCGCGTCTCTAACACAAATTAAGAAATACTCAAAATCCACGTTCCCAGATAGCGCAATAGGGGAACGTCTCCAGGAGAGAGAACTTGGCAGGTGAAATAGAAGGTTCCACCAAAAGAGGGGTTTTTCACATCAGATAACACAACTTCGACTTTACTGCCTGAGGGTATTGGCTCTTGGGGGTAAATTTGAATTATTCGACCTTCTTTATCCCACTTCACCTCAGACAAGGGGACAGGTTTATTTTTGACCATCACCTCAATCTTTTTGGGATTGAAACTGCCTTTGTAATAGTTAGGGTAAGTAATGGCAATTTGCGCCACTGCTAATTTCATCTTTTGGGCAGGGATTCTTAATATATAGCGATCCCAACCATCAGCTTGTCCGCCAAAGTCTAAACGATAGGGTAGTTGATTTTCACCCTTAATACCGCTAAATAGTGTCAATCCTGGTAGGCTTTGTGCCCAGCTGACAGCTTGAAAACCCGTCAACAAGCAGCTAGCCACCGCTAAAGTAGAAAGTAAACGTTTCATAATTAAGCTCCTCACTATCAAGTAGTCAGCTGGGATTTTTGTACTAAATAACTAAAAATTTAGTATTCGTAACTAAACTTTACTACTGAATTTCTGTAAATAGACGTTCAATGCCATAAAAAGTGCCATTGGGCATTGGGCATTGGGCATTGGGCATGGGGCATGGGGCATTGGGCATTGGGCATGGGGTAAGAGTCAAGAGTCAAATAGAATTCTTAATTTTGAATTTTGAATTTTGAATTTTGAATTGTTTGTCCTCCCCTTACCTCACTCTCTAGCCTTAATCTCGCACATGGGGATCAAGGATTGTTGCTGAATATGTACAAATGTATCTGGATTGTAAGACTTTTGTTATAAAAATTGAGCAATTCAAACAGCGATCGCTGGTGAACTTGGGCTAGATTGATAAAAACAAGCACGAATCCAAGTACTAATCAGTAAAATTTACTTTGGGCATAATCAAGTTTTTTCTAATTGGATGCATATTGCAATATGTCATAGAGGAATACAAAATTTTTTCAATCCCTAAAATAAGCTGAAGACACAGATGCAAAGTCTGGAAATTAACATAGGATATGCAGTATGTAAGCCTATTTAAATTATCTCAGATTGTTAACATTTGTGATTAAAAAAATGAGACTTGGCCGTAGAACCAGCAAGATGATACAACCAAGGGTCAAGATTCAATCTAGAGAATCAATCAACGGCTGAAATGACCAGCCGATAAGGCATAAGAGCGGGGAATCATTCAGCGAATAATTGCAGAGTTTGCGCATAGTTTGCAGAGATGTAAGTATTTATCTCCAGGAGATTTCATGAGAATAGCAGTAGCTAAAGAAATTGAAGTTGGTGAGCGTCGTGTATCATTAATTCCTGACATTGTTGCCAAATTGGTCAAACAAGGTTTAGAAGTTTGGGTAGAAACAGGTGCGGGAGAAAGAGCATTTTTTAGCGATTCTGCCTATGAAGCAGTAGGAGCAAAAATTATCTCCGATCCCGCTACTTTATGGGGCGAAGCTGATATTTTATTGAAAGTTAGTCCACCACAAGAACGGGAAGATGGACGCTCAGAAATTGATTTTCTGAAAGCAGGTTCTGTCTTAATTAGCTTCCTCAATCCTTTAGGAAATCCGGCGATTGTAGAAAAATTGGCAAGTCGCCAAGTAACAGCCTTGAGTATGGAATTGATCCCCCGGACTACCAGGGCGCAAAGCATGGATGCATTATCCTCGCAAGCATCCCTAGCGGGTTACAAATCTGTATTAATTGCGGCTGCTGCATTGCCAAAATATTTCCCCATGCTCACCACAGCCGCAGGTACAATCGCCCCAGCGAAAGTATTTGTCATGGGCGCAGGTGTAGCCGGATTGCAAGCGATCGCCACCGCCAGACGCCTGGGAGCCATTGTAGAAGCCTTTGATATCCGTCCCGCCGTTAAAGAAGAAGTCCAAAGCTTAGGCGCGAAATTTGTCGAAGTTCAACTAGAAGAAGAAACCGTAGCAGCTGGTGGCTACGCCAAAGAAATCTCCGAAGCTAGCAAACAACGCACCCAAGAAGTTGTTAGCGAACATATTAAACATGCCGATGTGGTAATTACCACCGCCCAAGTACCAGGGAAAAAAGCCCCCCTACTAGTCACCGAAGACATGGTGAAACAAATGAAACCAGGTTCAGTGATTGTAGACTTAGCCGCCGAACAAGGTGGTAATTGTGCTTGCACCGATCCCGGTAAAGACATCGTATACAACGGTATCACCATCATCGGGCCGATCAATCTGCCATCATCAATGCCAGTTCACGCCAGCCAACTCTACGCCAAGAACCTGACATCATTGATGCAATTGTTGATTAATAAAGAAAAAGCTTTAAATGTGGACTTTGCCGATGACATCGTTGAAGCAGCTTGTGTCACCCATGCCGGTGAAATTCGCAATCAACGAGTCAGCGAAGCATTAGCAGCGTTGAAGGTTAGAGGCTAGGGACAAGGGGGACAAGGGGGACAATTGTAGAGACGCGATTAATCGCGTCTTTGCCCAATGCCCAATGCCCCATGCCCATTTAAACAAGGAGTTTTTATTTCATGACAGAGGCATTACTTGCTGCTTTGTTTGTGTTTGTGCTGGCATCTTTTATTGGGTTTGAAGTCATCAATAAAGTGCCACCAACATTACACACTCCCTTGATGTCGGGATCGAACGCGATTTCAGGAATTGCTGTATTAGGCGCGATCGTGGCTTCTGGTGCTAGAGAAACCAGCGTATCAGTGATTCTCGGTTTAATTGCCGTAGTACTAGCGACGGTTAACGTTGTGGGCGGCTTTCTCGTAACAGACAGAATGTTGCAAATGTTTAAGAAAAAGGAGATTAAGGCGTGAGCGATTTTATACCAACTGGGATTCAGTTAACGTACTTAGTCGCTGCATCCTTATTTATTCTCGGATTGAAAAAGCTAGGTTCACCTGCAACAGCTAGAAACGGTAATGTTGTCGCGGCTGTGGGGATGTTGTTGGCGATTGTCGCCACAATGTTGGATCAACACGTATTGAACTACGAGATGATTTTGTTAGGTTTAGCGATTGGATCGGGGATTGGTGCGATCGCGGCTTACAAAGTCCAAATGACAGAAATGCCCCAAATGGTGGGTTTACTCAATGGTTTGGGTGGTGCAGCTTCCGCATTAGTCGCTGTGGCTGAATTTTGGCGATTATTAGATTCAGGCTCACCCATACCTTTAGATGTCAACATTTCCATGCTGTTGGATGTGTTAATCGGTGGTGTTACCTTCACAGGTAGTTTTCTCGCCTTTGCCAAGTTGCAAGGTTTAATTAGCGGTTCCCCGATTACATTTCCTTTCCAGCAACCATTTAACCTTTTATTGCTAGGTGCTTATATAGTTGGTAGTGCCTACTTAATCATTACACCCGATAGCCTACCCATATTCTTAGCAGTAGTAGCTGTTTCTCTCGTACTAGGTGTAATGTTCGTCATCCCCATTGGTGGCGGCGATATGCCGGTGGTAATTTCGCTGTTGAACTCTTTATCTGGTGTAGCAGCATCCGCCGCCGGTTTCGTGGTGATGAACAATATGTTAATCATCGCTGGTGCATTGGTGGGAGCCTCTGGGATCATCCTCACCGAAATTATGTGTAAAGCCATGAACCGCTCTCTCTTCAGCGTGTTGTTCAGTGCTTTTGGTACAGGCGGTGCGGCTGGTGGTGCGGCTGGTGGTGATGTCATCGATCAAACCGTGCGCAGTATCGATCCCGAAGAAGGCGCGATGATGTTGGGTTATGCCCGTTCTGTGGTAATTGTGCCTGGTTATGGTATGGCGGTAGCACAAGCACAACATAGCGTGCGGGAGTTGGCAGATCAACTAGAACGGATGGGTGTTGATGTTAAGTATGCCATTCACCCTGTAGCGGGAAGAATGCCAGGACACATGAATGTGTTGCTGGCTGAGGCGAATGTGGCTTACACCCAGTTATATGACATGGAAGATATTAATCCCCAATTTGAACAAGCAGATGTGGCTTTAGTAATTGGGGCTAATGATGTAGTCAATCCAGCAGCCCGTACTGATGTGAATAGCCCAATTTTTGGAATGCCAATTTTAGAAGTAGATCGGGCGAAGCATACAATTGTGATTAAGCGCGGGATGAGTACGGGTTTTGCCGGTGTAGATAATGAGTTGTTCTACAAGGATAAAACTACGATGCTTTTTGGTAGCGCGAAGGATATGGTGTCGAAGTTGGTTTCGGAAGTGAAGCAGCTTTAACGAACCGCGTTCGGGAAGCGTCTCGCAGAGAAGACGCGAAGGGCGCGAAGGAAAGAAAGAATTAGAGAGTTGGCTTGCCTTGGGAGTTTAATGCTTCTAAGGCAAGTTTTCTGTTTTTTCTAGTCTCACACAAAGCTGGAAAGAATACGGTAAAAACTGTAAGTGTTGCCTGTTAATCAATGTTTGAAATTGGGCAATTTATAAATATAGGCACAATGCAGTTATCGATAGATTTATGAATAACCACAACTCTGAATTGACTTTAGAATCTTTAGCATCGCGGATTACACATTTAGAATTAGAACAGGATCTACGACGAAAAAATATTGCTTGGCTAAAACACTATTTTGATGAATTTAAACAACTATTTAACAACAGAAGTGAATTACAAGAGATTGAAATTATACAACACAATATTGCAGAAATAAATGCACAATTAGCAGAATTACAATCGTCTTTTAATCATCCATCGAATACTAGTGAAGATTTGGATCATAGTGAAGCATTAACTAAAAATGCAAATCTTGATGATGGTGAATTAGTAAAGAAATTTTTTGATCGGGTTGAACAGGAACAAAGTAAAAACGTGTTAATAGATGTAGCTGCTGTTACTCAAAATAATGATGTAGTTGAAAGTGCTAAAAGTGAGCAAGAAGAAAAAGTAGATATATCTGAAGAAGATACGCACAGTAGCAATGTATTCAAGGATATAGAATTTCAGATTGAGAGAATAATGTGGTTAGTTAACAGAATTTATGCAGCAGAAGAACCAAATCAAGAAATACCTATTGATGCTAAAGAATTTTGGCGGCGTTATAAGGCGGGAGAACGTAACTTTAGCGGAATTAATTTAGCTGGAGTAGATTTGAGTGGTACACAACTAGCAGACGCGGTTAACCTAAGCCAAGCTAATTTGGCAAATGCGAATCTAAGCAATGTCATCTGGAGCAACCTAAATTTGAGTGGCGCAAATTTCAGAGGAGCAGATATCAGTAAATCTAATTTTTATAGGACAAATTTAAGTCAAGCCAATTTAAGTTTTGCCAATCTAACTGCTGCTAATTTTAGTTATGCAAACTTAACTCATGCCAATTTAAGAGAAGCAGATATCAGTGAAGCCGACTTATCTAACGCTAAATTAACTGAAGCTAATCTAGAGTATGCATATCTTCATAAAACAAACCTAAGTTTGGTCAAGTTAGATAAAGCAAAATTGAAAAAAGCTAATTTTCGTAAGGCTAATTTAACAGGGGCATCTTTACGCGAGGCTAACTTGAGTGAAGCTAATCTCAGGGAAGCTATTTTAGATGATAAAGTCAACCTCAGTTTAGCAAATCTCAGTGGAGCAAATTTAAGCGGGTTAAATTTGAGAGGAGTAAAATTGATGAGGGCAAATCTAAAGAATGTCAGTTTCAGGAATACAAACCTGTTAGAAACAAATTTTGAGGGAGCAAATCTTCAGGGAATAGATTTCCAATATAGCTATTACAACACATTGACTATCTTTCCCATAGATTTTAACCCAGATGAAGTAGGAAGTTATTTGATTGCTCCTGGAGCATCGCTACAAAATGCTAATTTTGCTGGTGCTGATTTGAATAATGTAAATTTAGCTGGATCTGATTTGCAAGGAGCCAACTTAAGTAAAGCAAACCTAAAAGATGCGAATTTGACTTTAGCAAACCTCAAATTCTCGAATATGCATCAGGCAAATTTAGAACAAACTAACTTAAATGCGGCTCAATTGAGTCAGGCAAATTTAACTCAAGCAGAATTAATTAAAACAAATTTAATTGGTGCTGACCTAAGTTTTATAAATTTAGTAGGGGCATTTTTTAATTATCCAGAACTTCAGGGTGCAAACTTGAGTAAAGCTAATCTTTGTGGTGTTGATCTAGCCCAAGAAAACTTAAGTGGAGTAAATCTAACTTCAGCTGATTTGCGTGGAGCCGACTTGAGTAATGCAAATCTACAAGAAGCTAACCTTACAGATGCAAATCTCTCTGGTGCAAATTTAGAAGATGCAAATCTTGCTGGTGCTATTATGCCAGATGGTACAACCCAAGATTAAACTTTGATGCATTTGACTAAAATGCGATCGCTCTCTTCTTCCTTTGCGCCTCTGCGCCTTTGCGTGAGACAAAAAAAGCGATCGCATCTCACGCGCCAAAATGCGTAGGCAAAGCCCGCCGCAGGCATCGCTAATTTCTGTCCCTACGGTTGGAGCTAAATTAACTAACCAGACTTCACCTCTATACATAAGAATCTGAGTTACTTTAAGTCCTCATCTGGATATTCATAAAAATCTTCTCCATCCAAATCAGAAAAGATATTTAATTCACCATCAGGTGCATAATCTGTAATAGCTGTCATTGCGGCTAGTTTTAATTGACGTTTTTGCTCATCTTTAGTAAGTGAATTTTGCTCTTGAAGCACCAATTTCAAAGCTGCTTCAGCTATTTTTAGGCGATCGCTTACATTTAGATTTGCAAGTGCTTGGAGAATTTGCTGAGTTTCCATGTTAATTACTAGAGCCACCTATATTACTCATAGTAATGAAATTATAAAGTTAATAGTATTTGCCCAGCTATAGCCCCTCCTCCTCTTCCTCCGCGCCTCTGCGTGAGATAAAAAAGCGATCGCACAGCTAAAATTGCTTAACTTACCTCGCGTTTTATCGGTATTTCTACCCGAAATTCAGCACCCTTACCAGGTTCGGATATACATTGAATTTGACCGCCATGTTTATCAACAACAATTTGATAACTAATATATAATCCTAAACCAGTACCTTTACCAGGTTCTTTTGTGGTGAAGAAGGGATCAAAAATCCGCGATCGCACATCATCAGGAATACCACAACCATTGTCAACAATCCGAATCGCAATAGAGTTTTCATCTATTACTTCTGTCTGAATATGAATTTTTGGCTTATGCAATTTTTTGTCTTTGCTGATTGAATGTTCTAGCGCATCAATGGCGTTACTAATCACATTCATAAAAACTTGATTTAACTGAGCCGCATAGCATTCTACTAAAGGTAAGTTGCCATATTCTTTAAATACCTCAATTGCTGTAAAATTATCCTGTGGCTTTAAACGATGTTCGAGAATTAATAAAGTACTATCAATACCCTCATGAATATTGACTGGTTTCATGTCGGCTTCATCTAAGCGAGAAAAAGTACGTAATGAAAGTACTAATTCGCTGATTCGTTCTGCTCCAACAGTCATGGAATTGATAATTTTGGGCAAATCTTTCGCCAGAAAATCTAAATCTAGATTTGCTATATGCTTTTGAACTTCTGCTTTCGGGTTAGGATAGTTTTTTTGATAAATATGTAGCAGTTTTAGTAAATCTTCTGCGTACTCAGATACATAGGTAATATTCCCATAGATAAAATTTATGGGGTTATTGATTTCATGAGCTACACCAGCCACTAACTGTCCTAAACCTGCCATTTTTTCACTTTGAATTAATTGGCTTTGAGTTTGTTGTAATTCTTGTAGTGTCTGCTTGAGTTCTTCTTTTTGGATCTGAGTCTTTTCTAGTAACTCTGCTTGCTGAATTCCTACACCCAATTGATTGCCAATATGTACCAATAAATCGATTTCGTCTTGTTGCCAATTCCGGGGCTTAGTATTTTGATAAGCTGCTAATAATCCCCAGATTTTATCTCCTTGAAAAATCGGTACAATCATATATGCTCTAGCCACAATGGGTTTGAGCAAATTAATTTGACTAGGATAATCTACAGTATTGTAAATATCCTTAATTATGACAATCTGACCAATATCATAATTTTCTCCTTGAGTTTGTTGTAAGTAATCCTGAATAATAAAAGGTACAACTTCTTGATTTGATGTACTATTATGAGCTAATGATTCAGCCACAAATTGCACAGTTTTGTTAGGAAGTAAACGGTAAATTGTCGCCCGATCCACTTCTAAAAGCTGTCTAACTTCCTTTGTACTGATAGCAAAAATATTCTTTAAATCAAGGGATTGGCGAATTTTTTCTACCGTTGCAGCTAATGTTTTTTCCCTTTCAGTAGCTTTGCGTTCGCGTTCTGCGGCTTCCCGTTCGCGTTCTGCAGCTTGTGCAAGTTGCTGTGCTTGTAATTGTACTTGCTTTAAGGTTTCTGCTTGTTGTATGGCTACGCCTAATTGCACGCCGACTTGCGCCAGTAAATTGATTTCTTCATCTTGCCAATAACGTGCGTGGGAGTTTTGATAAGCTACTAACAATCCCCAGAGTTTCTCGCCTTGAGATATGGGGACAAAAACTTCATGACGGGGATGTTTGTTTGCTGGTGTTTTGGGTAAGAGATTATGTGCGATCGCTAATTGCGGTCTCATGTCGGCTATGGCATTATCAGCAATAGAATCAGCAACAAAATCACCACTCCAATCAGGGTAGAAGCGATAAATTGATACTCTCTCTACTTCTAAAAGTCCACGCACTTCTTGAGTAGTCGCCTGAAAAATTGTATCTATATCTAAAGACTGGCGAATTTTCTCGACGGTATTCGCTAAAGCTCTTTGTCTTTCAGCCGCTTTGGTGAGTGCTGCTGCTTGAGTTTGTAATTGTTGTAAAAATTCTGCTTGCTGTAATGCTACACCTAGTTGAGTACTAACTTGGGTAAGCAAATATACCTCATCTTCTTGCCAATCACGCGGATTGTCGTTTTGGTAAACAGCTAGCAAACCCCAAAGCCTTTGTCCGTGGTAAATAGCAATAATTACATAAGCTTTTGCTTGATAGCTTTCTAGAACTTTGAGGTAGCATTCACTAAAACCAGCATTGTATATATCATTACAGACGCGGTAGACTTCACCCCTAGCAAAACGACCGCCTTCTGTGTCTTGTAAGTAAGTATCTACTACTGGCGTTTCCGCTAAATCTTTAACACTACATTCACTGACATTTTCACCTAATTCTGGGCGTTGAAGTTGTTCATCTATTAAGGAAGTCCAACCTGCTGCTACCGATTCAAAGACAAATTCACCGCTCCAATCTGGATAAAATCGGTAGATAGCAACGCGATCGGTATTTAAAAGTTTTCTGAGTTCTTCAGTACTAGCGCGAAAAATGCTTTCTAAATCAAGAAACTGACGAATTTTTTCTACAGTTATAGCTATGGTTTTTTGCCATTCTGCTACTTTGGCTCTAGCTTTTGCTTTTGCTAGTTGTGCAGATTGTATTTTTGCTTGTTCGAGATAATCTGCTTGTTGCAACGCCACACTTAAATGTTCAGCAATCAGTTGCACAAATTCAACTTCTGAGGCTTGCCATTGTCTAGCTTCGCTACAATGATGAATACAAAGCAATCCCCATAAATTTTTACCTTTCATCAAGGGAGCCGCAATATTAGCTCTGACTTGAAATCTTTCGAGAATTTTGATATGGCAATCACTAATACTAGCTTGATGGATATCAGCTATAACATTAATACTACCTTGCTCATAAAGTTCTACAAATTCCTCTGCAAAGCAATGGTCGTAAAGTTTAGCTGTTAGTACAGAATTCCATTCATTTCCCACATCTTCATAGATAAATTCTCCTTCCCACCCCAACTCAGGGTAAAAACGAAACACCCCTACTCTGTCATTATTTAAAAGTTGGCGTACTTCCGTAACTGTAGTCTTGAATATAGTATCTATATCTAATGACTCGCGAATTCGGGCGATCACTTTAGATAAGGCTTTATACTTATCACCTTGATGAAAAGAATGATCGGGTTGATATTCTTTTAGCTCTGAATTCGGTTGTGTTGATGTCAGGGTAAAGGAGTTTTCCATGCCGAATAGAACTTTAAATATTGAAAGTCTTCTATTTCAGAATTCCCTGAATCACTATCAAGGTAACAACTATGTAAATATATCTCTCTGAAGTAACAGATATTCACATAAATCCAGAATTTTTTACAATGAAAGTAATAAATATCACAAAAAATATTAATAATTTTTACTTAGTAATATACAAAACAATATAGGGACAACGATCGCTCGTGTCCCTATATAAGAATTATTGGTGAAAGAAAAGCGGGAAATCACCGTCGCTTAGGAGTGATGGGTTTGGTATCGCGTTTTTCATTTTCTTGACGACGGCGATCGCGCCAATCAGCCAAGGTTAAATAACCAACACCCCCAGTCACTAAGACTAGCAGCAGTATGCCCAACAATGCCAAAATATTTAGGACTGGATTTTCCACGTTACCTCTATAATCCGTTACGTCCCCAAACTACCATTGCAATAGACCAAGTAAACACGACTAAGAGCGATACCCAACCCAGTGTCAAAATTGCCATAATCCCACTTTTAAAATAATTACAAAACGTTTCTAATATTTATCATACTGGGAAAGGGGGCATTGGGCATTGGGCATTGGGCATTGGGCATTGGGCAAAAGTTATTTATCTCTCCCCTGCTCCCTGCTCCCTGCTCCCTGCCTCCTTCCCTTGTCCTTATTTCCCTCTTTGGCGTTGCAATATTGTGAAGAGAATTTTCGAGCCTCAGTTAATGTTAGAACGGATAGAATCGCTAAAAGTGGGAATTATTGGTGCTTTTTCCCTGTTTATCGCGTTTATTATCGCCAGTCTTTTCAATACTCTGGTTATATCCAAGTATTTCCCGGTGCTTGCAAGTTTAGCAATTGAGCCGTTAGAGTTGGATTTTGCCCTGAGTGGCGCGATCGCATCTTTCTCTGGTTTTTTATTTGGCGCTACCTATCGCTATATTATCCGCAAAGACAGCAATCCTCATCTCAAATCTGGTGGTGTGTTGGCTTTTGGCTTGGTGCGGGGGTTAGCACAAATAGAAGCTAGCTGGAATTCTCTGGCTACAGTCTTACCTTCTGTGGTTTTAGCTGGTGAAAGTGTCTTGTGGTTTGCGATCGCGGCTAGAGTCATAGATACCGCGATGCAAATTGGTTGGCTCAAACCTTTCCCCTCAATCCCCACAGACTATTGACGGCTAAAACAATTATGTAATATATGTATTACATAGAGAAATATTATTAATCTAACTGCGTTATAACTAGTAACGCAGTTAACTAACTTACTTATATTTACTTATCAATATGACAGCTAAAAATTCCCAATATTATCTCATCATAGATTTAGAAGCCACATGTTGTGATGCTGGCTCAGTTCCCAGACATGAAATGGAAATCATCGAAATTGGTGCAGTTATCCTCAATCGCACCACATGGGAAATTGATTCCGAATTTCAACAATTTATCCAACCTGTAAGACATCCACAACTAACTAGCTTTTGTACAACATTAACTAGCATTCAACAGCAAGATATTGCCCAAGCACCCAAATTTACCGAAGCAATAGAGAAATTACAAGCATGGCTGAAATTATTTCCTAATTATATTTTCTGCTCTTGGGGCAACTATGATAAAAATCAATTCTTGCAAGATTGTAAATATCATAAAATTCCTTACCCCTTTAGTTCAGAGCATATAAATATTAAAGAGAAATTTTCCGAATATCTGGGTGTATCTAAAAGATTTGGCATGGCACAGGCACTAGAACATCTAGGATTAGAATTGCAAGGTACACACCATCGCGGTATTGATGATGCTCGCAATATCGCAGCTATTTATAAATATATGAACCTCAATCAAACTAATAAATAATACCCTTGAGTAGAGCATAAAAAACTGTTTTAATAGCAATTTTATGTCAGCCTACATATTAAAGCCCTCACCCTCCAAGGGTGGGGCTAAACCAACAAAGCCTGCCTTCGCAGGCTAATTATATACATCTTCATTAAGAATTGGTATTACCAAATGACTATTGACTATTGACTATTGACACCCATCGCCAATATTTACATTGCAACGCCCCACTGACTTATAGTAATTTTAAATTTTAAATTCGGAGCGAGGCGACGTGACACTGGCACTGGGAATGATTGAGGTTTATGGTATCCCCGCAGCAGTGGAAGCTGGGGATGCTATGTGTAAAGCTGCTCGCATCACTCTGGTAGGGTATGAAAATACTGATTTGGGAAGAATTACCGTGCTGATTCGGGGGGAAGTGGGTGAGGTAAATGTAGCTGTAGTTTCCGGGTTAGCAGCAGTAGGGCGAGTTAATGGGGGTGAAATTCTTTCTCATCATATTATTCCCCGTCCCCATGAAAATTTAGAATATGTGTTACCGATTCATCGCAGTGCCAATGTTGAGCAATTTAGTGCCGATATCCGCTTTCCTCCTCCCCTATCAGCGTAAAAACTTCATATGAAATCCCTAATCTCTCGTATGCAGGCGGTACAATCGCCGATTATTCCAGTGGTTGGGGAATTAATTAAAAACTCTCCCGGAACAATTTCTTTAGGACAAGGTGTTGTTTCATACAGTCCACCGCAATCATCTGTAGACTTTTTAGCCAAATTTTTATCAGAGCCAACCAATAATTTATACAAAGCTGTTGAGGGAATTCCGCCATTAATAGCGGCATTAACTGCCAAGTTACAAGCTTTTAATAACATTGAAATTAACGCCGAAAATTGCATAGTTGTGACTGCGGGTAGCAATATGGCGTTTATGAACGCTATTTTGGCAATTACTAGCCCAGGCGATGAGATTATTTTGAATAAGCCGTACTATTTCAATCATGAAATGGCGATCGCAATGGCGGGTTGTCGGGCTGTATTAGTAGATACAGATGAAAACTATCAACTGCGTCCGGAAGCGATCGCGCAAGCAATTACACCCAAAACCAAAGCAGTGGTGACAATTTCACCGAATAACCCTACAGGTGTGGTGTATCCAGAAGCAACATTACGGGCAGTTAATCAATTATGTCGCGTTCACCGAAGGTGTGCCGAAGGCACTCGCGGTATTTATCATATTAGTGATGAAGCCTATGAATACTTTACCTATAACGGCGTAAAACACCTATCGCCTGGGGCTTTTGCTGGTAGTAGCGATTACACCATTTCTCTTTACAGCCTGTCTAAAGCCTACGGTTTTGCTAGTTGGCGTATTGGTTATATGGTAATTCCTCAACACCTGCTCGATCTGATTAAGAAAGTCCAAGATACAATTTTGATTTGTCCGCCTGTAATTTCTCAGTATGCCGCATTAGGGGCATTACAAGCCCCAGAGGAATATTTTACAGAACATATTGGAGCAATCGCCCAAGTGCGAGAATTAGTAATTGAATATCTCAATCGCTTACAAGGCTTATGTACTATTACCCCTGCTGATGGCGCTTTTTATTTTTTCCTCAAAGTTCATACCCAAATCGATGCTTTTGAATTAGTAAAACGACTCATCCAAGAACATCAAATCGCCGTAATTCCTGGTACAACATTTGGGATGGAAGATGGCTGTTATTTGCGAGTTGCTTACGGTGCGCTGCAACAAGAAACAGTCAAAATAGGTATGGAAAGATTAGTACAAGGCTTACAAACAATATTGAAGTAAGCTATTCTGCTTTTAAGTTGCACAATCCATCATGAGGGCTATTGACAGTCAACAGTCAACAGTCAACAGTCAACAGTCAACAGTCAACAGTCAACAGTCAACAGTCAACAGTCAACAGTCAACAGTCAACAGTCAACAGCCCTGATTAGTAGTTATCCAATTTAGACTTGTATTACCTTAGTAATTGAAGATATGACAATTATTAATCAACTCATAGAAATTCAAACAGAACAGGGAATTAATATCCATAACATCACCCCCCAAATTCAGGATATAATTAACTCCACATCAATTCAAAATGGACAAGCCTTAGTATTTTCACGACATACCACAACAGCTTTAGCTATCAATGAAAATGAAGAACGTTTGTTAGAAGATATCAAAGTCTTCTTGCGGAAATTAGCGCCAGAGTCAGATAAATATTTACATAATGACTTGCATTTAAGGATTGTTCCCGAAGACGAACCGATGAATGCACATTCTCATTTAATGGCAATGATGCTCAGTAGCAGCGAAGTTATTCCCATTGTTGATGGCAAATTAGCTTTAGGAACTTGGCAATCAATATTATTTTTTGAATTAGACGGGCCCCGTCAGCGTACAGTATTTGTACAAATCTCTGGGGAGTAGTCCAGATTAATTCCAGAAAATCTCTCCCCTCAGTCAACCGTCAACCGTCAACCGTCAACCGTCAACCGTCAACATTAATCTAAAACAAATTCCGCAAAATCCGCTTGTGCAAACAACTGATTTTTATCAACTGCTGATAACACCTTATTATTAGCACGCTCAGAATTGAGAGTGCGGACAACTAACTGCGCCACATCTGCACGATGAATACTACCAACAATACCTATATCTTCAGTTAAAACCGCACTACCCGTTGCAGGTTCCGACTTTAGCCCCCCTGGACGGATAATCGTATAGGTGAGTCCACTATTAATTAAATGTTGTTCAGCCTTGTCTTTTTCAATCAAAACATTTTGCAACACCGCTAAAACTTGTGGCGACAAAGCACCAACACTATTACCCGTACCAATCGAAGTCACGAGAATAAACTTTTGTACCCCAGCTTTAACTGCTGCATCAATCAAGTTTTTATTACCTGGGTAATCAGCCCTGGTTGCCTCATCAGGCACACCACCTATAGTACTAATTACCGTATCAATTGGTTCATCTGTCAGCATTGCACGTTCTACATCGCTGACATTCAGCGCATCGCCAAACACCACCTGAACACCTAATGCTTCCAAATCAGCAGCCGCATCTGGCTTTCTCAGCAATGCTTTAATTTTGATGTGTTGTGCTGTGAGGTAGTTGGCAATTTCTCGCCCCACACCACGACTGGCTCCAGCCAGAAAAATGTAAGATGCCTTTGTCATAGCTGCTGTTACTTATCTCTTGAGACAGAAATGTTGACATTTCAAAGATGCTATCAAAGGATGGGCGTTATTTTGCAAACATTACCAGCATAGCCAAAAAATATCTGCATTGTGAGCTTTGTACTAATGATTTACCTACGAGTTCAATTTACTACTTAAGTAAATCCCACAAATAAATGATTCTGCTTTAAGTTTTTCATAGATGTACTCGCTTGCCAAAGTATTGAATTTTGAATGTTAAGTGCGAATTTGCCGCTATATCCACAATCCTGTATGCTGACTACAGCCATATAGGAAAGCTAACTCAAGACTTACCTAAGTACGTAATTTCAGACAAAAAACACACTTAATGTGCCACTCTGTCAAGCAACGATGACATTTATGTATTAACAATGAAAATAAAATGTATATTTTATTACTAAATTATTTTTGTTTTAATTATACAAAAAATGTCTAACTATAATAAAAAATTATGTTTTTCAGTTAATCTACAGAAAAATACGTATATATAAGCACAATTTAATATAATGTTCTTAGATAGAAAGCAAGCTATACCTAGCTTTACAACCTAGACAGACATTTCAAGCTATCTTTTATATCAACATGTATTTTTTTTTACGCTGTATTTGAATGTAAAAAAAAAATAAATAATTGCCGATATTTACGGATACTTTTGTAGCTTAAAAATTAAAAAATAATTACACAGATTAATTCTTGGACATCTAAATTATCAATCATACATACTGCTAATAGCAGCATACATAATATTTATGAAGTTGTGTAGAAGTAGTATTAAATTGATTAATGTTTCCAGAAATTTTACGGATAAGAATTCTTTGATGACTTGTTAGTCATTAATTTGTTCTGTGTTGCGGAATGATTATGGTAATCAAGGTGCATTTGAATACCTAATGTAATTAAGGTGAGGAAAGACAGATTCTCATTACAGTTCAGTAATTCTTTATTTATCGCCTCATGAACAGCCAGCTTCATAAATTTGGCGGCACATAAATTATATATCCAAGCACAACATCGTTGTGTTTATAATCATCTGTTGCATGATTTTTAAAGATTGGTATGCATATTTTTTGAAAGAGTATTGCATATAGAAATGAATAAATGCATCTCAGAAATATCTGAAATGTATTTATGAGGCAGTCATATATGTATTGCTGTTCATCATTGCAATATCTACTCTTTTATTTCCTAATAAGTATTCAAAAAATCCAAGAAACATTAATTATTTTTGAGTCAATACAATGAAAGATGTCCTAGCTTTAATTGAAATCAAAAAACAAGAACTTGAACAGTTGCCGCTATTAAAATTCATGCAAGATGAAAGCTTAGAGCCTTTACAAAGATTAAGCTTTGCACCTTGTCTCACACCGTTTGCCATGAATTTTGGAGATTTAAATAAATATGTCTTGCGGCAAGAACCTACTAATAGCAGAGTCCAAGAAATTATCAATATCCATACTTATGAAGATGACCATCACTGGATATGGTTTTTAGAAGACATGAAACGACTAGGATTAGATCGTGCAATCAAATTTAGTGATTCCATGAAATTTATGTGGAGTGATGAAACTCATAAAACACGATTGGTCTGTCATAAAATTGGCTTGTTATATACTTTTAATATAGATCCTTTACTTCGGCTAGCAATATCTGAATCTATAGAAGCAACTGGTCATGTAATTTTATTCAGAACTGCACAAATTGCTAAGGAACTGACCAAAGTTACTAACCAAAAGTATATTTACTTTGGGCAAGAACATTACGATCTAGAAACTGGTCATATGCAAGGAACAGATGATATAGAACAATTTATTACTAGCTTGGAATTACCAGACGAAATTCGAGAACAAGCCTTTACACTAGTGCATCAAGTGTTTGCAATTTTTACAGACATGTTTGAGGAGTGCATGGAATATGTAAAAAATCACACATTAGATCAACCTTTTGCAAAAGCTAAAAAGGTTCATCAAGCATTGCACGTAGCTTAACTATAATAACTGCATCTCTACATGTAATATTTATTAGAGAGATGCAAGATATTCAGTGTTGAATATACGATAATATCAAAACTGCCCAAAGTCTGACATACAACTTCTGCATTTAAATGTTTGGCGATGTGTCGTAGTTATCAATTGATTAGGACTACTTAGTATAGAGTAGTTAAACAGATGTTAGAGAATCTCCTATTTTCAGAGCATTCCTCAGAGCATTCCTCAGAAGATGAAAGAATGCCTTCTATGGTTTTACTTCAGTTATTATTTGGAACTTGGATTGCTCAAGGTATTTATGTAGCTGCTTCTTTAGGGATTGCTGACTTACTTAAGGATGGATCAAAAAGTATTGATGAACTTGCACAATTAACTAATACTCATCCCAAAAACTTATATCGAGTTCTTCGCGCTCTTGCTAGCGTCAATATATTTACGGAAGTTGCACCAAGACAATTTTCACTCACGACAATGGCCAAATATCTTCAGAGCGACTTTAGTAACTCGTTACGCTCTCTAGCAATGATGTTAGGTGATGAATGGCATTGGCGATGCTGGGGAGATATTCTTAACATTGTGCAAAGTGGTCAACCAGGATTGGCACATCTCTATAATGTTGATGACACCTTTAAATATTTTGAGCAAAATCCAGCGTCTGGTAAGCTGTTCAACGATGCTATGACAAATTTCTCAAAAAATGTTCATACAGCAGTTATAGATGCTTACGATTTTTCTCATATTTCCAAAATAGTTGATGTCGGTGGTGGTTATGGTACACTCATCACCTCTATCTTGGCAGCAAATTCACAAACTAATGGCATTCTCTTTGACTTACCAAATGTAGCAGATTCTGCAAAAAAATTAATCAAACAACATGAAGTTAGCAAGCGTTGTGAAGTGATTAGTGGCAACTTTTTCCACTCAGTTCCTAGTGGAGGTGATGCATATATATTATCTTATATAATCCACGATTGGGATGACGATCGCTGCATTCAAATTCTCCGCAATATCCGTCAAAGTATTGCGGCAGATGGTAAATTACTGTTAGTTGAGGGAGTCGTTCCTGACGGAAATAAACCTCACTTAAGTAAATTAATGGATTTGGAAATGATGATCTTTTATCCAAGTGGTCAGGAACGTACTGAAGATGAGTATTCTCAACTCTACAAGGCTGCTGGTTTTCGGTTAAATCGAATTATACCTACTGCGGCTCCAGTAAGCATCATTGAAGGAGTTTGTGTCTAAATTTGACTGGAATTAAATATCAGAATCTAGTTTTTGGTAGCAATTATCTATTTTTGAAGCTTATGTTTTGAGTGGCAATAACCACCTTAATGAGCTTGAAAAAATAGATAATTAATTATTTGCGAGATATTTGGGCAATGAATTAAGATGAAATCTACATCTGTGATGAATTAAATTAGTAGTAATTGTTCATTAATTATTGTAATGGTATCTCAATAATAAACTCTGTTCCTGCTCCTGGAGTAGAACTACAGCTTAATAGACCTTTGTGCTGTTCAACTACAATTTGATAACTAATTGATAACCCTAATCCCATACCGCTTCCTATCTCCTTAGTTGTAAAAAATGGGTCAAAAATTTTCTGCTGAACTGCCTCTGTCATACCAAAACCATTATCAGCAATCGCAATTCTTATTCTCTTAGAGTCTGTCATTTGAGTATTAATAGAAATTTGTGGATGCTTGCTGATTAATTGTTGATTCTCTTGTTTATTTTTATTCAGGAATGACTCTTCTAAAGCGTCGATAGCATTATTGATAATATTCATAAATACCTGATTAAGCTGACCTGCATAACAATTAACTGTTGCAAGTTTTCCATATTTCTTGATAACTTCAATCTCGAATTTATCGTTTGGTTTATGAAGCCGATGCTGCAAAATCATTAAAGTATTGTCAATTCCTTCATGAATATCAACAGGCTTCATATCAGATTCGTCTAAGCGAGAGAAATTGCGTAAACCTAAAATAATATTCCGGATACGTGAACTACCTATTTTCATAGAATCTAATAGCTTAGGTAGGTCTTCTGCTATAAAATCTATATCAATTTCTTCTGCTTTTTCTTCAAGTAAATCAGAATAATTAGAGCATTCTTGGCGATAAAGAGCAATAAAATCTACTAAACCCTGGGCATACTCATTAATATGAGCAATATTGCCATGAATAAAGTTGATAGGATTATTAATTTCATGGGCAATTCCTGCTACCATCTGCCCTAAAGAAGACATTTTTTCACTTTGAATTAATTGAATTTGAGTTTGTTGCAGTTCTAGCATAGCTTGCTGTAAAGTTTGATTTTTTTCATTTATCTCCTGTGTTCTTTCCTTCACTTTTTCTTCTAAAGTATGGTTATATCCTTCTAATTTACTATTAACTTCATTCAAATTATTGTAGAGTATGGCATTTTTCAGAGAAATTGCTGCTTGAGTTATTAACAGTTTAAGTAACTCTACACGATTGCGGGTAAAAGCTGCTGTAGCCAAATTATTTTCTAAGTAAAGAATGCCAAGTAATTTACCTTGATTAATTATTGGCATACATAAAATACTCTTAGGTTGGTGATGGTTAATGTAGAGATCGTCAATTATCAATTTATCAGCTTTAATCTGATCTATCACCAATATTTCTCTAGTACGTTTGACATAGTTAATCAAGGTTACGGGTACATCATTGCTTAATTCTAGAGTCGTACCTGGAAAGATGACAGAGTTAGGTGCAAAGGTTGAATTAGAACTGATAGCAGTTATATTTAGCTCGAAATTCTCTCCTTTACTCAAAAGCAAAGCACATTTAGAAGCACCAGCATTTTCCATCACTACTTCAATTAAGGTAGAAAGTAGTCGCTCAAACTCAATCTCTTCAGAGACAGCTTGAGATGCTTTAATAACAGCAAATAAATCCAATGAATCGGAAATGCTAGTTTGTGATGTATTGATAGTTTGTTTCTTTTGATTAATTGTCAAAGATAAACTATCAGCAGATATATTTGTTTTTTGATTATGGAAGTTAAGCTTTTCTTGACTCAGTGTAGAAGCTAGAAAATGTGGATAAGATTTTTCTAACTGCTCAACCTTAGCTAATGCTCCCCAGCGAATATAACCATAGTAGGCATCAGTCAAGTAGATTTTGGCAATCTTCAATTTATCCCAGCCTAAGTAAAACTTAGCTGCAAGTTCGTTCGCCAAAGCTTCTTCCTGAAGATATTTGTGTTTATTAGCTAAACTAATTGCGCGATCGTAGTAGTCTACTGCTTCAATATATTGCTTGTCAATTCGCGCTCTTTCAGCCTCTACTAAATAGTATTTATGTAGAAAATTCATTGGTGCATGATTCGCCCAATTTTTCATTTTTTCTTGGTTAATAGCTACCAGTTCTAAAATTTGTGTTTTTTCCGATTGGTTAGCTGTTTCATATAATTGCAGCATTACTAAAGATTCATAAAAACACAAGACAGCACAAACAAATTTGGCTGGAACTGAATCTATATAGTTAGCTGCAAGTCTGGCTTGCTGAGAGGCGTTAAGGTAATCTTGAAATAAATAACAGAGAAATAGTTTATGTAAATGTAAATGGAAAATAGCTGTCCTGTAGCCTACTTGCTGATGCAACGGCAGCATGATATTTTCATCATAAGCTTGACCACTTAAACAGCAAACTTCTTCAGACTTTCCTAACAAGTTTAAAGCTGCTTGCCAGTTACTAGCATGAGTCTGACGAGGTATTTCTTGCTTAAGCTGAAAAATTACTTCATGATATTTAGCCATTTCTTGCTCAATATCTAGCAACGGCTTACCTTGCCAAAACGCATGTTCTGAGTACATATATAAGGAATATGCAGCATGTTCTAAGTCTCCAGTTTCTAAAGCAATAGTGTAAGCCTCAAGGAAGGAACTAAGAGTTTCTTCAATATGTTCTTTCCAAGATTTAATAAACATATTGACAACAAAAATAACTATTGCTTTTAGCTGGATAGCATTAAATTTAGCTAATATATTTAACGCTAGTTGACCAAATTTATAACTGAGATCCACATCTTTCCATATATTCCAGAGAATAATGCCATAGGTTCCGTATGACATGGCAGATGCAGCACAATTACCAAATTGAAGCGATAAATTTACTTGTTTGTTAACAAGTAAAATAAACAGCAATGGATTACTAACAGCACAGATAGGTAGAAGTCTGACTAAAATATTCATTACTGCCAGTATTGATAAGTCAGTCATTTGAGGTAAGTTAACTAATTCCTCAATATTTTTCTCTACTAAAGCTAATTTTGTCTCTTGTAGCGCTATCCCAATGGTTTCTTGAGTAGGGTGTTCGGGAAACTCAAAACCAAACAACTTCAACACTTGTAAACCTGTGGTAATTGCTTCGATACTTTGACTTTGAGCTTTATATGCTTCAATCTTTACTTCAAAAACTTTCACTTGATCTAAAAGTGTTTTAGCATTGCTCAAGACTAGTGCTACAAAATGTTCTATCTCCGCAAATTCGCCAGCTAAATATGCTGCTTCTGCTGCTGTTTCATATAAAGCTAAAGTCAGTTCATATTTGCTATCCCAGCTATCGTCAGCTAGTAGTTCAATACCAATCTTTAAATACTTAAGTGCAGATGAATAAGCTGTTGAAGCTAAGGCTTTACGTCCAGCCATTAAATTCATCTCAGCCAAATTATTGCGTTTAGATTGGTGAGTAATAAACTCTAAAGCAATATTGAATTGGTTAACAAGCTCAAAAATCTTTTCTTCTCGTTCAGATAGAGGAATATTACTTAATAACAAAATGCCAATTTTTAAATGAATTGGCTTTTTCTCTTCAACTGGAATTAAAGAATAGGCTGCTTGCTGTATTCTGTCATGAACAAATTTATATTTGGGAAATTGAAAGTTAGATATTTGTAATGCTTGCTTTTCTTGACGATCAATACTAATTTCTAGATATTGTTCATTCTGAAATAATTTGTAAGCCTCATTCTGAGGTAAAACTAAGCCATCACGTAGTGCTGGTAATAAATCTAATGATGTATCTTGAGCAGATTTTTCATGGACGATCGCTAAAGTCTTTAAGTCAAATTCATTACCAATACATGATGCTAACATCAATACATTTTGAGTAGGTACTGGCAACTTTTCTATTTGCAGCGCCATGAATTTGACAACATCATCTGTCAGAGATAATGCTTCTATTTCTCTAATATCATATTCCCAAAAGCCAGTATCAAAGTTAAATTTAATTAAATTGTCATCATGCAAGCTCTGGAGAAATTGATTGGCAAAAAATGGATTACCTTTAGTTTTCGCAAATACCATTTGTGTTAATGGTGCCGCAGTTGTCTCTTGGCAATAGAGAGTATCTACAATTAAGTGGTTTAAATCGCTTTGAGTTAGAGGTGCTAAATTAATATTATTAATTTTTACTCCTATCTTCTCAATATCTTGGAGTTTCAAATAAAGAGGATGAGCCTGTGAAACTTCATTATCACGATAAGCACCAATCAGTAGTAAACCTCTAGCTATTTCTGCTTGATTTTCAATTTCACCAATCATCTGAGAAGATGTATTTTCGCTCATTAAAAGTTGAATAAATTTTAACGAAGTTACATCCGCCCATTGCAAGTCATCTAAGAAAATTACTAGAGGATGTTCTTTGCTACTAAATACCTGAATGAATCTCTGAAATAATAAATTGAAGCGATTTTGCGCCGCGCTACCAGAAAGTTCTGTAACTTCAGGCTGCTTACCTAGAATTAATTCTAGTTCGGGAATGACATCAATAATTAGCTGACTTTGTTCGCCTAAAGCTGACAAAATCTTTGTTTTCCATTGTTGAATTTGGGCGTCGGTTTCGCTGAATAATTGCCCAATTAAATCGCGAAATGCTTGTACTAATCCAGATAAGGGTATATCACGCTGAAATTGATCGAATTTACCTTTAATGAAGTAACTCCGTTGGCGGACAATTGGTTTATGAACTTCATTAACTACAGCAGTTTTACCAATCCCCGATGAACCTGTAACTAAAACCATTTCGGTTTTACCACTGGCGACTCTTTCAAAAGCAGCAAGTAGAGTTTCTACTTCTTGTTGACGACCATAGAGTTTTTCTGGGATGAGGAAGCGATCGCAAAAATCACGCAATCCTAACTCAAATGTGGGAATATCGCCTGTATCTTGCCACAGTTGGCGACAGTTTTCTAAGTCATGCTTAAGCCCTTGGCTGCTTTGATAGCGGTCTTCAGCATTTTTCGCCATCAGCTTATCGATAATATCGGATAATATTTGTGGTATATTAGGGTTAATTTGGCTAACTTTTGGTGCTTCTTTGGCGATGTGGCAATAAACTAACTCCATTGGATCGGTTGTAGTGAAAGGTAACTGTCCGGTGAGGAGTTCAAAAAGAGTAACACCTAAAGAATAAAAATCGGTACGGTAATCAATACCTCTGTTCATTCTTCCCGTTTGTTCGGGAGAAATATAAGCTAATGTTCCTTCTAAAACGTTGGGATTAGTCAGGAATTGAATTTCTCTAGGTAGGAGAGTTGCAAGACTAAAATCAATAATTTTAACTTCACCTGAAGTAGGGTGAATTAAAATGTTAGCTGGTTTAATATCCTTATGAATAATGCGATCGCGATGCAGTTCTTCTAATATAGATGTAATTTCGATGGCGATAGGAAAAAACTCATCAAGGGAAATACAATTAGCTTCTATTTTCTGATGAGATAATTGCCATTCCTTGAGAGAGAGTCCACCAAAATCTTCCATAATTAAGGCGTAGCCATTGCGGCAATTTTCTAAGCTTAAAGGCTGGACTATGCCTTTAATATCAAGGTTTTTGATAATGTTATATTGATTGCGGAATTGAGCAATTTCGCTAAATGTCGGGTATTCATTCTGCATCAGTTTAATGATTACAGATTTTTGGTCTTGTTCTCGGATACCCCGATAAACAAGGGTTTTATTCCCTGCGTAAATTTTCTCTGTGAGACGATATCCAGCAAAAAGATTTAATGTATTGATCAGTGCGGACATTGGATTTAAGTTTTATATACTTGCTTGTTAGTTATTATTCCCAGGTAACTCTGGCAAATATCATAAAACTTTAAAAAGATGTCTTAAGAAACACACTTTTGGTGTAATTTTGTCAGTAATACAAGCTAGAAATAGTTAATGCAGAAGTCTAACTATCCTATAAAAATAATTTATTAATTTCAAATCCACTGATTAAAGTTTCCCAATGAGTATCGTTGTGTAATTAAACAACAGCAGCACTGGATTGTTGATATATGACTCAGAATTCAAAAATTGATATTTCCGGCTTTTATGCCAATACCTTTCAGTTAGCATCAAAAACCTTAAACCGCATAGGTTGGGTTGAGGAACGAAACCCAACATTTTCGGCGATTTGTTGGGTTTCACTTCGTTCAACCCAACCTACATTGCTCCTTAACTGAACCGTATTAGCTTTTATACTGCTTTGAGTAATTTGAATTTTAAATGTTTTCTAAATTACTTAAAATATTTACATTCAAAAATTAATCCATCAGGATGCGATCGCATCTCCAGGGTAAATCAAGTAAATATACTTAACCCAAACGTAGGAAGTATTTTTACGGGTAATTGTGCGAACCTAGAACTACCTCATCTAGGATCAAGTTATGGCTTCTCAATCACAAAACAACCTAGAGTCAGCCGACAATTTCCGAGTTGCTGCTACTGCTAAAATCTGGGGAACTACAGTAGGAATCTTTGCATTATGCATTCCTCTATCAGCCGTTACAAGAAGTGGAGCAATTTTACCTTTAGCGGCTCTCGGTGGTGCCGCAGTTGGTACAGTGGTTGTATGGCGTGGTGATGACAAAAAATCTCAACCTAATTATTTGGCGCAACAGCAGATACAACTTTTAGAAGCCAGAATTGCAAATTTAGAAACAATTGTTAGCAGTAATGATTTGGATTTGCACCTGAAAATTCAACAATTAGCAGGGAGCGATCGCCATCCAGATTCACTACCAGAACATCAAAATTAAAATTAACTGCTATTTATCGTTGATGTTGATCTGATTACTGAAGCTTGAGAGTGAGCATAATCAGATGATTTTGATATAGCTATCTATAGTTTAGCATTTCTGCTGCCATTACTGTCAGCCTTTAATCAAACTATTCATTGCTGTCAGAACTGTTTCCATCGAAACAATATATTATTCTCTATATTAGTTAGAATGATTTGACATCAATTAACTCTCTATACCTCAGCCATATCAGTTATTGTGTGTTTGAGGGCTATCTAGGTGTATCTTTACCGCGAACATCTGCTTTTGCTTGTGTTCTCTGAGACTGTTAGAATTACGGAATTTTCATCCACAAAGATGATTAACTTGAGTAATTGTATTCGTATAGATTACCTTAAGTATGCAATAGTGTGCGGCTCTAATGCAGATGGATTGGATTAGCTTACTCAAAGCTCAACAAGCTGACTTTCTCCAACGAGTCAAAAAACTTAAAACTTATGACTTGTCTGTACTCAAAAGTCAAATGAAAGGTTGTCATAGTGAAATTATGACTTTTTGGGGTGAGCAATTGGCTCAATTAATCGAATTATCTCGCCAACAAGCGGAAATTTTCGCCAAAAATCCACCACCAACACCACCAGAATATCCCGAACCTCCTGACTGGACGATTCCTTTTCCCCAATACTTTCAACAGCAAGCTCAAGATTATCTTTTGCGCGAACAAATTGTTGATCGCGCGATCGCCGAACGCTTGGGTAAAATAGTGAAAAAGGTGTCTCATGATACCATCAACAACATGGTTTTAGATGATGAGGGCAATTTACGCGGTGATAGTAAATTTGCTTATGTACTCTCAGCTAACAAAAAACTGAGTATTCAAGTTTATGCTGCTGATGGCGAAAGTTTTAATAGTCTGAAAAAGAATAAAATTAATTGGACAGTTACCCAAGAGGATTTAAAAAAGCACCAAGTCTTAATTTTTTTGGCTTTATTTTATCCCAATTCTAGTAAAATTGGCTATGAAAAAAAAGTTATAATTGCTGGCTTTTTACCTACTGCCCAACTAGAACTTACTGAACAAAAAATTACCATCAATCCCAGTAATTTATTATATGCGGGAGGATTGAATTGGTATTTAGAATCATTAGTGAAGAAGCAAGATCTAGCCATAATAGTGAATGAGGTAAGAATAGCCGAAAAGGTTGAGACTGTCGCCGCAGAACATCCTCTGAAAAAAATCATTGGTGACTGGGAATATTGGCAGACTTTAAAAGGACATACTAGAGGCATTAATTGTCTAGCTTATTCTGCGAGAATCCCACAACAGAATGTTTCGGTATGTAGTCTCAGCAAAACACCGCCGATATTAGCTAGTGGAAGTCGAGGCGAAACTAAGTTATGGGATTTATCTAGAGGAGAATTAATCGAAACATTATCAGAGTCGCCTTGGGTTGTCTCTGGATTAGTTGATGAAGTTAATTCCCTGGCTTTTAGTGCTGACGGACAAACTTTAGCCAGCGTCGGCGCAGATTCCACGATTAAAATTTGGCATGTCGGTGCATTAGATTTAATTGATATCTTGCACAAACATAACGGGGTAGTGAGATGCGTAGCTTTTACCCCTGATGGCAGAATGTTAGCTACTGGTGGAGACGATCGCAAAATTTTATTTTGGGATTTGATGCAGCGTCAAGTGGCGATCGCACTTTCTCTTGATGATACCGCAGCCCATTCTCTCGCATTAAGTCAAGATGGTCAAACTATCGTTACCGGTAGTTATCGCAAAATTAAAGTCTGGTGTACTTCTCACCTCGAAGGTGTCAAAGATTTTCAAGATGTGCAACCCCTTTACACCCTCATGGGACATTCTCATATTGTTCGCTCTTTAGCGATTTCTGGGGATGGTAAACTCTTAGTTAGTGGTAGTCGCGATCAAACAATCAAAATTTGGCATTTAGCAACTGGGGAATTAATTCGTACCCTTAAAGGACATCAAGATGAAGTCTGTACAATTAGCCTCAGTCCCGATGAACAAATTATCGCTAGTGGTAGCGCTGATAAAACTATCAAATTGTGGCATTTAGCAACTGGGGAATTACTCGCTACTTTTATCGGACATACGGATACTGTCACAGCAGTCACTTTTACAGCTTCCGGCGACATGTTAGTTAGTGGAAGTTTGGATAAAACCATTAAAATTTGGCAACGCAGCTGAAGGTGAGTAACCCAACACATCAAAACCTTGTCTATGTTGGGTTTCCACAAGGTAAACTCAATCTACCCATTTGTCGCATTTTTTACCTACAATTATCCTTAACAGAAGCGTGTTGTCGTATAAATAGTCACTTTCTTTATGAAAACTTTATGAACTTGCTGAGTTCGCATAGTTGCATACGAGTGAGTAATTGTATATCTTTTGGTATATTTTTCGCTGAAATGAACTAGTTTATTTAATATATTTTTTACGTAAAGACACTGTATAAACTTGTTTTTTAAAGGAAATTTTTGTAGATTAAGTGTGTTATCAGTAATCAAATAATTTATACAAAATTATTTGCGTACACAAAAGCATACCTAAAAGTTAAAGTTATCTTTTAGTAAGACTTTTAGTACAAGATGCTTTACCAATAGAGAGAAAGCGTTGGTAATAGTTGTAGCATCTATCGCTCAATATTCTGCTGCTGTAATTAATTTTTTTTGGGTATATTGCGCGCCATTATCCGCAACTTTGTATACCCAGATTTTCTCCAACCTTGAAGCTTTTGAGGAATAAATTTCATGACTAGTGTAACTTTTTTCAAGAAGTTATCAATAGCTACTGCTGGAGCAGTGTTGATTGGTATGGGGATGGGAGGAACAGCTCATGCTGCGGCAATTAACTTTGATTCACCTACAATAGACGCCAGTAATGGCGAGTGGAGCCTGGGTTTTAAATTCTCCACTAATAAACAAATCGCCATCAATCAACTTGGGTTTTATGATGACCTGAAAAATGATTTAACTCAAACACATGATGTTGGTATCTTTAATGATGCTGGTCAGCTTCTAGTATCGGGAACTGTTAAACCAGGCGATCCCCTCGATGGATGGTTTCGCTACACATCAGTAGCTAAAACAATCTTAGATGCGGGTCAAACTTTTATTATTGCAGCTGCTACTGGCTCAGAGAATTACACTTGGGACCCAGTTGGTTTTACAGTAGACCCAGCCATCAACTTTATCGGCGATCGCTATCAATCTAGCGCAACTCTAGTTTTTCCAACTGATGGGCCTAGTGTAGCACAAGGATACTTTGGCCCAAACTTCAAAACTACTGCTTATTCTGTCCCCGAACCTCTAACTATAGGCGGTACATTAGTAGCTGGTGGTCTTGGTTTGCTAATTAAGAGAAGAAAAACTGCTTCTCAACAAGCTAGCGCTTAATTTCGGGAGCATCCCAAATGTGCAAAAACGCCCTCACCCTATAAGGGTGGGGCTAGAAATACGAAGCCTGCCAAGGCAGGCTATCAAACTTTTAGCCTGCCTTGGCAGGCTTTGTTGGTATAGCAATACCCTTCTAGGGTATTGCGTCAAAATTGGGATGCTCCCTTAATTTCCGGCTTCACACAGTTAAATTAAATAGTCAAGAGTCTAGAGTAGAGAACTTTTGACTATTTTTTATATTTACAGAGTCAGTAATTTATAAAGTAATATTAAAAACCTTGGAAAAATATTGAGAAATTGACGCATCGTCAAACCTGGTTCTAAGGTAGAACCTATAAGATAGACTTGAGGCGAATGTGATGAACATGAATAATATTCAAAACTATCGATTTGTCTGTACTTTAACCTTTGGTGATATCTACGGTCAAATAATTGTTTGGTTAATTACAATTACTATAAGTTTGGCATCGGCATTGGCACTGATGGGTGCGAGAAGACCGGTGTATGCTTTAGCTACTGTCGGTCTTGTAGTTCTGTTATCTCTGCCTTTCTTGTTATTTGCATTTGTAACTACATTGTTAAATCATATTGAACTAACTGCTGTCGAGCCAGGAACAAAAACTGAACCAATTCCAGGTAATGTTTCTCAACAAAAACCCGTACAAGCAACTAGCTGAATAGTTAGGGACTTCCAACTGAAAAATATTCCCGAAGTGACTGTTGACTGTTGACTGTTGACTGTTGACTGTTGACTGTTAATAACTTGAACGGAATAATTTATTTTTTCGAGTTCCTCTGAAAGTTGAGATTTGCTGTTAGGGATTGATATCGTCTGGCTTAAGAAATATAAATATCTCAGCGATCAGTTACCTAAATTATGCAAAATCTCAAAATACAATCCAAAATCGCAACTATATCCCTGTCCTGTGGCAGGGAATTTCTTTGTCTACACTATTAAAAATTCATAAAAATTAATTATGCTGGAACATGATGTAATTATTGTTGGTGGTGGCTTGGCGGGATGCCGTGCGGCGGTGGAAATTGCCCGGATTAACCCCAGTTTAAATGTAGCTGTCGTGGCAAAAACTCACCCGATTCGTTCCCACTCGGTAGCGGCGCAAGGTGGCATGGCAGCATCATTAAAAAATGTCGATTCTGAAGATAGTTGGGAAGCCCACGCTTTTGATACTGTTAAAGGTTCGGATTATTTAGCAGATCAAGATGCTGTGGCTATTCTCGCCCAAGAAGCGCCAGATGTGGTGATTGATTTGGAACACATGGGTGTGTTGTTCTCGCGGTTACCAGATGGACGGATTGCCCAGCGTGCTTTTGGCGGACATTCTCACAATCGTACCTGCTACGCGGCTGATAAAACCGGTCATGCAATTTTACATGAATTGGTGAATAATTTACGCCGTTACGGTGTGCAAATTTACCAAGAATGGTATGTAATGCGCCTGATTTTGGAAGAGGGACAGGCAAAAGGTGTGGTGATGTATCACCTGCTAGACGGGCATATAGAGGTATTACGGGCGAAAGCTGTGATGTTTGCCACTGGGGGATATGGTCGCGTATATAACACTACTTCCAATGATTACGCTTCGACCGGTGACGGTTTAGCAATGACAGCGATCGCAGGTTTGCCCCTCGAAGACATGGAATTTGTGCAATTTCACCCCACAGGGTTATATCCGGTAGGCGTGCTGATTTCTGAAGCTGTGCGGGGCGAAGGGGCTTATTTAATCAACTCCGAAGGCGATCGCTTTATGGCAACCTACGCCCCCAGTCGCATGGAACTAGCACCCCGCGATATTACATCAAGAGCGATCGCTTACGAAATTCGTGCTGGGCGGGGTATACATGCCGATGGTAGCGCTGGGGGGCCGTTTGTCTACCTGGATTTGCGCCACATGGGTAAAGAAAAAATCATGAGTCGCGTTCCCTTCTGTTGGGAAGAAGCCCATCGCTTAGTTGGTGTTGATGCGGTGACTCAACCTATGCCAGTCCGCCCGACTATTCACTATTGTATGGGCGGTATCCCAGTGAACATTGATGGCAAAGTCCGCAGTGGTGGCGATGAATTTGTTGAAGGCTTTTTTGCTGCTGGGGAAACTTCTTGCGTGTCTGTACATGGTGCTAATCGCTTAGGTAGTAATTCGCTATTGGAATGTGTAGTTTATGGCAAGCGTACCGGAGCCGCGATCGCTCAATTTGTGCAAAACCGCAAATTACCCACAGTCGATGAACAACGTTACATCAAGGAAGCAAAAGAGCAAATTCAAGCTTTACTAGAACAGCCAGGAACATACCGAATTAATGAAATCCGCCAAGCCTTTCAAGATTGCATGACTCAATATTGCGGCGTTTTTCGTACCGAGGCAGTTATGCAGGAAGGGTTGGAAAAACTTGCCCAAATACAACAGCAATATCCACAAATATATTTAGATGACAAAGGCAATTCTTGGAATACGGAAATTGTTGAAGCTTTGGAATTGCGGAGTTTAATGGTAGTAGGACAGACGATTTTAGCTTCCGCCTTAAATCGTCAAGAAAGTCGCGGCGCACACTTCCGTGAAGACTATCCCCAAAGAGATGATGATAAATTCCTCAAGCATACAATGGCTTATTATTCACCAGCAGGGATTGATATTCAATATCGTTCGGTAGCCATTACCATGTTTCAGCCACAGGAGAGGAAATATTAGTTAACCACAGCCAAAGAAACCCTTACAGGTATTCTTGGCTATGAGAAAATTGGCGTTGCATAAATGGGGGATGATTTATTTCACGCAGAGGAGGCAGCGCGTTGCGGGGGTTCCCCCCGTTGTAGCGACTGCCGTCGCGCAGAGACGCAGAGAGAATAAGGATTTTTAAATTTTTAGCTGTTAAATTTCATCCCATAATTCAGCAATCCCAGAAAATTCTCCAGCGTTCCCAAAACTTGCAAGCACAAGAGCGATCGCGCAGTCATTTATCAGTGTTTTGGCGATCGCATCATGAAAAATATTAGGACTTACGCAGTGTCAGATATTTTTCATGCTTTTTGTCAATTGTCAATAGTCCATAGTCCAAAAACCTGAATTTTGACCATTGACTTTTGACTTTTGACGAAGTTAGGTAATTTTTGTTTACTTGTTGTCATACAAGGGAACTCTAGATTAAGTACAACTAGAGCATCTAGGAAAACTAATCTGCTACGGGTTCAAAGATATGACTCAGTTCTCTTCCACTCACAATGAGATATCGCCAGAATCAATAGTTATAGAAACTGAGAGCGCAGCTAGCCTGAAGCAAGAATTAATGACTCTCCGAGAAAGGGTAGCGCAGTTAGAGCAAGAATTAGGGCAGCAAACAACACCAGGACGAGAAAATAAGATATTTTTTGCTCAACCCAGCGAAGAACATCAAATTTTGATAAAAATTCTCGAAGCCAGTGCCGATTTTATTGGCGTTGCATCAATTACAGGGGAACCTTTTTACCTGAATCCAGCAGGAATGAAGTTAGTTGGATTGCAGGATATGGAGGAAACTAAAACCAAACATATCAGTGAGTTTATCTTACCTGAAGACATGGAGTTATTTCAGGAAAGTATTTTACCAACTGTAATCCAGGAAGGTTATTGGCAAAGTGAATTTCGGTTTCGCCATCTTGTCACGGGAGAGCCGATTTTAATTGACTATACTCTGTTTTTAGTGAAAGATCCAGTTACGAATCAGCCTATAGGCTTGGCAACTATTAGCCGCGATATACGCGATCGCAAATGCACCGAACAGCGTCTGTTAGAACAAACTCAGCTATTACAAAGTGTCTGGGAAGGCGTAGACTATGGCATTTTTGTCTTTGATGTTTTAGATAACGGTCAAGAGTTCCGCTTTGTCGATTATAATCCGGCGATCGCTCGTAACAGAACTGTAGATATGCCAAGCATCTTGGGTAAAACTTTGGCGGAAGCAATGTCTAAGGATATGGCTGCACTTTACCGCCAACATTATGCAGAGGCTGTCCATTCCGGTACAACTAGCTTTTTTGAAGAACATTTTTGTGCTAATGGCCAAGAAACCTGGTGGTCTGTCAGTGTCACACCTTTAAAAGATAGTACTTCGCGCATCCATCAAATTGTCGTCACCGCCACAGATATTACAGAACGCAAACAAGCTCAAAACGCACTAGAACAACAAGAAATTCTCTACCGTACCATTTTTGAAAATGTTAGTGATGGTATCAACATCATTGATGTAGAAACAGGAAAAATTGTTGTCGCTAATCATGCTATTTGTCAGATGCATGGCTATTCTCAAGAGGAATTTGTCAAACTTCAGCCGCCAGAGTTTGTCCATCAAGATACCCTACCAAGATTTGCTGAGTTTATCCGTGACATTAGATCTGGTAATCAATTTCACGGTCAAGGATTAGATCTACACAAAGATGGTACTTTGATCGATGTTGAGGTATCAGCCAGTCCTATTTTTTACAATGGTAAAATCCATGCCTTGGGAGTCATTCGAGATATTAGTGAACGCAAGCGTTCTGAACTGGCGTTGGCTGAAAGCGAAGCCAAATTCCGCAACCTTGTAGAAAATGCCAATGATGTTATATGGAGTACCTTACTAGATAGTACTATCACTTATATATCACCCAAATTTGAGGATATTTTCGGCTACGAAGTTTGCGAATGGTTAAATCAATCATTTGTACCATTGATTCACCCTGAAGATTTACCGCAAGTGATGGCATTTCTCAACCAAATTATTGAGACAGGTGAGAGCGGTAATGATATCGAGTTTCGCCATCCGAAAAAAGATGGAACTTGGGGTTGGGTAACATCTAATACCTCAATTCTCAAAGATGCTGATGATCAAGTTATTGGATGGCAGGGGATTTTGCGAGATATTAGCGATCGCAAACAAGCAGAAATTAAACTCCAACAACAAACCCAAGAACTAGAAAACACCTTGTATGAACTTAAGCAAACCCAACTGCAAATGATTCAAAGTGAAAAAATGTCCAGTTTGGGGCAAATGGTTGCAGGTGTAGCCCATGAAATTAATAACCCTGTTAACTTTATTCATGGTAATATTTCCCATATTAGTGAATATACTCAAGATTTAATAAATCTCGTAGCACTATATCAAAAATATTATCCTCAGCCGCCAGAAGAAATTGCCGATGTTCTCGAATCTATCGATATAGAATTTCTCATCGAAGACTTAAGTAAAGCCTTGCAATCAACGCGCATAGGAACTACGAGAATTCGAGAGATTGTGCTTTCGTTAAGGAATTTCTCGCGTTTGGATGAAGCCGAAGTTAAAGATGTAAATATTCACGATGGCATTGATAGCACTATTATTATTCTCCACAATCGTTTAAAAGCACATTCAGAACACCCAGAAATTCAAGTTATTAAAAAATATGGTGATTTACCGCCTGTAGAATGTCATGCAGGACAATTAAATCAGGTATTTATGAATATTATTAGTAATGCGATTGATGCTTTAGAAGAACATAGTAAGCAACAATTGCAAACAAGAACTGCTGTTAATTCCTGTATCATTTCAATTCACACAGAAGTAATTAATAACAACTGGGTGCAAATTTGTATCGCTGACAATGGCCCGGGAATTAAACCAGAAATTTGTCAGAAGTTATTCGATCCCTTCTTTACGACAAAGCCAGTTGGTAAAGGTACAGGCTTAGGTTTATCTATTAGTTATCAAATTATTACCGAAAAGCATGGCGGTAAATTGTGGTGTGAATCTACACCAGGACAAGGAACAAAATTTATTATTGAAATTCCTATAATTTATGTCAATAGATAAGTGTGTTGGCGTCAACAGTCAACAGTCAACAGTCAACAGTCAACAGTCAACAGTCAACAGTCAACAGTCAACAGTCAACAGTCAACAGTCAACAGTCAACAGTCAACAGTCATTTATCTCCCTTGTCCTTCTTGTCTTCCCTTCCCTACTTGCATAGCGATTGGTTATTTTTTGAATTGGAAATCACCACAACCTATTTGGAATTGCTGTAGATGATTAAACAAAGTACTCTTTGATACGTGGTGTTAGCCCGAATAATGTTAAAAGCGCGATCGCACTCAGCGCTACTGTAGCTTTAAGTTCAAAACCTTCGAGATCGCGAAAGCCTTGCTTGATTGCTTTGTCGAAAGCAGCTTGGTTAATATCAAAAGCTTTTTGATTATTTGCTTTCAACTGCTCAAACGCCCAACTTGACTGTCCTGGGTTATTACCTAAGGATAAAGCGATCGCTTCTTGATGTTTGCCGCTTTTTTCTAAATCGCGAATTTGGCGATCGATTGTCAAATAAGTTCCCAAACTCGCCAGATTTGCTAATGTTGCTGCTTTTTCACCTGTAAAAACAATATTTTTCAGTTCATCAGCTAAGTAACCTGTAAACCCATCGACTTTGGCATACTCATATTTATAAGCTTCTACTACTGACTCAATAGTCTTTCCTGGTGGTACTTGGGCAATTTGAGCGATATTTTGTACAAAAGCTTGTTCATGATTGCTAGCAAAAGCAGTGTCAAGTAAATAGCGACTTTTGGCAGTATTAGCGATATAGGCGATCGCTCTAGCTTGGCGTAAGGTATGCATAGAAGTAAAAGCGTCTTCTGTCGCTACTCTCAGGTTTTGGGAAGCTGATAACAAAGCACCAGCTGTATAATTTAACAAGCCAAGTGCGATCGCAGTTGCTAATAAAAGCGCTGGATTAAAAGTACGACGCATCTGTCTGCTGAGAAATATTTGTAGCCAACCCAGCAAAATAATTAGTGCTAAACCAATTAAAAAAATAGAAAATATATAATTTTGTGTAGCAACTTTTTTCTGAGTGTAAGTAGCATCTAAAGCTTGCAGATTTACCTTATCTAACTCATCGGCTGCGGGGAGAAGGGTTTTATCCATGATTTCGCTAGCAGCGCGATAAGCAATCAGCATGGCATTATTATCCCCACGGGCGTGAGAATCTCTCGCTTGCTGGATTTTAGCTAAATAGTTACCTAAAGCCAACTGCATAGTTTCAATTGGTTTGCGTTCTATATCTCCAAATGAGATACTTTCAGCCGCCGCTACTAACCTTTCTGTAACTCTTAAATATCGTTCTTCGTAACCTTTAATAGCATCTTGATTTTGTCCCGTTGGTACTAGGAGTTCGTTCACAACATTAGCATCCATTCCCGCCAGTCCATCTTTTAGGCGTTGCGCCGTGACGATACTGGGGGTGGAATCTTGTCCTACAGTTTTAATCGCCTGTCTCTGTGCTTGAACTCCGCTAATAATACTAATTAGTAGTAAGACACTGGTTAGCCAGGTTAGATATAAACCACCGTTGAGCAGTTGCGGTGTCGTCAGTCCGCGAATTGCTTTATTTGAAACTGCAATAATTTTACTCATATTGGGTATGGGGCATGGGGCATGGGGGAGGCAGTGCGTTGGACGGGTTTCCCGGCTTAAAGCAACTGCCGTCATTGGGCATTGGGCATCTGTGACTTAATTCAGCGAATTGCTGCGATCGCAATTCTTGTCCAATGTCCTAAGGTGAATTCGTCGCCATCTTGTAGAGGAATATCTACCATTGGCTTTAACTCTACGCCTTTGAATTGTGTACCGTTAGAAGAACCAATATCACGCAGGGTGAATGTACCATTTGCTTGACGGTTTAATAAAGCATGGCGGTGAGAAACTGCACCGTCAAAATCTAGAGCAATTTCTGGATGAATAGCCCTAACTTGACTATTGCGACCGATAAGGTTAGTTTCCTTTTCTAATGGAAAAACTATCGGCGCTTGTTCTGTTGGGGGTTCTGGGCTTTCGGGATGACGCAGAGATGGATCGATTGTCACCACTACTTGCCAACCGATAATCGGGGATGGGGGAGTAAAAACAGATGCTTGTTTTTGTGTTACCTTTTCTTCTTGGGGAATTTTAGCGATCGCTAATTCTCCATGTGCTTGAGTAACAAAGTTATAACCACAAATCTCGCAATAGTCCCCACTGTCAACTTCGTGAGGCGCACTACAAGCTGGGCAAGTTTGAATATTTACTGTTGTTTTAGCTATTTTTGGTTCAGCTATACCGAGAATTTTGGCACCACACTCCGAACAAAAATCTGATTCTGTGGATTCGTGACCTTTAGGACATTTATATATAGGCATAATTATTTCTATACTTCTTCGCTGTCACAAGAAATATGAACTGCTTTATTAACGAAGTTGCTCAAACTCTTCTTCTGTAATACCCATTTGCTTCTTGAATTTCGTGAAATAGCCAGCTACCAATTTCCGCATTTCCATGAATTGGAATTGTTGTTGCTCGCCCCTTTTTAGCGAGCTCTAACAAAGCCTAACTTTTTTGCTACCTTTTCTAATTCACTGGCTTTAGCTGGCATTGGCAATTACTAGCTCAACATCTTCAGGTAGCGATCGCCCATTTTCTGCATATTCTTCTTGTATCATATCGAATACCGAATCTAGCTCAGTACGTGCTTCATCTGGAGTTGTACCCCAAGCATGACAACCCTCAATTGCGGGAACATAGGCAACAAAGGTGCCATTGTCATCAGGACGGATAACTGTTGTGTAATCTTGTAGAGACTTCATTAAATTCGCATTTTTAGTAATGAGTCTTGATGTTGACATTAACATAATTACATGGTGAGTTAATTAGACTTAGGAATGCGAGTAGTTTTTGTAGAACGAGTTTCTAATGCCATCGCGTCTTCCTTGGCTACATCTCGCTTCAACCGCACTGTACCTGTAGGTGCATCCTCCACATCAACAACAGTTTTGAGCAGTTTGGCTGTAGCTTCATTTCCAGATTCATGAGCTAATTTCACAGCTTTACCTAATTTGGCGGTAGCAACTTCAATATCGCCCTTAGCACGGGCTTCTAATCCTTCTTGAATTGATTGCGCTAGTTCTGCTTGTCCGGTATAGTGCGCAACTCGCTTATTAATTTTGGTAGATTTGGCTTCATCATCTGTCCAAGTTGCCAAAATCCGGGCTTCTGCTACTTTTGTTTCTACACCATTAACGGTATAAACTAAGCTAGCGCGACCGGCTAACATTTCATCCCCCACATTACCGGCATTAACTTCGATGCAAAAGTGGTAATCGCGGGACTCATCCCTACCCCAAGCACCAGTAGGGTATTCCAACATTTGTGGTTTAACTGCTTTACCACGATGTGTTAAATCAACAATATCTGGACTCACCTGTTTGCAAAATAGTACCTTAGCTCCTTGGGGCGTCCACAAACGCATAGTGACATCGCTGACATTCTTACTCATAGCTTTTGCTAAAATTGCCTGAAAATCAGCTTCAATCATTGCCGCATCGGGAATAATATCAGTCGTCCCCAAGAGTTTCCCAGCGATTTGCTGGAGTTGAGCAACCCGCCAATCAGTCCCCACACCTCGGCAATCACACTGAAACACACCCTCACACTGCTGTAAAATTTTCTGCAATGCTTGCTCATCTGTATCATCATTCATACCATCAGTTAGCAGTAAAGCTTGGCGCACAGCGTCGGGTTTCTTGTTAAACTGTGCCAGCGCTTCAGTTAACCACTTAGACATGAGCGTACCACCATTAGCCAGGATTCTTTTAATTGCGGCGATCGCTTCTTCTTTCTTTTCAGGTGTAGCTTTAGACACCGGGAAAACTACACTCGCTTTACTAGAACCTGTGACAATAAAAAAGTAAGCATCCTCTGGTAACAAACTCACAACTTTTACCATTGCATCCTTAGCAGCGTGAATTTTACCGCCGCCCATTGAACCAGAGACATCACAGATAATGCCAAAAAGTCTGTCATTACTAGTAGAAACGGGTACACCATCACCCTTTTCCACGCTGACAGTCATGATGGCATGAACTTCTTTAGCACCTTCGTGTAAATATTGGTTTTGAAAAACTTCCGCTTTGAATTGGTTTGACATATTAGGGGCTAGGGGTTAGGAGCTAGTGGTTTATCGCCAAAATTTTGATGAGTTTACTCATTCTTAATATTTCTTCTTTTCTTTCTTCATTTTCTTCTTCGTGTACTTCGCGTCTTCGCGGTTCGTTTTTTACACCATAATTGAGCTTATAACGCCAAAACAGCCACCGTAATATTGTCATGTCCGCCACCTTGCCGCGCAAACTCCACCAAACTCCGAGAGACACTAATCGCATCTTTCCCAGGCGATCGCGCCACCAACTGAGCTAATTCCTCAGCTTTTGGAGCATAATTCCATAATCCATCACTACATAAAAGCAAATATCCCGACTCAGGAACCGTAAAATTCACTATTGAAGGCGTAGCATCAGCCACCGCATCTGCTCCTAGCCAGCGAGTAATCGCATGAGCTTGAGGAGATTTTCTCGCTTCAGCTTCGCTCATTTCTCCTGCGGCTACCACCTCATATAACCAAGAATCATCCTGAGTTAATTGTTGGGAAGCCTTACCAGAAATCCAATAAGCGCGACTGTCACCTAACCAACCAATAGTAACGGTACGGTTATACACAATCGCCGCCACAATAGTAGTTGATGGTGGATCGGAATTTACACCAGATATACAAGGAATATTACATACAGAATCGAGCGCCGCAGCAAAGGCGGATTTAATCGCTAACTCTGGTTTTTCTCCACTTTGCCAAACATGAGCTAATTTCCCAGCCGCAGTTTCAGCAGCATTACGGGCGGCTAAATCTGGTTGTTCCGCACTAGAAACACCATCACAAACTACGAGAATATTTACCTGCGAGTCATTAATCTGGTGTAGAGCCAAAAAATCTTCATTGCGGTGATGTCTCAAACCGCGATCGCTCACTCCCGCTAACTGTGAATTAATAATTATTTCGATGCGATCGCTCTTTTTAGCTTCCCTGCGAAATCCGCAATTACTACAGTAACCATCTGTATCAATGGCTTCTATTCCCGCACCGCATTTTTCACAGCCTTGCGTAGCTGTTGGCGGTTTACTAGCGGTTAAAGGCGTACCGCATTCCTCACAAAATTTGTCCTCTATTAGGACTGAAGCACCACATTTTGGGCATTGCATAATTATTATTGGGCATTGGGCATTGGGCATTGGGCGGAGACGCGATGAATCGCGTCTCTACAATTGTCTGCTGACTTAAATTAAAGTCCTTGGGCGTATGCGGTTGGCTTCATCAACTAAGTGGATTTTCTCCTTACCTGTGGCTAGATGTGCCATGTCTCGCAAGGCTTTTTCTAGCCCTTGGCGCAGATGTTTTTCTTGCAGGGGTTGTCCTAAAATCTTCATACTAGGAGTGACTTTTAATTGCTTTGAGGTGAGTAAATTTAAGGCTGTTTCTAGAACTTGTTGAATGAGCCGATAGCGATCCATTCCTTCTAATGTCAGGGTTTCGATCGCAGAGGAAGCTGTTTGTAGTTCTTGAAAACTGGGAATATCGCGATCGCGGTTAATTAAAGTCCGAGCAATTTCGACTCGCGATCGCATAAATAAACTAGAACTTGGCGGTACTCTTCCTAAAGCGGCGACTGCTCCTTGGCGATCGCCTGTTGCAGACAAACAACGGGCTAAACCAAAGGCTGCTGTTACATAGCTGGGATCTGTACGGATAACTAACTCGTACATCTTAATTGCTAGTTGATAATTTTGCGCCTGTTCTGCAGCTAAACCCAGCGCCAACTTGGGTGCTAACTCTCCCGGTAAGTCAAAATAAACTTGATCGAAAGCTTTTTGCGCGGCTTGTGCTTGATTTTGCGCCATTAAAGCCCGCCCCCGATACCAAAAAATTCGCCAATCCCAAGGATCTTTAGCTTCGAGTTTGGCTAAGGTTTGCTCTGCTTCGGCAAAATTCAACCCCTCAATCAAGCTATTGGCTAACCGCAATAATGCTTCGCGGGAATCAGGAAATTGCTTGACAACTTCATCTAAACTCATCGCCCGTTTCATCGGATCGGCGATCGCGCTAGCATTTAGCACTGCATTAAATCCAGGATCGTTAGAATCTAGGATTGGTAACGGTAATTGTTCATAATCTGGTTTAATTGGCTCCAAACTACCACCGTAAGTCAGCGCTAGCATATCTCCCCCTAACACATGGCTAGCAGCTGGACGAGGAATATTTGTTTCCAGGGCGACAACTTCCCGCAGTACACCCAATAACTGATCCGCCATTTCATCGGCTGATTGAAAGCGATCGTCAGGATTTTCCGCAGTGGCTTTAATTAAGAAGCGATACAGAGATTCTTGTTGGGCAAATAACGGTTCTTCTTCGGGACTGGGTAATGTATACAGGTGTTCTTTACTAAAGCCTTTAATATTAGTCAGCAATACTGCCAAAGTTCTGCCAATAGTAAATAAATCGGATACAACTGTCGGCCCTTCACCTGCTTCTGGGGCGCTATAACCTACTGTACCGTAAATATCGCCATCTAAATCCTCAATCCGGCGCACGCCACCCAAGTCAATTAGCTTCACATCGCCGCCTTCAACCATAATATTGTCTGGTTTGAAGTCGCAATATACCATCCCTAAAGAATGTAAATAAGCAAAAGCACTGAGAATGCGGTGAATATAAGCGATCGCTTCCGCTACAGGTAAAGTCCCCCGACTTTTACGAATTTCCTTGAGAGTTTTACCGCCAACATATTCCATGACAATAAAACCTTCAGTACCGTGATTCACAAAGTTGTAAATTCCTACGATATTGGCGTGTTTTACGGCTGCAAGGAATTGTCTTTCGGCTACCGCGACTGCTGCGCTAGCTGCATCTTCTGTATTCAGCAGTCCTTTTAAGACAACATAGCGAGAGAGAGTTTTATCAAAACCTAAATAAATCCAGCCTAAACCACCATAAGCGATCGCGCCTTTGACTTCATATTGTCCGACAACTAAATCCCCAGGATTCAGACTAGGAATAAACGAATATTTCTGTCCGCACTTGCTACAAAATCCCTTTTCCCGGCGCAACTGGTGATTGCAATTACTACAAAAACGCTTATTCTCCGGCACCATTGGGTTAAGCAGAAGCGCCTTTTCTGGATCAGTAGAAGGTAATTCTGGTACAGAGATTAACCCAGCACCTAATTGTCTGCGACTACTGCGAGCAGAAGTACCGCTAGTACGCCGCGAACCCTTAGAACGGTTAGTTAACGGCGAAGAACCCGTACCCGTAGTCACCGGAGAACTTCTTGCAGTCACATTTACACTTTGCTTTTGGCTGACAGGGGCAGATTTTACCGCCGCCAACCCACAGACATTACAGTAACCATCTTCAATCATGCCAGTACAGGCATTTCTCGTACAGCGATCGCCGTTCATTTAGTTCTCCTAGTCATTTGTCATTTGTCATTTGTCATTTGTGAAGAGATAAGGGTGAAATTTCGAGATAAAAAGCTCAACATTCGGGATAAGGGACTTCCAAATAAAAAAATATACAACTATTGATTGTGGGGTGGGCGTCTCGCCCGCCCATAGTCAAAGGCGGGCAAGACTTCGGCGTGAGCGCTCAGTCGAACGCTGCCCACCCCACAAGATTGGATAATTTATTTCTTGGAAGTCCCTAAAAGGCTCAACTTTTGAGATAAAAGGTGCAACGTTCAAGATAAAAGGCTCAACATTCGGGATAAAAGGCGCAACTTTCAGCATAAAAGGTGCAACGTTCGAGATAAAAGGCTCAACGTTCGACATAAAAGGCTCAACATTCGAGATAAAAGGCTCAACGTTCGAGATAAAAGGCTCAACGTTCGAGATAAAAGGCTCAACGTTCGAGATAAAAGGTGCAACATTCGAGATAAAAGCCTCAACAGCCATCATCAATTCATTACCCCCCATGCCCAATGCCCTATGCCCAATGCCCCATACCTAATTCCCCATGCCCCAATTCAACCGCTTCTCATACTGAGAGACTAACTCAGCCGCCTTATCTAAAGCCGTGGGGCGCGTGTATAAAATTTGCTTTGCTTGTGCAGCTATATCGGATAGTTTGCCATCTTCAATTAATCCTTTAGCTAATGCTTTAGCTTGGAGAGCATCTAAACGTCCGCGTAACTCCTGACGATTGGCTAAAAGGGCGCTATTAGCAGTAAATACTTGCTGTTCTGATGCTATGTAAGCTTGAGCTTTATCGATCCAATTCTCTAAACCGATGATAACTGGATTAACTAACCCCTCCGCCAGCTTAGTTTCTAACCTAGTTAACCATTGAATCAGGGCATTTAACTCCTCCGCCGTCAATGAAGGCGATTTGATTAAATACCCCACGATTTTCTCCTGAGTTTCCGCAAAAGTAACTAGAGAATTTGCCTGGATTGTAGTTAATTTTTCTAACAAATCGTGAGCGATCGCAAATCTTGCGCGGATTTGACGTTGCTGTTGCAGTGCTTGTTCAACAACCGACTTTACTTTTATCAACATCGGCTGAATTTTTTGTTCAACCTCCACCCTCACCCCTAGAGGATCTTCTTCTACTCTTTGACGCAAAGATGCGATCGCAGTTTGAATTTGTACCAGTTCATCAATCACTTGACTATCTAAGAATTCTGCTGAATTTTGCAGTGCGTAAATTTGCGATTCTGTATCTGCCAAAATGTTATCTAAATGATTCCAAGCCTCATCCACAGCTAAAACAGCATCCCTAGCCACAGAAAAAGCGTGAGTCATCACTTGTAATAACTCCCCAGGTGCGATCGCATTTACTGTATGAGTAGCACTCAGCAATTCTCTTTGTGCAAGCGGTGTCTGTACTGCTGGTAAATCAATGGAAGCACCTATCAACAGTTTTTTAATCTCATCAATCTTGTCTGCGCTGGCTAAAAATCGTGGTAATTGCTGACGTAACTTACTCGCCTTCTCCACCACCTGCACTAATAAATCGAAATATTGAAACAGATCGTTCATCGCCTCCAGTGCCGGAGTCACCCTTATCGCCGTAATTCCCGCCAACTTAACTTTAGGATAGCCAGAATAACCACAAAGTCGCTGATATGTAGACTGTTCTTGTAATTCCAGGAGATTTTGGCTAGCAGCATTAATTTTATGCTGCCAATCCGCCAAAAGTTGGTCGATTTCATCTATCACAGCGCAGACTCCCGTATTCAAGAAACTGTTGTGCTAAAGAGCGATCGCTATCTGCTCACAAAGTATTATCTGTACTTTTGTTTTATAACAACCATTGGTTAACGAAAGTTGAAGATTTAGAACCTCAAAAAACCTCAGCGTACCTTCGCGCCAACCTCAGCGTACCTTCGCGTTAAAAAAATAAATTTCCTCCTCCCAAGCCAGAGTAGAACAAACCCTGCCTTCAAAGTTCGGTTTCACCAACCCTCTCAAAATCAACAACCCGATAAATTAATAAATAAATCAAGCGTAATTGAAGTAAAAAACATGAGTAACCTTTCCCCTCGCCAGCCAGATTACTTTGAATCGCCAACCCAAAACAATAACTTGTTGCAATACATACAATCCTTAAATCCCCAAACAGTTGCTCAACTTTCTCAACCCACATCACCCGAAGTATTGCGCCTAATTCAACGCGCCATTGTAGAAATGTTAGGTAACTTACCCAATGACAAATATCAGTCCTTAATTACCACCAATCGCGAAGAACTAGGTAGACTCTTAGGTTCCGCAATGGTAGACGGTTATTTCCTCCGCAACGTCGAACAACGCCTAGAAATGGAAAAAACATTACAACTTACAGGTATCACATCCACAGAACCTGACAGCCATAATGCTTAAATTATTATTACCTTCCTCACTCAAAACCCAAAAAATAAATAGAGATGAGAGACCAATAAATCTCTCATCTCCCTAATCCCAAAATCTCTAAAATTCGTCAACAAATTCTCACCAGCCTCCGTAATTACGAATTACGAATTACGAATTACGAATTATTATTATCGCTTATTAGAAGGCTGCCAACCGCGACGTTCCAACAATTGCCGCACCTCTGGACTGGGATTATAGTTATAGCCATAAGAAGAGCGTTCCGAATCATCCATAATTTGAGGTGTTAGCATCACAATCACCTCTCTGCGTTCATTACTTCTATTAGTCTTTCTAAACAGCGAACCAATTAAAGGTAAGTCACCTAAAATAGGAATCTTCGATACACTAGTCCTATCTTGGTCTTGAATAATACCTGAGAGAATCAGCGTCTGACCATCTCGTAAACGAATCATCCCAGAAGTCAAAGAACGTTCCGACACTAAAACGATTTGTCCATTTCCTGTATTTTCAGCAGCTGTAGGTGCGCTGACAGTGGGAGCAACCGACAGAGAAACAAAACCATTATCATCAATTCGTTCAATTTTTACATTCAACGTCAGACCAACTTTTTGTTTTTCTATTGTTCTCTCAGTTCTAGAACCACCTGAAGTATCCGTTGTTTGAAGCGTGATGTTTCCTACTACTTCCTGAGTCAGATTAACAAGAGCTTGCTGACCTTCTTGTACAATTAAAGTTGGGTCAGTCAAAATCTTGGCATTACCATTTGTCACCTGAGCCTGCAAACTAGCAAGTAACCGTTTGGGGAATTGGTATAAAGAGGGAAGAGCTGTTGTAACTGTACCAAGAGTACCTTGTGTAACAGTTGTTGTTCCATCAGAATTCCGCGTTACAACAGTATCAGTAGCTGGAGTGATAGTAGAGAAACCTGGTTGTAGTGGATTAGTACTACTCGGAGCAATAGGTTGATAAAAGGTTCCGCTTCCGGGGTTTTGGGTTCTCGTGGTTGTACCATTTGGATTCACTACTATAGTACCTGGAGTAGTCCCAGGAATACTGATACCGCTATTAGGATCAAGGAAAGGCGTTCCTGTAACAGGGTTGGTGATAACTGGAGTTTCAGTCACACTTCTTGATGCTTCACTAGCGTTAGCAGGTCTAGAGCCACCAAAATTGAAAGATGCTGCACCACCATCAACAGCAAAGAAGTTGTTCCCCGCACCAAAAGAAAAGCTGGTGTTGTAATCTTGGGTTCCTGTGAGATTCACATCCACAATTTTGACATTAACCACCACTTGACGACGGCGGATATCAAGCTGAGTTAATTGCGCCATTGCAATATCAATCAGCCGGGGAGAACCAATTAAAGTAATAGAATTAGTCCGCTCGTCTCCTAAGGCCTGTAAACCTCTAAGTAATGGATTAGAGTCTTGAAAATCAACTCTTTGAGTCTCTAATTTAGTTTCTGTAGTGGTCTGAGTTTGGGTAACGGCGGCGGTTGAATTACCCACAGGAACAGCACTAACACTAGTAACCAATCGTTCGCGGCTAATGGCGCTTTCTGCACCCATACCGACTAAAAAGTTGAGCGCCACACCCACTGTTACCTGATTTAGACGCAGACTACGCATCACCGTATCACGGGTAGAAGTAGGCAGTTTTGAGCCGACAAAAATAGTCCGCCCACTACGGTTGGCCTCTAAACCACTCAAACGCAAGACGTAATTAAATACATCTTGTACAGGTTCATTTTCTATATCTAAAGAAATCGTTTGAGAACTGGCTTGTCCACCTGCTGTTGCACCACCTGCTCCTGCTCCTGCTCCTGCACCCTCTCCACCTATATAAGCGAGGTTCAAACCAGCCGCACGAGCTAGTAGGGATAAAACCTCTCGCACTGGTGCATCTCTGAGTACTAAACGCGGGACACGTTCTTGAGTAGCTAGGTCAATCGTACTGGGAGAAGCATCAGTATTAGAAATAGCAATATCTCCTACTGGTGGAGCTACAGCTCTAGGTAAGAAAGGCGGCCCTTGATATACAGGTTGACCAGGGCCTGCCGGTTGTGCAGGCTTCCCATCAATCGTCACTTCCGGATTGGGGACTAGAACACCTGAGGGTTGACTTGGTTGGGATGGGGTAGTAGTAGATGGCGTAGTCGATGGTGGTGTTGCTGGTGTTGGTGTTGATGCTGTCGTACCAGCAGCAGGGCTAAAGCTAAGAGTAATACCATTATCTTTTCGCACTACAGGCTGATTGCTAGGGGTATTATTGCTTCCAGTTACCACCACCCGGACGCTATTAGCATCAAGCTGAATAATTTCGACGGAGGCAATTCCCGAAGCGGGGTTATCTTTACGGAAATTATTGCCTTGTGGTAACCGTAGTTGAGTATTAATAATATCTGTAACTAGAGCTTTACCTCTTTTTGTTGTAAAAATTTGTGGGCGCGAACCTGAGGAGGTTTTTAAAACGACATTAATTCCGCCATCAACGGGATTTAACTGTACGTCAGTAATTTGACTAATATCTGCCCAAACCGGTTGAGCTGCCAAGAAGATAAATGCGGCAGTGCCCAATAATAAATTATTACCGTGAAGCTGTTTCACAGTTCATTCCTCACCTAATAAAACCTTGTTGACAAATAATTTTTGAGTAGGTATATTTCAACCTGTTTTACCCATAAAAGGTTGACGGGCTGGGGATTAGGGTTATTTCCTGGCTTTTTTGTGACTAATTGCTGTTACTTCTTAGGAGGGGTAGCTGCTGCTGCCGCCGCCGCTATTTCCTCTGTAGTAAGTGGCATTAATGCTTGTAACTGGAAATTTGTATTAATTGAGGTTAAAAAAGCAGTTGGCTTCTTTGCACCTTGGTCTGACGACGATTCAATGGGTATTCTTTCCAAATTTGATTGATAATCTTTGACAATCAACAATGGTTGTAAACGCTCAATATTCCGCAGAATTGATTGCGTTTGTTCATAAGTACCAACAATTTGAATATTGACGCTGCTGCGTTTTAGCTTGCCATCAACTTGTAGCCCCAGACTGCCATCAACTATCGGTTCTGCTTTTTGTGATACTGGTGCAAATTTTTTCAGTTCACCTCTCACACCAGTGGCAGAAACTTGAGCATTAGTAGTTTCCACTAAGCGATTCAAATCTAGTAACAATGTATCTAAGGTTTTTTCACTAGCAAATAAACTTAAAACCTGGACTTGTTGCTGTTTTGCCTGCTCTAGTTCAGCTTTCACCAGATCAATTTTTCTCAGGCTGGCTTTTTTTTGATCGACTTGTCCTTGTAGTTCACCAATTTTTCCTTGCTGTTGTTGATAGCTATCCCAAGCAGGCATTACCATATTCAAGACAACATATAAGGCTCCAGCAATACCTAAAACCGCTACTAAAATACCAATCAGTTGGGGGGTGATACTAATGCCAAACAGCTGTTTACCACCTGAAGATTCACTCAAGTCCCCATTATTTTCTGCAAAATTAAAATCTTCACTTACCGTCATTTGGCAATGACTCCTGTTTGTTGCATACTACGAATTCGTGCCACCAGTCCCACTGTGCCTTTCTGCTCCAACTCTCGGATTAATTCCGAGGCGGGAACATCACTCAAGCTTGATTGAATAGTGTATTTAACCACTCGAAGCGGCGGAATTTTTTTACCCTCTTTAGCATTCACATCTGCTGGTTGTACTGGTGCATCCACTAAATCTGCTGTCACAATTTTGCTTTCTGAGGATTTTAAAAATCTTGACTGTTGCAAACTGAGCAAGAAATCATTGACATCGTTGAAAGAGCGTGCCATTCCGACAATTTCTATGCCACCAGCCGGATTACCTGCTGGTTGCCCTGCTACTGGCGCTGTAGGTGCTGTTTGCTTGATGTTTTCAATTTGCACTTTAGCTGGAATGCGATCGCGCAAATCTTGTAACATAGCTGACCAAGGGCGAATTTGGTCAAACACTGACACTAAAGCTTGTGTCTCTCCTTTAACTTTGTTAGTCTCTTCTTTAATTTTGTTAATATTTCCAATTTCTGTGTCTAACTTCTTGTTTTCCTCATCTAGTTGTGCTATTTTTTGCTCTGACTCCACCACTTTCGCTTGTAACCACCACAAACCACCTACCGCCGCCGCAGGGAAGCAAATGCCTAATGCTACTCCCACATATAACGGTGTTAAATTCCCAGTGGGGAATTTAATTCCAGGTTTTTTACTGGTATTTTTTTGGTAATTTGGGCGGTCTTTGAGAAAGTTAATATCCAGACTGTACATTCTGTTAAACCTCCCTCATTCCTAGACCTAGTACTGTCGCTAACCCAGAGCGTTGTACTATAGGGTACTTTTCGTCGTTAATTTCTAAGGATAAAGATGCTATTGGATCGATTTGGGCAGTTGGCAAGCTTAATCTTTGGGTGAAAAACTCATCTAGCTGTTGTAGCCCACCACCAGGGCCAGCCAGGAAAATTTGTGCTATCTCTAGGTTTTCACTCTGATTGAGATAAAAATCAATAGAACGACGCAGTTCGTCAGTTAGTTCTCCCAAAACTCTTAATATAGCTGCCATACCTGGATTGATGTCGGTAAGACCAGTTTTACCAGCCTCTACAGGAGTTGCCATAATCGCCATACCTTGCAACAATTCCATATCTCGCGTAGTTGGTAAACTCATTGCTTTTGATAAGGCATGTTGCATTTGATAAGTGCCTATCGGTACAGTTCGCGAAAATTGGGGTACACCATTGACAATAATGGCAATTTCTGAACTGTCAAACTCGATATCGACTAATACTGCTGCTTCTTGGGGGCCAAATTGTCGCAGTTGATCGCGAATTGTGCGAATGAGCGCAAAACTGTTAATCTCTAAAACATCAATTTCTAATCCAGCTTGCTCAAATGTATTTATGTATGTGTCCGTAACCTCCTTACGTGTAGCTACTAATAGTACTTGTACCTTTTCTATCCCATCTTCGTCTACAAAGTAGCCGAGTTTTTGGTAATCTACATCAGCTTCTTCACGGGGATAGGGTAAATATAAAGCTGCTTCATGGTTGAGTACCATTTCCCGCAGTTCTTTATCATCTAACTCGGCTGGTACAGGTATTAAACGTACAATTGAATCTCGTCCTGGTACAGCAGTCGCAACCCGAGAAGCTTTGATTTTATTGTCATTCAGCGCTTGCTGAATTAACAGCGCCATTGCTGGCGGATCGACAATTTGACCATCGGTAATTAGTCCTTCTGGAACTTCTACCGATACTAAGGCTTCTATTTTAAAGCCTTGACGCTGTTTGCGTAATTGAACTATATTCACACGTTCAGGTGCTAGTTCAATACCGACTCCTTTATTCGATTTGCCAAACAGACTATTGAAGCTTTTCACCACTTTCTTGCCCGTCGCACTGCTAAATTGAAAAGTTAAATGATACTAAAAAACTATCTTGGTACTAGGTAATTGATTTAGCCTATAATCTCGACAATTCTGCATAAGCTTTTCGTTCAAAGCAAGCGTAAATATACTAGTAAAATGTTTAAAATTCACAAATTCAAACGTCTATCTGTATTTGTACTGCTAGGTTTATTAACTAGCTGGATTGTTAGTTGTAGCACGGGTAAAGTTGCTACAGAAACCAAACAATCTGTGGCACAAGGAGCAAAGATTGAGTTTTGGACAATGCAACTTCAACCTCAATTTACGGACTATTTTCAAAACTTGATTGCTCGTTTTGAGTCACAAAATCAAGGTATAAAGATTAATTGGGTGGATATACCCTGGGCTGCGATGGAGAACAAAATCTTAACAGCTGTATCAGGGAAAACGCCACCTGATGTTGTCAACCTCAATCCGGATTTTGCAGCGCAACTTGCAGGAAGAAATGCTTGGTTGGATCTAGATACTAAAGTTCCACAAGAAGTACGTTCCTCCTATTTGCCCAATATTTGGAAAGCCAGCACAATCAATGGTAAAAGTTTTGGTATTCCCTGGTACCTCACCACCCGGCTAACCATTTATAACACTGATTTGTTAAAACAGGCAGGTATCAACAAATCACCGAGTACTTACGCAGAATTAGCCCAAGTTGCCCAACAAATTAAAGATAAAACTGGTAAATATGCCTTTTTTGTCACTTTTGTACCGCAAGATTCTGGAGAAGTATTAGAATCTTTTGTACAAATGGGAGTCACCTTAGTAGATACCGAAGGGAAAGCCGCTTTTAATTCTCCTCCAGGAAAAGCCGCTTTTCAGTATTGGGTGGATTTGTATAACAAAGGATTGTTGCCGAAAGAGGTATTAACTCAAGGTCATCGTCATGCTATTGATTTATATCAAGCGGGAGAAACAGCATTTTTGGCTTCTGGGCCTGAGTTTCTGAAAACGATCGCCAATAATGCACCAAAAATTGCTCAAGCTTCCGCGATCGCACCGCAAATTACCGGCGATACTGGGAAGAAAAATGTAGCTGTGATGAATGTAGTCATCCCTAAAGATAGTAAGTACCCAGATGCGGCGGTAAAATTTGCCCTATTTCTCACTAACGATCAAAATCAATTAGCTTTTGCTAAAGCGGCTAATGTTCTTCCCTCTACAGTAAAATCACTTACTGACAGCTACTTTAAAGATGTTCCTGCTAATGCCACAACTGTAGAAAAAGCTAGGGTTGTCAGCGCCCAACAACTACAACAGGCGGAAATATTAAAGCCGAATTTGAAAGACATTAAAAAATTGCAAAAAGCAATTTATGAAAACTTACAAGCTGCAATGTTAGGCGAAAAAACTGTAGATAAAGCTGTAGAAGATGCAGCGCAAGAATGGAATAATCGGGTGTAGGGCATTGGGCATTGGGCATTGGGCATTGGGCATTGGTAAAAATTTTAGATTTTGGTGAAATATCACATTCAAAAATTTAAAATCTAAAGTTCTTTGTCCCTATTTACTTCTAGCATTAACTAGTGGGAATTTGGATGACAAACTCAGCACCTTTTCCTGGTTCTGAATAGCATTCTAATTTCCCATTATGTAATTCAATAATAATTTGGTAACTAATTGCTAAACCTAAACCTGTACCTTTACCTACTTGTTTAGTTGTAAAGAAGGGATCGAATAATTTTGTCAGCACCTTTTCATCCATGCCCATACCATTATCAGCAATCCGAATTTCTAGCCAATTATTCTGTATAACTGCTGTTTGAATTTTAATTTCTGGCTGCTGCATAATTGATTGAGAATCAGTTTTAGCTGCCTTTAATATTGTTTCTTCTAAAGAATCAATAGCATTAACTAAAATGTTCATAAAGACTTGATTCATATGTCCAGCATAACAATTAATTAAAGGTAATTTGCCATAATTTTTACTGACTTTAATTTCGGCAATATTACCGCCTGCTCCTTTGAGTCGGTTATTTAAAATAACTAGTGTGCTGTCGATACCTTGATGAATATCAACTGCTTTAAATTCAGCTTCATCTAATCGGGAAAAAGTCCTGAGTGATTTAACTATTTCTGTAATTCGCTCTGCTCCTACATTCATAGATTGGAAAATTTTTTCCAAATCTCGCTGGAGAAAATCAAGGTCAATTTCTTTTATTTCTTTTTTAATTGCTAAATCTGGTTCGGGATAATATTGTTGATAAAGTAAAATTAGCCTCAGTAAATCTTGAAAATATTGTTGAGCATAATTTAAATTAGCATAGATAAAGTTGACTGGGTTGTTAATTTCATGGGCAATCCCAGCCACCATTACTCCCAAAGCGGACATCTTTTCTGATTCCACTAATTTCATCTGTAAAGTTTTGAGATTTTTGAGCGCCTCCTCTAACTCATCGCCACGATTTTTCAGAGCTATTTGTGACTCCTCTAACTCAGAAATGACATTTTTGAGGATGTTTTCTCTGACTTCGCTGGCGTTTTCTAGTTGTTGGCGATCGGCTTCCGATCGCTCTAGCTTCTTTTTTAATGTCCGAACATTTTTTTCTAATTCTTTTAGTTTTTTCTCATAGTCAATGGGTTCCATAGTCCCTATTTTGTTCCTAGAAGCAAAGTCACAAAAGTTTCTTGATGATAGTAAGAAGAACCATGAGGTTCTAGGGGCGCAAATTCACCATAGGTATAGAATCCACAAATAGGTATTTCTTGAGCAACGGCATTTTTGACTAGTTGATATTCTTCTTTTGCTCTAGTGCCTAAAAGCCAACGGCGACAGCAACAAGAAAATAATAAAATCGCTTCTGGTTCAGTTCCGGGATAATTTTTTAAAGCTGTTTGGAATGAAGCTTCGGCAGCAGCAATTACCTCATCCCGACGACTATCTGTAACTTGAATTGTGGCATTCTCTGGGACATTACCGAGAAAATTGATACTGCCAGTTTCCATATCGTGTCTATTAGGCACGCGCATATAATAGCGATCGCTATCTCCTTCATATACAGCTAGGGGATGTTCTGCTGTTGGCGGGCGATCGCCTAAATATTTCTGATAATATTCCATTGCTGTCCTACCATCAATTTCGTAAAGGACGGTTCCTTCGGCTTTGGTAACTACGCTTTTGCGTCCAATCGGTTGCCAACCACAGGCAATGCCATAAGAAAAATTAATATCTCCGGCAAATATCAAAACTGGTAAAGCATCAGTCAGTACTTGATTGTGATAAAATTGGTAGGTTTTTTGAAATCTAAACTGATCTCCTGCTGCACCGCCGACAATTGGCATTTGGGAGCCTAAGACTAGTTTCAAACCTTGGAGAATTAACTCTCCATTCGTTGTTGAACCATCTTCTAGATAGCTGGCTGGTAGAGTAATACATAATTTTGGGCTATTAGTCATTTTTGCTGTTGCTTGTTTGACAGCTTGTTCAGCAGCAGCGAAGGGGTTTTCTTTGGCTTGATAACCGATACCAGCACTGATTTCTACAGTGTCAGAAGAAAACAGCATTAGGGTTACAGAGTCTTGTTGAAACCCTAATACCGAGGAGGTTTCACCATCTGTAGTACAACCTATCAAATCTAGTTCGGGAAATACTTGGTTAATTTCTTTGAGAATTAACTCATGCTCAAAATCAATAGCTGTAAATAAGATACCTGCTTGAGGTATAACTCCTGCTAAATCGTGAACACAATGTTCTAAAACTTCGGCAATTGCGTCTTGAGAATCTGGATCATCACTGTGACCAACAACTACTTTTAGCATATTTATCTCCTATTAACTAGAAATTCTTATAGCAGTGTCAATTAAGGTATTTTTCTGCCAGACAATTTCTCAGTTAATTTTGCCCAGAAAATATAGTTGTCGCTACAAATATAAATTAAATTTACATAATAAATTTAAATACTTACTATCAGCGTTCAAACTAAGTCAAACCACGACATCTAACTAGGGAAAAGTCTTTGCTAGTGAAGTTTGTAGACTTGAGTAGCCAAGCGATCGCACTCATCAAGAGTTCTGACATTTCCAGGAAGCGTGTTTAAATTATCATAAATATATGAAGATTTGTAATTTATTTTAACTAACTATTTATATTTGCATTGCCTCAATTATTTATTTGCGAGAAAATGTCCGATTAAATATAGGGAACCGCACAAGACAACTAAGTTGTCTGATGCCGTAAAGGCTGCTTGTAGGGCTGATAATAAATCTGGATGAGATTGGCACAAACTTAAGTTTGGACAAATATCAGTAGCTAGTTTGGCTAATTTATCGGGACTAGCTGAAGATGTATCCGGTACTGGTACGAGAAATAATTTATCTTCTGGGCGTAATAATACTTGAAAAATATCAGCGTGGTCTTTATTTGCCATCATTCCCATCACCCAAGTCACAGAGGGATGATTGAGACTATCTACATAATCGCGTAATACTTTAGCACCAGCCGGGTTATGGGCACCATCCAGTAATAATGTATGCTTTTGCCAAGTTACCCATTGAATACGTCCAGGCCATTTAGTTTGTCCCATACCATTAATTATGGCTGTTTGGGAAATGTGCCATCCCTGTTTTTGGAGAATTTCTATAGCAGCTAAAGCTAAGGCGGAATTAGTTAATTGAATTTGTCCTTGTAAAGGTAGGGGATATTGAATAATTTTAGAATTTTCCTGAGTTTGGTATTCAGCCCAGCCGGAGGATATGGAGCGTGCAGGCTGGGGTATGACTACTGGGCATTGTAATTCTCCAATTCGCGATCGCACAACTTCTAGGGCATCTGCTGGTAATTGTCCCACAACCACCGGGCATCCTGGTTTGAGAATTCCCGCTTTTTCTCTAGCAATATCGGTTACAGTCGGGCCTAGTTGTTGCCAATGTTCGCGACTGATGGAAGTAATTACTGTTACTAACGGGTTATCACACACATTAGTTGCATCTAAGCGCCCACCTAATCCCACTTCTACCACTGCTACATCAAGTTGCTGCTGGGCGAAATATAACCAAGCTGCGGCGGTAATCACTTCAAATTGAGTTGGCGATTCTTCATCAGGAGCAATAACACTTTGGACTTGTTGTAATAATTTAGACAATTCTTCTGAGGAAATTGCTTGTTCATTAATACAAATCCGTTCAGTCCAATCGACTAAATGGGGAGAAATATAACGTCCTGTACGATACCCCGCCTCAGTCAAAATCGATGAAAGATAGGCACATACAGAACCTTTACCATTAGTCCCGGCAACATGAATTACTGGCACTTGCTGATGAGGATTGCCCAGATTATCCAAAAGTTTGACAATCCGTGCAAGTCCTAAATTTATACCAAAAGGCTGGAATGATTTAAGTAAAGAATCAATATCCACAGATTTGAGGAGGATGAATAAGGATGAGGTAGCAAAGGGAACATAGAAAACAAAGGAAAATAATCAATGCCCAATGCCCAATGCCCAATGCCCTAACATTAACTAACCGACTGTTCCTAGAAAAAGAAACAGCCGGTTAAAAAATGTTAATTTTTATGTGAGTTTAGGCTTCTCTGTTTAAAAAGTTTTGCACTTGTCTTAATGCAGCAGCGCCAATATTAAATACAGCCCAACCAGCAGCAATGGCAATTGGAGCTAGAACAACTGCTACGCGAAAATCAATGTCCATATTTAGAACCCCTCTGTTAAATAAATTAAACTTTTGTCAACTACTCTCATTTTTATTGTTAGCTAGAAGTGGAAAATTTTTCCAGTCCTATTGTAAAGAATGTTTACAATTTGGTCAGTTGTCAGTTGTCAGTTGTCAGTTGTCAGTTGTTTATCCTGCTTCCTTGTCTTCCTTGTCTTCCTTGTCTCCCTTGTCCCCCAGCCTCATACCGGCTTGGTAAAGCCAATATCAGTTCCCTTACCGGCGTGAACCAAGGCTAATTTTTGGTATTTTTCAGCGTGTGCGATTAATTCTGCGGCTTCGGTGTCGGTAATTTGGCGGACAACTTTGCCAGGAACGCCCATAACTAAGGAAAATGGCGGTACATCCTTAGTAACTACAGCACCAGCACCAATAATGCTACCAGTACCTACACGTACACCATCTAAAATGATTGCGCCAATGCCAATCAAACTTCCTCGCTCAATGTAGGCAGAATGTATCACAGCACGATGTCCTACGGTGACACGATCTTCTAAGATAGTAGGAAAGCCAGGGTCACAGTGTAGGATTGCACCATCTTGGATATTTGTGTATTCACCAATATCAATGCGTTCTACATCTGCTCTGACTACGGCTCCATACCAAATGCTTACTCCGCTTTTGATGTTTACTGAACCGACAACGATCGCATTAGCTGCTACAAAAGCAGCAACAGAAAAATCAGGAGATGGCCAGTAAGAAGCTGTAGACACGATAGAATATAAATATGGTACCCAGGAACACTGGAGAAACTCCAACATTTCAGGCTGGTTGCAAAACCAGAATATCACAGTGTCAACTCAAGACTAAAGTCGGAAGTCTAAAGTCTGAAATTCTGAATTCATCCTTTAAACTTCAAACTTCTTTGGTCAACCTTCTATACTGAGTAAGACACTGGTGAATACTGTTCTTGCTATCAGTCAGTAGACTATGTAGCAATGAGGTGGTAACCCCAATTGATGGAGCCGAAGTGTAAAATCAAACCCACTGGTGCTGGTGAAGACAAAACTATGTTTCTACGCACTTCATGATGAATCCAGGCTTGCAGTACCCAATATTTGGCCCCGACATTCAGTGTCCCCACTGTCGCCAAACAATTCAGGCGTTGACGCTTACGGATACCTATTTATGTCCGCGTCATGGGGCTTTTGAAGCTAATCCGAAAACGGGTGAATTAATTCATTTACAGTCGGGACGCCATTGGCGGAAGTGGAATAACGAATGGTATAGACAACATACCCATCCCGATGGTATAAGGTTTGAAATTCACGAAGCGTTGGATAAACTTTATACTCAAGGTTTCCGAGCTACGCGGGTAATTATTGCGCGTCGTTATCAAGAGTTAATGAGTGGTTATTTAGAACGCAGCACTACTTGGCGTTCTGGACAACAACAGACGACGGAAAATACCTCAGCGCGGCTATACGGTTTACCGGTAGAGTTTAGCCCCGATCCCACAGATGAACCTTGTTGGGAAGTGATTAATTTTGATTTGGAAAAAGAGCCTGGTGTCCCTGTACGCTATCCTTATTTCAGATTGTTTGAGTAATTGTCATTGGTCAATTGTCAGTAGTCAGTGGTCATAATTAATTAACAACTGACAACTGACAACTGACAACTGACGACTGACAACCAAAAATTATGCACCACGCTTCAATTCGGACTGCGAATATTCATCGGGCGATCGCTTTTTACGAACAATTGGGGTTTACAGTTTGCGAACGCTTCACTACAGGCTATACCCTGGCTTGTTGGATGGAAGGATTGGGTGGGAGAATTGAACTAATCCAAATTCCCGAACCGAAACCAGCCCCAGATGCTTTTGCTGATGAGCATTATGTGGGTTATTATCATCTTTCCTTTGATTTAACAGAAATTACACCAGATTTGCCCAGTTGGTTAACCAATTTACAACAACAAGTGGCAACAACAGATTTAGCACCAATAAAAATACTTTTAGAACCGACACAGCAACAAATAGGCGATCGCATTTTTGAAGTGGCTTTTATTGCAGATACTGATGGCTTACCTCTGGAATTTTTGCGAATTTTAGCAAAAATAAATTAATTTCTAGTTTATTTCTCCGATATTGGCTGGTAGAATATCTGATCTCTATGACTGTGCTAAGGTGAGAGACTGGTTATAGGGACTAAACTAGATTAATCACTCAATTTATGTAACTTAGTTTACAAGCATCTGCAAAATCCATGCCTGTGTTTACTACCTTGTATCGATATCGTTTTTTGTTATTGCTGTTCACTTTATGGATGATTGCGGTATTGTTATTTAGCGGTAAATCTGCTGTTAGCCAACATATAGTTACATCACAGCAGATACATGCTCAGTCAATAGTAAATCCACAAGAAAATCTACCCCCAACAGTGACAGAAAACGTCCACAAGACATTACTCGAAAATGGCCTGACAGTACTGACAAAAGAAGTACATACTGCGCCAGTAGTAACTGTACAAGTATGGTACAAGGTAGGTTCGCGCAACGAAGAACCAGGGCTGAATGGGATTGCGCACCAGTTAGAACATATGATGTTTAAAGGGACAGAAACTCGTCCAATTCAATTTGGCAGGTTATTTAGCGCTTTAGGTAGTGATTCCAACGCTTTCACCAGCTACGATCAAACCGCATATTACGGTACTGCGGAACGCAATAAGCTGAAGGCGCTACTTATTTTAGAAGCTGATCGGATGCAAAGTTCAGTAATTGATACCGAACAGCTAGGTAGTGAAAAACGAGTAGTTATTTCTGAGTTACAAGGTTACGAAAATAGCCCAGAATACCGCCTCAATCGGGCTGTGATGCGTGCAGCTTTTCCCAATCATGCATATGGTTTACCTGTTGGGGGAACAAAAGCCGATGTGGAAAAATTTACAGTCGAGCAGGTGAGAAAGTACTATCAAAAATATTACAGTCCTGATAATGCTGTTTTAGTCATTGTGGGAGATTTTCAAACTGCGCCCACTCTGGAAGTAGTTAAAGAGATATTTGGGAAATTACCGAAGAGTCAACAGTCAATAGTCAATAGTCAACAGTCAACAGTCAACAGTCAACACTTCGACAAGCTCAGTGCAGCGCAGTCAACAGTCAACACTTCGACAAGCTCAGTGCAGCGCAGTCAACAGTTATCCGAGTCTCCTATTGTATTGCGAGAAGCAGGTGCGGGGGAACTGTTACAAGTCGTTTATCCATTACCTGATATCAACCATCCAGATGTACCTACATTAGATGTGATGGATTATATTTTGACAGAAGGGCGAAATTCGCGCTTGGATCGGGTATTGATAGAATCTGGGTTAGCTAGTGATATTGGCGCTTCTGTGACTAGCCTGCGAGAATTTGGTTGGTATGAATTGTTGGTGACAGCAGCTTATAATCAAAGTTTAGAGAAAATTGACTCGGTTTTAAATCGGGCGATCGCGGATTTAGTTAAATCAGGAGTCACAGCAGCAGAAGTTAATCGTGCAAAAACCCAATTAGAAGCTGCGGTAATTTTAGCTAACCGCGATCTCACTAACCAAGCAATGCAATTGGGTAATGATGAAACCACAACTGGTGACTATCGCCATACAGAACGCTACTTAGCTGCTATCCGCAAGGTAACACCAGCAGATGTTGTTGCTGTAGTTAAAAAATACCTGAAACCAGAAGCACGTACAGTTGGTTACTTTGAACCTAGCCAAAAAGAGTTAAAAGGTACAAGCAAACCCAATTCTACTCAAACTACAGAAAATTTCGGTTTAGGCTCGCCTGTAGCACCCACTGAAGTATTAAAATACTTACCCCCCGTGGATGAAATCACAGATATTGGCGAGCGAGAAATACCACAACAATTTCAACTTGCCAATGGTTTAAAATTATTACTACTACCCGATCGCAGTATTCCTACTATCACTCTTAGCGGTCATATTAATGCAGGTACGGAATTTGACCCTGAAGATAAAGCAGGATTAGCATCGTTAGTAGCAGATAACTTAATGAATGGCACGAAAACTCAAGATTTTTTACAAATTGCCCAAGCTTTAGAAGATAAAGGTGCAAATTTAGAGTTTAGAGCCTACCGCGAAGGCGTGCGCATTGATGGTGACAGTTTAGCGGGTGACTTACCTGTAATTTTAAAAACTTTAGCAGATGTCGTTAAAAATAGTAACTTCCCAACGAAAGAGTGGGAACTTGAGCGCCAACAAGCTTTAACTAATCTCAAATTAGATTTAGACGATCCAGATGAGGTAGCTATTAGAACATTTGTGCAGTCGATTTATCCGCACAAACATCCTTTACATAACTTTCCTACAGCAGAAAGTTTAAAAAAGATTAAGCGCAAAGATGCGATCGCTTTTAAAGAAAAATATTATCGTCCTGATAATATGGTGTTAACAATAGTAGGAGATTTTGAACCTGCCAAAGTGCGATCGCTACTAGAAAAAGAATTTGGCGGCTGGAAAGTTAGCGGCGAAGCGCCAAAATTACAATATCCTCAAGTATCAATGCCCGACAAGGAAGTACGTGTCAACTCTATCCTACCGGGTAAAGCCCAGGCAATTACTTATATGGGTTACAAGGGTATTAGCCGTAAAGATCCCCGATTTTATGCAGCTTTAGTCTTAAATCAGATTTTGGGAGGCGATACCCTATCTAGTAGATTAGGGGCAGAAGTACGCGATCGCCAAGGGTTAACCTATGGAATTTATAGTTACTTCCAAGTCGGGAAAAATGCAGGCACATTTTGGATAGAATTGCAAACTAGTCCAGAAGATACCATAAAAGCGATCGCTAGCACTCAAAAACTCTTAAAGCAAATTCATCAACAAGGTGTTGTAGCCGCAGAAATTGAAGCAGCTAAACAAACATTAATTAGCAACTACAATGTTTCTTTAGCTAATCCAGAAGAATTAACTAAAACTATTTTGATGAATCAAGTACATGGACTTGATAAAGTCGAACTCCGCGCTTTTACAGACAAAATTCAGCAAGTTACCCTCAATCAAGTCAATCAAGCCGCTCGTGAATTAATCCATCCAGATAAGATTGTAGTAGCAACAGCAGGCCCGGCTGTATTAGCCCAAATGAAATAATTACTAATTCGTCATACCCTTCGGGAAGCCGCTACTCTTCGAGAACGCTCCGCGAACGCGTCTACGTAATTCGTAATTAAATGAGTCAATGAGAAAAAACAAATTTAAATACTATTTTGGACGATGAAAACTATCAAGCAGATTTATATCATATTATTATTAATGCTGTGCTTGGTTTTCAGCCATAATTCAGCATTAGCAGCAACTGGATCTGGTGATTTACTCAAGCAACCAGCAGTTGAAGTTTCTGTTAGTTTGGGTAATGCAGCTAACGAACTCAAATTTGAGCCAAATAGTTTAGAATTTGTGGCGGGAAAACGTTATAATCTCCGGCTAGCTAACCCTAGCCAAATGAAACATTATTTTACTGCCAAAGACTTCGCCGATGGTATCTGGACACAAAAAGTCGAAGCTGGGAAAGTAGAAATTAAAGGAGCTATTCATGAAGTGGAACTCAAACCCGGTGCGACAGCAGACTGGGTATTTGTACCGCTCAAGTCAGGAAAATATACCCTACGCTGCTCAGTAGCAGGACATACAGAAGCAGGTATGACGGGAGAGATTACTGTTACCAATTGAAAATTTCAAAGTTACAATAAAAAACTCCACCCATAAAGGGATGGAGTTTTGTTAATAGTCAGTAGTCAGTGGTAGGGGCGGGTTTATTTGGATCTTTCTTGAACAGTGAGGATATCTGTAAACCCGCCCATACAAAGATTTGTAAAAACCACCCATAAAGCGAAAAATAAGAGATGAGGCTTCCTTAAATCTGAACTTTTTAAGACAGCCAATCACGAGAAAATCTCATATAAATTACTGTCACAAATCAATAAGACAGTAAAAAATAAGTTAATTTAAATATAGATATTATTTCTCAACTAATCTAGAAAAAACTTAACCTTCAGCGTGACAGCGCCGATCGCTTTAATCTCTCATGAACATACTCAGTAACTTACTTGCTCAAGCCACTCAGCCACCATCTCCCAGTAAACAACGCCGAGGTATCGAACTTAAATCGCCGCGTGAAATTGATATCATGCGAGAATCGGCAAAAATTGTCGCCACCGTACTCAAAGAAATTTCTGAGCTAGTCCAACCAGGAATGACTACGGCTGACTTGGATGCTTATGCAGAAAAACGCATTCGCGAAATGGGTGCTACCCCAAGCTTTAAGGGATATCACGGATTTACTGGTACTATTTGTGCCAGCATTAACAACGAAGTTGTACATGGAATCCCAAATCCAAAGAAAGTAATTCGGACTGGGGATGTATTAAAAGTAGATACAGGCGCTTATTTTCAAGGTTTTCATGGCGATTCTTGCATTACAATTGCTGTCGGTGAAGTTACCCCAGAAGCCGCTAAATTGATTCGCGTCGCTGAAGAAGCTCTGTATAAAGGTATTGAACAAGTAAAAGCGGGTGCATACTTAATGGATCTAGCCGGAGCCATTGAAGACCATGTGAAAGTCAATGGTTTTACAGTGGTAGAAGAATTCACAGGACATGGTGTAGGACGCAATTTACACGAAGAACCTTCTGTATTTAACTACCGTACTAGAGAAATGCCCAATGTAAAATTACGTGCGGGAATGACTTTAGCCATCGAGCCAATTTTAAATGCAGGTTCTAAGCATACCAGAACTTTAGCCGATCGCTGGACAGCAGTAACTGTAGATAATTCTTTATCAGCCCAGTTTGAGCATACTGTATTAGTGACAGAAACCGGCTATGAAATTTTGACCGATCGCACAAAGGTTTAGTTAGAGACGCGATGAATCGCGTCTGTACAATCGTCTGTTCTAAAGCTGAGATTTTGGTAGATAACGAATAACCTCAGCCACTGACCAAGCTTGGGCGATCGCACCTTTGGGTTGATGGGGTGGATCGCCATCAAAAATTTCGGAAATTGAGCCAAGACAAGCATCGTCTAGAAAGTGCTTTAATAGAGGTTGCCAATCAAAAGGTACTGGTTGTTCGGGATAATAACGTTGCCAAGCACGAATAAACGGCCCTATCAGCCAACTCCAAACTGTACCTTGATGGTAGGCGCGATCGCGTTGTTCTGGGTTACCTTGATATTTGCCAATATACTGCGGATCGGTAGGCGCTAAACTCCGCAGTCCATAGGGGGTGAGTAACTCAGAAGCCGCAACTGCAAGTACTTGACGCCCTTGTTCTGCGGGAAATCCGCAATGATATAAGGATAAAGCTAAAACTGCGTTAGGGCGGATTTGCGCGTGACGGCGATCGTCCAATTCGATGGTGTCGTAAAAATAACCGAGTTTTGCATTCCAAAATTTTTGCAGGGAAGCTTTTACCTGTTCTGCTTGTTGTCCATAACGCTGTGCTTGCTTTGCCAGCCGTTCTGAATTAGTATCCTGATTTTGACTTAATTTTTCTGCCCACTGACTCAGCCAACACAAAGCAGAATACCACAAAGCATTAATTTCTACTGGCTTACCCAAGCGAGGTGTGACAGGTTCTCCTTTCACTACAGCATCCATCCAAGTCAAGGCTACATGAGGCGCATCCCAACTAACTAGCCAATCAGTAGCATCAACATGGATATTGTAGCGGGTAGCACCAACAAAGGCTTTATAAATTTGCTGTACTATCGGGAATTGTTCGGCTAAAAACTGCCAATCTTTTGTAGCTTCTAAATAAAGTCCCAAGGTTTCAATCCATAATAGTGCAGCATCAATACTGTTGTAAAAAGGCTCACCACCAACATCAGGAAATGCATTAGGAATTAAACCTTGGTGACAGTAATTTCCAAAGGTTTGCAACAGTCCTTTTGCTAAATCAAAGCGTTGCGTTACTAGTGCTAAACCTGGTAAAGCAATTAAAGTATCGCGTCCCCAATCATTAAACCAATGGTAACCAGCAATCACAGTAGGCCCGGTAATTGAAGCGCGATAAACAATAAATTGATCGCTAGCTTTAAGTAATTTCTTCCATGTTGGGTGTGGGGCATTGGGGTTTTGATTAGTCCCTCGATCAAAGCCAAAAACCTGAGCTAGTCTTTCTTCTTCAGATGCGATCGCTTCGGTAAAGGTTTCACCAGTTAAAGGTTCTGGCTGTGGGTTGGGGAAACCTACTCTAGCTTCTAAGGTAACAACATCACCGGGTTGAAGATGAACTGTTAAATAACCCGGACTATAAAGGTCTTCTTTGTCGCCTAATCCCCGCCGAGTTTCTTCTATTAATTGATAATCCCAATACCACACACCATCAGCTTTATAGTCTCCTTTTGTCCAGCGTAAATGCCAAGGCGTGCCAAAACGCCCATCCATAATTGCTTGGAGACAAACTTGCTGGGGTAATAGCACTTGGGAAAAGTGTAATTCTGGGGAAGCTGTTTGTTGATGATGAAAATCGCGATCGCCAATTAGCAGTCGTAACCTTAAAATACTGGCTTCTGTACCTTCATAACGATACTGAATTAATAGTCGATGGCATAACTCAGGCGCAGAATTTGGCGAATTTACCTTTCCCTCAGTTTCTACCAAACCATAAGGCATGATCAATTGCCGACTCAACTGCCAATTATCCTGTCGCCAAATCCATTTTGGAACTGGATGAATCTCAAAATCACGTAGCAATTGGTAGCCGGTAGCTTCTATTCGCCCACTACGCCAATAATTTGTCCCTAAGGTGACAACTTTTTTTTCTACTTCTAGGCTAGCTTCTAAATGCGAAAGCAGCAGAGTTCGCCCAGATGGGGGGTTTGTGGCGGCAAATAGCCAACCGTGGTAGGTGCGCGTCCTGACATCAGCTACTGTCCCACTGGCAAAACTACCTAAGCCATTGGTCAATAACCACTCTCTTTGATCTAAATCAACCATTTGCTACTCAAAATCGTTATGACTATGATATAGTCGTAACAGATCGTAATTAAACTGTGACAGCGTGGAAGGGAAAGTTTTCACTGACCCGAATTCCAACGCTAGTAAATGGATATAAGTTGAAGGAGAATTAAGATAATGTCCCTCACTTACGGAACAGAAGGAAGCCTCCGCGTTGGTCAACAGGCTCCAGAATTTACAGCAACAGCTGTGGCGGATCAAGAATTTAAGAGCATCAAACTTTCCGACTATCGCGGTAAGTATGTTGTTCTATTCTTTTATCCCCTAGACTTTACCTTTGTTTGTCCCACTGAGATCACAGCATTTAGCGATCGCTACGAAGAATTCAAGAAAATTAACACCGAGATTCTTGGTGTTTCCGTTGATAGTGAGTTTTCTCACCTAGCTTGGATTCAAACTGACCGCAAATCTGGTGGTGTTGGCGACTTGAATTATCCCTTAGTTTCCGACATTAAGAAAGAAATCAGCGCAGCTTACAACGTTCTCGATCCAGCAGCAGGTATTGCTTTACGCGGTCTGTTTATCATCGATAAAGATGGTGTAATCCAGCACGCAACCATTAACAACCTCGCTTTTGGTCGTAGCGTTGATGAAACCCTGCGGACATTACAAGCAATTCAGTACGTTCAGTCTCACCCAGACGAAGTTTGTCCTGCCGGTTGGCAACCAGGGGATAAAACCATGAATCCCGACCCCGTGAAGTCTAAAGTTTACTTCTCTGCAGTCTAGATTGCTCTTGCCATAAATTGGCAACGCAGTATACTGGATTGAAGAGCAGTATCATTTATAACCACAGATAATCACCGATAAACACAGATACAGATGAATCAGTGTTAACTTCAGTGCCTATCTGTGGTTTTTTCGTTTGTCATTGGTCAACAGTCAACAGTCAACGGTCAACGGTCAACGGTCAACAGCACATAATTGACTATTGACTATTGACTATTGACTATTGACTATTGACTCTTAACTTTCAATTATCAAGGATAATAAATATGCTAACTTCAACTGATTTTAGCGGCTTAATAAATGAGCGTTTCTTTCGGAATTTTCTGCCAATTCCGGCGATAAATGAATTAAGACTGGAAGTGGGAACGCCAGATTTTCAATTACCAGATATTACAAATAATAGTTTGGTAAAATTGTCTGCGTTTCGCGGTAAGCGACCAGTATTATTGGCTTTTACCAGAATATTTACAGAAAAGCAATATTGCCCATTTTGCTATCCGCACATAAAATCTTTGAATGAAAATTACGAGCAATTTCAAGAGCGTGATGTCGAGATATTGCTGATTACTAGTACCGATGAAAGGCAAAGTGAAATAGTAGTCAGAGACTTAGGTTTAAAAATGCCTTTACTCAGCGATCCTGCTTGTGGTGTCTTTCGCAGATATCGCGTAGGACAAGCCTTAGGCGCACCTTTACCTGCACAATTTGTCTTAGATAAATCAGGCAAACTCCGCTATTATCATTTATTTTCTTTTCTGGATCATAATGCTAGTGTGGAGACATTATTAGCACAATTTGATGCTTGTAGTTGAGTGAAAATAGGATTTACTGATGCTCAAACTTTATCACCAACCGATTTCATTTAACTCCCGTCGTCCTTGGATTGCTTTACTAGAAAAGGGACTGGATTTTGAATTAATCGAAATGCAGCTGAATGGCGATCAGTTTCAGCCAGAGTTTGTGGCGCTAAATCCCTTTCATCATGTTCCTGTATTAGTTGATGATGACTTTCGGGTAGTGGAATCTCTAGCAATTCTCGATTATATAGAAGCTAAGTATCCTAACCCTAGTTTATTGCCCAAAGAAGAGAAAGCTTTAGCAATTGTGCGCATGGTGGAGATGGTAACCGTAAATGAACTTTTACCAGCCATAAATCCCCTATTGCGGCAAATGATTGGCTTAGACTCCGACCCTGAGAAAATTGAGGAAGCAAAACAGAAAGCGACTATCGTACTAAATTTTTTTGAGCAACTACTAGGCGATCGCCCTTACTTTGGTAGCGAACAATTAACTCTGGCGGATATTGTTGCAGGTAGTAGCATTCTTTTCTTACCACAAATGGGGGTTAGTTTTAATTCTAAATTGCAAAATTGGAGCGACAACATCATGCAACGCCCATCTTGGCAAACTACTCAACCTACTCCCGAGACAATTGCAGCGTTTAAGTCTCGGATAAAAACTTTAATGGCGAAAAATCAAGCTAATTAAACCAAATAAACCCTAAAAATGGCTTCGCGCCACAGATTCTCTAATTCTGGGCGCGAAACATTTCCTATAACTTGACCTGTTGCAAGTGACTGCGGGGATTATAAGTACGTATAGACCGAATTTTTTCATAATATTCCCGCTCTTGTTGGCTAAGTTCTTTGGGTGGTACAATCGCCACCTTCACCAACTGATCGCCTCGTCCACCCTTAGCTATCGGCCAGCCTTTACCACGCAAACGTAGGGATTGACCAGAACGCACACCCGCAGGTAGCTTAACGTTTACTGAACCATCTGGTGTCGGTACATCAATGGAAGCGCCTAAAGTAGCTTCATCTGGTGTAATTGGGAGTTCACAAACCAAATTATCGCCTTCGATTTGGAAGAAAGAATGGGGTTGTAGTTCTACCTTTAAGTACAAATCACCCCGTTGTTGAGTCATGGGATTAATTTGACCTTTTCCTCGCACGCGCAGACGAGTACCCGATTTAGCACCAGCCGGGATACGCACATCTATGGTTTCGCTACCTAAACTAAAGCGCTTTTGTACGCCAGCAAACGCTTCATTAAAGGTTAGAGATATAGTTGCTTCACTATCTTGTGAACCACCAGCACCTACATCTTGGAAACCAAAATCATTAAAACCGCCAAAACCCCCAGGTCTACCTGTGGAACTTTTATAAGAATAGCTTCGGCTACTGCGAGGCCCAGCACCACCAAATAACTCATTTAGGAAGTCATTAAAACTACCATATTGGCTAAAGTCAAAACCGCCCATATCAACCCCAGCACCACCGGGGAAGCCTTCACCTGCTTGTTTCCAGTATTGACCAAATTGGTCATACTTTTTGCGCTTATCTGGGTCAGACAATACCTCATAAGCTTCGTTAACTTCTTTAAAACTAGCTTCCGCCTGTTTATTGCCTGGGTTAACATCAGGATGATATTTACGAGCTAACCGACGAAAAGCTTGTTTAATTTCCTCTGGACTAGCAGTCTTACTAATTCCCAAAATTGTGTAATAGTCTTTAAAGTCGGTTGCAGCCATCTACCAGCCTCCTCTAGAAATTTGTATTATGTTATCTTTCTAAGATATGAGATTCTGTGATTTGCCAGGTATAATCTCAAGCTTTATAACATCTGATTTTAAATTAACAAACATCCGAGAAAATCAAGTGAGGTTCTTGCTCACCGCAAGAGTGCAATATCCGTACTTTCGTGATGACGAACGCTAGACAAGGGAAGGGAAGGGAAGGGAGACAAGGAGGACAAACAATTCAAAATTCAAAATTCAAAATTAAGAATTAAGAATTCTATTTGACTTTTGCCCAATGCCCAATGCCCAATGCCCAATGCCCCATGCCCCATGCCCCTATTTTTAAGGCTTGACTCTTGACTTAGTACCATTTTCTCAACCAAGCATTACTATTAAATCAATCAAGACAAAATCGGTGTGTCATATGGCTACTAAAAAACAATTCAACAGCTTTGAAGAGATGTTGTCTGGTTCTGATGTACCTGTGTTGGTAGATTTTTATGCTTCATGGTGCGGCCCTTGTCAAATGATGGTGCCAATTTTAGAGCAGGTTAATGCCCAACTTAAAGATAAGTTACGTATTGTGAAAATAGATACAGAAAAATATGAAGAAATAGCTACTCAGTATCAAATTTACGCTCTCCCAACTTTGGTACTGTTTAAGCAAGGTCAACCAGTAGATAGAATTGAAGGCGTGATGCAAGCACCTCAGTTAGTACAACATCTCCAAAAGATTATTTAAGATTTGGGAGCAAAAACAGCAGCCTACCCAAAAGGTAGGCTAACGCCAATTAGCAAAATCATCAGGCTGGGTAGTTCAAGAACGGCGGACATTCAAACAACACCACTCTTTCTTTTTCCACAAGGTAGCAACAATCCAGCCATTATCTTCTAAGGCATCAGCTACAGCTTTTGATTGCTCTAGGAGAATACCGCTAAAGACAGCCCAAGTAGTGGGTTTGACGATCGCGCTCATTTCGGGTAGTAATTCGATAATGACATCAGCCAAAATATTGCAGACAATCCCATCTAGTGGTTGAGCGATGAGTTTTTGTAATATGTCTACACTGCCTTCTGCTGGTACTAAGCGTTCTGGGCTAACGTCGTTGAGTGCGCGATTGCTGAAGGTAGATTGCACTGCTAATGGATCGGTATCGACGGCATAGACTTTTTCTGCACCTAATAGGACTGCGCCAATAGACAGGATACCAGAACCGCAACCTATATCCGCAATTACCACAGGCTCTTTTTTAGTTGATACACGAGTGAAAGACTTTGGTAATTCACTCATCCGCATTTCTAGAGATTCTAAACACAGCTGAGTTGTGGCGTGATTGCCTGTACCAAATGCTACTCCGGGATCGAGGCGAATCACGAGGCGATCTGTACTTTCGGGTAATGGTAGCCAGGCGGGATTAATCAAAAAGCGATCGCCTATTTTCTCCGGGTGCCAATATTGCTTCCAGCTAGTACCCCAATCTTCCTCATTGATGATCTGCCAATTTAAAGCAGGTGCGGTTAACCCAACACACAAAGCATCTTGACGCAGCCACAGCGATAGCGCCGCTAAATCTAACAAATGTGCTTGAAATTCCGGTAAATAAGCCTTGACTAAAGAGGCATTACCTTTATTTTCAACTGCCGTACCGCGACAGCCAAAATTTTCCAGACGCCAAAAGATTGAATCTTCTAAGTCTGGTTCACATAAAATCTGTAATTCCCACCAGGTTTTTGCCATATTTTCAAGTATGAATGGTGAAGGATAAAAGATGAAATTACTTCAGCCTTCATCCCTCATCCTTCATGCTATTTACAGGGTTACCGTGTATGCGTCCCGAATACCAGGCACTTTGGTAATTTCTGCCAAAATGCCCTCAGGTAAGGGATCGTCGATGCTGAGAGCCATAACTGCATCACCGCGAACAATTTTCCGCCCTACCTGCATACTGGCAATATTGACATTAAAACTGCCTAGTAAGGAACCGAGTTTACCGATGATCCCTGGCATATCGCGGTGCAGGGTAAACAGCATATATTTGCTGGGGGGAACGTTAATCGGGAAACCATCAACGTCAGTTAGGTGAATTTCTTTCTCGCCTAACAACGCGCCGGTAACAGAATGAGTTCCCAGAGTACCTGTAGCTTCTAACCGCAAGGAACCTGCGTAGTCGCGTACAGAAGCATCTCTGGTTTCAATCACGCGAATTCCCCGTTCTTTAGCTTCAATGTTGGCATTGACGTAATTTACCCGTTCCCGCAATGCTTGGTAAAGCAGTCCTTTGAGGGAAGCAACTACTAAAGGCTGACTCTTATTAGTTGCTAGTTCGCCTTGCAATCTGACATTCAGTAATTCTACTCGACCGCCAGCTAATTGTCCGACGAGTTTGCCTAAAGTTTCTGCCAATTCCATGTAGGGTTTGAGTTCTTCCAACACATCGGGGCTGAGTCCGGGAATGTTGACGGCAGAACGTGCGGGAAGTCCTAAAAGCACATCGCGAATTTGTTCGGCTACATCTATGGCAACATTCACCTGGGCTTCGGCTGTGGATGCACCTAAGTGGGGAGTGAGGAGGACATTTTTACCAAGCGATCGCAAATCGGATTCGCCTAGAGGTTCCGACTCAAACACATCTAAAGCCGCACCAGCAATTGTTCCTTGCTTGATGGCTTCAGCTAAAGCCGCTTCATCAATGATGCCACCACGAGCGCAGTTAATAATCCGGGCAGTTGGTTTCATCTTTGCCAAAGTTGTGGCATTGATTAAATGGGCTGTTTCCGGAGTTTTGGGGATGTGTAAGGTGATATAGTCAGCTTGCTGAATCAGCAAATCTAAATCGACTAACTGACAGCCAATTTGTTCAGCCCGTTCTGTGGAGATAAAGGGATCGTAGCCTAATAGCTTCATCCCCATTGCCTTAGCAACAGCCGCCACATGGGAGCCAATTTTACCTAACCCCACAATCCCCAGGGTTTTTTTGTAAACTTCCGCGCCGACAAAAGTTTTGCGATCCCACTCACCTTTTTTCACCGACACATTAGCGTCGGGAATATGGCGAGATAAAGATAACATCATCGCGATCGCATGTTCGGCAGCCGCGATCGTGTTACCTTCAGGAGAATTGACTACCACAATACCGTGGCGCGTGGCTGCGGGGACATCCACGTTATCCACACCCACACCAGCACGCCCAATTATTTTTAATTGCGTACCGGCTTCAATAATTTCTTGAGTAACGCGCGTACCCGAACGAATCATCAGCGCGTCATACTCACCAATAATTTCTATCAGTTCTGCTGGTTTTAAACCTGTTTTGACATCAACAGTAGCAACTTGCGAGAGAATGTCAATTCCAGCTTGGTCAATAGGATCGGAGACAAGAACCTTGGACATGATTACTTTAAGTTAAAGCTACAGGTTTTGCTGCACAAGACTTTTAAGTGTAGTCTTTATCCGTTACAATTCAGCAAAAATTCTTTGTTTTAATATCAACTTATCCTTACACTGACACCTGGGATCGAGGATATACATCAGTTATAGGGGTGGTACGATGCTGCCTCCTCATGTTTGAAGATCAGTGGCCGCTTGCGCCACCTTTGGGTAAATATAAACCATTAACTGGTGTCAGCAATATATATTTATTAATAGTTAAGAGTTACCTATATTTCTCAGAGACTCGGTAGATGCTGGGGAATTCACCTTGTCTTGGTAATGGAGCGAAAAAGGCGATCGCTACCAGTAAATTTCCCAGACTAGTAATTGTCGCCTTTGATTCATTAGTCATCCATAAATTTAGTACATCTATCTATTGATAGATTTTTTAGGGGCATAGGGTATTGGGTGACTAGTGAGCAGAAGGGGAAGAGCTGCTTTAGGGGCAGAGCAAGAGTACTTATATAATTTGCCTCCTCTGCACCCCTGCTTCCTCTGCTTCCTCTGCCTTTTTATCCTCCTTCCCTAAGGCGATCGCCAAATTTTAATCGTCCTGTCGCTACTACCACTAATGACACTCTGTCCATCTGGACTAATTACTACGCTATTTACTCCACTTCTATGCCCAGTTAGAGTATTTTTAATTGCTCCAGTTTTGAGGTTCCAAATTTTAATGCGATCGTCCCAGCTACCACTCACTAAAGTCTCTCTATTAGGGCTAATTGCTAAAGCACTTACCGGATAAAAATGTTCGGTAAGTGTATTAGTTAATTTTCCAGTTTTTAAATTCCAAATTTTAATCGTATCATCTGAACTACCACTAACTAAAGTTTCATCATTAGGGCTAATCGCCACACTCATCACTGATTCTTTATGTCCGGTGAGAGTATTCTTTAATTGTCCAGTTTCTAAATTCCAAATCTTGATACTATTATCAGCGCTACCACTAGCTAAAGTTTGCCCATCAGAGCTAATAGCTACAGCCATCACTGCTTTTGTGTGTCCATTCAGGCTATTTTTTAGCTTTCCAGTTTGCAGATCCCAAATCTGGATTGTATTACCTCCGCCACTAACTAAAGTTTCACCATCTGGTGTAATTGCAACATAATTTACTGCATCTTTACTCTTTGGTAGATTAGTTTTTAATGTTCCCTCTGGTAAATTCAAAATTTGAATACTACCATCTTTACTCCCACTAAATAAAGTTTTCCCATCACGGCTAATAGCAACAGAATTAATCGCGTCTAAATTTTTGCTAAGAGTAGTTTTTAAATCTCCAGATGCTAAATTCCAGATTTTAATTTTATTATCTGCACCGCCACTAATTAAAGTTTTTCCATCAGTAGTAATTGCTAGAGAATTAACCGCGCCATCATGAGCATCTAAAGTATTAGCTAATGCTAATTTTTCCGCCTCAATTCTTTTATTTACAATCGTTTGACTCAATTGTAAAACACCATATCCTCCCAAACCCAGCAGTAAGATAGCACCACTTATCAGCAAAGGTAATTTTAATTGCTGTTTTGGTTTAGCTAAGTCTACTACTGTTGATGGCGGAGGTTGATAGTCTAATTTTGTTGGTAATTCTGTTGATGAATTTGATGATGGAATTTGATAATTTACCGTCGGTACTAATTCTGGTGATGGCGGTGAAGCTAACTGCGGATAAGCAACTGTATCAGGAATTTGTGAATGAGATTCAACATCATTAATATCTTGTAAAACTTCCTCTGCTGATTGATAACGTTCCTGATAATTCAGTTGCAGCAACTTATCCAAAATCATCGCTAACTTGTGACTAATTGGTAGCGATAAATGCTGTCGCCAATTAGCAACCCAACCATATCCTTGTTGCTTCCATAATTCCCAAGGTGAAACACCAGTTAATAAATGAAAGCAAGTAGTACCTATACTATATAAATCGCTAGCTGGATATACTTGTCCATCTTGCATTTGTTCTGGAGGCGCATAACCAAACGAGCCGATAGTTGTGCCTGGTTGAGTAATTACCGTCTCACTCAATTGTTTTGAAGCACCAAAATCAATGAGTACAATATCACCATGATTTTTAGAAGGTAATTTACGCCGGATAATATTCGGCGGCTTAATATCTCTATGAATTACCTTTTGCTCGTGAACTGTTTGCAGAATAGTTAATAAATTGATCAGTAAATCCCAAATCTTTTGCTCGTTAAAATTACCCTGTTGTTTTAATTCATCAAATAAATTATCTCCATCAATAAACTGCTGCACTAAATACAATCGATTATTTTGCTCAAAATATGCTAACAGTGTAGGAATTTGGGGATGTTCTCCTAAAAATTGCAGTCGCCTTGCTTCTTGCTCAAATAACTCCGTTGCTTTTTGTATCGCACCAGCACCCTGTATTTGGGGAGCAAATTGCTTAATTACACATAGTTCATTAAACTTTTCTACATCTTCTGCTAAATAAGTTTTGCCAAATCCGCCACTACCTAATACCCTGATTGGACGATAATGGCGCAATACAATTAGGGGAACACCACAGTGAGAACAAAACTCTGTTCCATCAGCATGGGATGGATTGTGACAAGAAGAATTGAGGCAACATATCATAAAGAAATGTTTATCAGTAAATAGAGTAGCGATCGCATAATGATTAATTGCTGTCAGTAACCCCAGAAATCGCTATAATTCTGGTGAGTTTTGGGGAAAGCCGCCATGTTAAACTACAATCTGCCTCGGTACTTGCCCTCAGCCGAAGAACTACCAGACTCTGACGACACACCTGTGGATAATGAACTACAAGAATTAATACCAGGATTACTGAAGGCAATTCTGCTCATACTCTGGGCAGATAGAATGGATTGGTTTTTTGGGGTAGACATGGGTATATATTATCACCCCGATGAACCTGCAATTGTGCCCGATGGGTTCCTAAGTTTAGGTGTAGAGCGGTTTTACGATGAAGAATTGCGTCCCAGTTATGTATTGTGGGATGAGAATGTTATACCTAGTTTGGTTTTGGAAGTAGTTTCCCAAAATTATCGTAAGGAATACACAGCTAAATTAGATCAATATGCCAAATTAGGCGTACTGTACTATGTAATTTATTCTTCTCGCCGTCGTCGTAAACCGCGCCTAGAAGTATATAAGTTAGTTAATGGTAGATATGAATTGCAATCAGGAAATCCAGTTTGGTTACCAGAAATTGGCTTAGGAATTGGCTGCGAAAGAGGAAATTATAGCGGTGTCACTAGAGAATGGCTCTATTGGTACGACGTAGACGGTAAACGCTATCCCACCCCCAAAGAACAAATTCAGCAAGAAGTACAACGCGCACAGCAAGAAACTCAACGCGCACAGCAAGAAGCTCAACGCGCACAGCAAGAAGCTCAACGCGCACAACAAGAAGCTCAACGCGCACAGCAAGAAGCTCAACGCGCACAGCGAGCCGAACAACAAGCCGAACAAGCAGAGCAACGCGCTCAACAAGCAGAGCAACGCGCTCAACTATTGGCGGAACAATTAAGAGCGTTAGGAATCGATCCCGATAGTCTCGGTTAAATATTATCAAGTAATACCAATTTTAAAAAAGAATGCAACAGATTGTAGGGGCATTGGCACTGCCATGCCCTCTACAATATATGGATATAAAAGACTCTCACCTTGAGCGAAGTCTCTGTTCTCGACTTATACTAATTCAAATAATGTTTGCGACAAATAAATTCTTTGTAGGGGCACGGCATCCACAATCTTTCGGTATCTCAAATTATCTTACTGGTGCCGTGCCCCTACCCATCTGTCGCATTCTTTTTTCAAAATGGTATTACTTACTTAGTTTCCAGAAAATCAATTATCCCATTTCGAGAGAAGATATTCTTATTTTTTCCCCCTGCTCCCGTTCGGCTGACGCTCACGGCGGAAGCCTGCTCCCTGCCCCCTTGCCAAAAAAGCGATAGTATTTTTTTAATTGGAAATCCCTGACTTATTCCTCTGCGGGATCGCATTTCGCATTCCACCTTTAGCGCCGACAGTATCACCTTTGTAGCGAGGGATAATATGAATACTGGCGTGCATCATATTTTGTCCGGCTGCTCGATTAATGTTCATTCCCACATTAAAACCATCAGGTGCAAACTCTTGTTTAAGAATTTCTTGAACTTTATTTGCCATGAGCCAGCAAGCAGATTGTTCTTTAAACGGAAGCTCAAAATAGTTGCTGACATGGCGTTTAGGAATGACTAAAACATGACCTTTACTAATAGGATAACCATCAAAAATTGCATAGGCTGTGGCTGATTCAGTTAATAATGTTAAATGTTTATAAGGATTGCAGAATAAACAGTTATGAGATGAATTGCGTTGATAATTATAATGGGTATATTCATAAAATTCTCGCATCTCATCCAAGTAAATGGAATGAAAGGGGAGTTTAACTACACATTGATAGGTAGGTTTTTTATGGATATAATGCTCCCGGAAACCTTCTTTTTTAATATCCCTTCTAACTGCATAATAAGCTTTACCTCCTGGCTTGAGTAGATGAGAAACTTCCATGAGGACATTCGCTTGTTCTTCAGTAAATAAAACGTTTAATACGTAAAAGCAGATAATAGTATCAAATTTTTCTTGAGGATATTCAGGAGAATAATAAGGATCGTAACCTGTAATATCAAAGCCTTTTTGACGTAAAATTTTCACATCATTACCAAAGCCACAACCAAAATCTAAAATTTTACCTTGCAATAGATTTTGATTTAATAAAAACTGTGCCGGAAATGAAAGGTTATTTCTTTCTATAGCTGTGAGATGGCTGAATTGATTTTTTGGCAATTTCATGGAATTTCGGTGCTGATGTGCTACTCCGCCTATAGGTAGATTTTTGGTAAAGCGGGGTAGCTTATTATGCCCGTTATTCCTTTATGCGATCGCATCTGGATCGACATCTAACCCACGTAACCTAGCAGCTAACTTTTCAGCGCGTTGGCGTTCTTGTTTTTAAATTATCGTAAAATCTGCAATGCTTGCTGAGACTGATGTATATACTCGTAGTCAAAATATCAATAGACACGAGTATGCTGATTGAATGGTTCACTACCTGGGTAGCTGGTAAAGCATTTGGATTTCTCGTCAAAACCATTATCAGCGAAGACTTTGCCAAAGATTTAGTCAAAGACTGCGCTAAAGATTTTTTTAAATTTATCTTTCAATCTGCTGTAACTGTTCCTTTTCAGCAAGAACCACTGCAAAAAGCTGAAGTTATGGCGCTGACGGAATTTTTACAACTGATGCAACAGGATTTAGAAGATGGTGAACTTGCTGAAGATGAAATTAAAAAGTATACCCAGCCACTCAAGCAATTTCTCAAGCATCCACAAGTCAGAGAAATTTTAGGCAATGCTTTTCAGTATGATTCTCAGGCTATAGATACCAATAAATTAGCAGAAATTTGGTATCAACTTAATTCTTCATCACCCTTACCAGATGATTTTAACTGGAAACGGGTGGGTAAGAAATATGTGCAAAAAGTTAAAGAAATTATTTTAGGAGTTCCTGAACTTAGAGAAATCCTTGATTCTAGGAATTTAGATACAATTCGCGAGAACACTACACAGATTGCCGGGATTATTCCCGATTTTGATTTAGAACGCTATCAAGAAGGAATTCGAGAAAGTTACGGTCATCTCAAATTAGATAGCTTTGATACTAGTGGTTACGCTTATAACGAACTAAAATTATGGCGCATATTTATCGAGCAAAATGTCCGGGAAGTTGAACAAGTTTTACCCGCAGTTTACGAACTACCCAAAGAACATCTCAGACGATTAAAAGAAACTAACCAATTAGAAACAGAAGTCGCAACAGAAGAATTAGAAAAGCATAAACGTGTTTATTTAGAACAACCAATACGTCCAGTATTAGATATAGTCAATGAAAAACAAAAGTATAAATATGTTGTGATTTTGGGCGATCCTGGTTCAGGTAAGTCTACATTGTTGCAATATCTGGCTTTAAATTGGGCAGAGTCGCCACTGAATAATATTATCTCCTTACCGATTCCTTTATTAATTGAGTTACGCACTTATATGCGACGGCGAGATGAAAAGGAATGCCATAATTTTCTCGAATTTTTCCATAAATGTAGCGGTGCAATTTCTCATCTCAATCAACATCAACTGCACGCACAGCTTAAAGCTGGTAAAGCTTTAGTGATGTTTGATGGTTTAGATGAAGTTTTTGAGCCTGGTAAGCGAGAGGATGTAATTACAGATATTCATCGCTTTACTAATGAATATCCTCAAGTGCAGGTAATTGTCACTTCCCGCGTCATTGGCTATAAACCGCAACGGTTAAAGAATGCTGAGTTTCATCACTTCATGTTGCAAGATTTAGACTCAGCACAAATTCAGAATTTTATTCAGCGTTGGCATGATTTAACTTTTACTGATACAGCAGATAAAGTCAGAAAACGGGAGCGATTGCAAAGAGGAATTGAAAATTCTAAGGCTATTCAAGAATTAGCAGGTAATCCCCTATTGTTGACAATGATGGCAATTCTCAATCGCAATCAGGAATTACCTAGAGATAGAGCCGAACTTTATAACCAAGCATCGCGGGTATTGTTACATCAATGGGATGTAGAACGTGCATTACAAGAAGATAAAAGAATAGATCCTAAAACTATTGATTATAAAGATAAGCAAGCAATGCTGCGTCAAGTTGCTTATTTTATGCAAACTAGCGACAAGGGTTTAGCAGGTAATTTAATTAGGGAAGATGATTTAGTTAAGATTTTGACTGACTATCTCAAAACTATAGAAGTCAGTCAAGCCAGAGAAGCTGCGAGGGTAATGATTAATCAACTGCGGACTCGCAACTTTATGTTATGTTTTTTAGGTGCAGATTACTATGCTTTTGTACATCGAACATTCTTAGAATATTTCTGTGCTTGGGAGTTTGTCTGGCAGTTTAAAGAAACGCAGACCTTAACAATTGAGCAACTAAAGAATGAAGTTTTTGGTAAACACTGGCAAGATGAAACTTGGCATGAGGTATTACTGCTAATTGCGGGAATGATTGAGCCTAAATTTGTTGGTGAAATTATTGAATATTTAATGCTGCAAGATGGGGAAGAGGAAAAGTTCATCAATTTATTTCTAGCAGCTAAGTGCCTTGCAGAGGTGAGAAATAGCTCGATAATTGCGTCAATAGCGAATCAATTACTGAACAAGATAAAAGCCTTAACTAAATATGACCTCTGGTACTATTACATCCCCTATCCCCATGAAGAAAAAACTCAGTTAGTTCAGAAGATTCGCACTCAAGCAGTTGCAGCAGTCGCAACAACTTGGCAAGAATCTCTCGATACTAAAAACTGGCTCAAACACCGCGCTACCCAGGATGATAATTACGATGTGCGAGGTACAGCAATCGCACTATTAGCCGAGCACTTCAAAGATGACCCGGACACCAAAACCATCCTCAAACACCGCACTACCCAAGATGATAATTACTTTGTGCGAGGTACAGCAATCGCACAATTAGCCCAGAATTTCAAAGATGACCCGGACAGCAAAACCATCCTCAAACACTGCGCTACCCAAGATGATGATAACTATATGCGAGATGTAGCGATCGCACTATTAGCCGAGCACTTCAAAGATGACCCGGACACCAAAACCATCCTCAAACACCGCGCTACCCAGGATGATGAACACCTCGCTACCCAGGATGATCATGAGTATGTGCAAGGTAGAGCGATCGTATTTTTACCTAAGCACTTTCCAGATGACCCGGACAGCAAAACCATCCTCAAACACCGTGCTACCCAGGATGATGATAACTATGTGCGAAGTGTAGCGATCGCAGAATTAGCCGAGCACTTTAAAGATGACCCGGACACCAAAACCTGGCTCAAAGACTGCGCTACCCAGGATGATGATAACTATGTGCGAGGTGCAGCGATCGCAGAATTAGCCGAGCACTTTAAAGATGACCCGGACACCAAAACCTGGCTCAAAGACCGCGCTACCCAGGATGATGGTAACTATGTGCGAGGTGCAGCGATCGCACAATTAGCTCAGAAATTCCCAGATGACCCGGACACCAAAACCATCCTCAAACACCGCGCTACCCAGGATGATTATGAGTATGTGAGAGGTACAGCCATCGAACAATTAGCCGATAAATTCCCAGATGACCCGGACACCAAAACTATCCTCAAACACCGCGCTACCCAGGATGATAGTTACTCTGTGCGAGGTACAGCCATCCAACAATTAGCTAAACACTTTAAATATCAACTTGAGTTGTTTGAAATTTACTACCACTGCGCTGCTAATGACCCGTTTAAGGATAACCACAATTTCCTGTCTAACCCAAATCCTCGGTACATTGCCCTTGACATAATTATCAAGCAGTTTCCTCAACATCCTCAGACTTTACCACTGTTGCAAGACAAAGCCAAAAATGACCCAGATGAGAAAGTGCGGGAGTTTGCTCAGAAAAAGTTGAAGCAGTTAGAAGTCATTTAAGCTAATATCAATTCTCTGTAAACTGGCACTGAATAATTACTTCTTTTCTCTTGGCGTACTTGGCGTACTTGGCGGTTCATTAAATACAGCAGATTGCAAGTTGGTGAGGTACAGATAATCGTTGATTGTAGGGGTATGGCAGTGCCCATTGGTGTCAACTTAACGTGAAACCCTTTTGGTTGACAAGGTTTTGTGCTCATCCCCAACCCCTCGCTTACCCAATAAACCGCCGTCACCCTCGAAGGGTGCGGCTAATTGAACAAAGCCCACCTGCGTGGGCTAAGAAAATCTAGCCCACGCAGGTGGGCTTTGTAACGTTAGCCCCAGGCTTACAGCCTGTGGGCGGTCTGTTGGGTAAGCCAGAGATACTTAAGTTGACAGGTATGGGCAAGTGCCATGCCCCTACCTGTGTACTTCATTTACCTGATATACGCTGTATCAATAAAAAATATACTCTTCGTATCTGTTTAGACCATAACCAAGCCCAACTACTCAACAACAAACATCAATTTCTGCCAAAATCGCTGCAAAATGTTCAATTAGCCAAAACAGTGGGAATTATATACTGAGCAAACAATGCTACCAAGCTCATATAACTACCAAAGGAATTGGCAATGCCCTATCAAAATATTACTGCAACCGTTTCCCCAGAAGATATCCAAGAAATTAAAGCAGCACTACAAACCATCCAAAAAAAGCTACCCTTTCTCATTACCCTAAGTACAGAAGAACGGCGCAAATTATACAAAATGGGTGATAAAAGCTTCGCCTTTGTCAACAATAGCGTCAGTGCGGCGCAATCTAACCGGGAGATTCTCCCAGCCAGCTTTAATGTTGAGGAATTGGTGCAAGATTATCAATTAGCCACCACACTCACCGAACTTTTAATCTCAATGCGCCAACTCACCGAGCAAGTAGATGATACCCTGTTAGCCGTTGGTAGTGAAGCGATGACTAGCAGTTTAACAGTGTATGATTACGTCAAAACTGCTGCGAAAAAAACACCAGGCTTAAAAACTCTAGCAGAACAGTTAGGTGAACGCTTCAAAGCTCTCAAAGGTAGACCTACTAAAGCTGCATCTGGTAATTAATAAATTAATACTGCTAACCGAGGCTTGGAACTTCATTAACCAGCCTCAGATACTCGTTAACCAGTCTTTGATACTCATTAACCAGTCTTTGATACTCGTGAATGAGTCTTTGATACTCATTAATCAGTCTTTGATACTCGTGAATGAGTCTTTGATACTCATTAACCAGTCTTTGATACTCGTGAATGAGTCTTTAATACTCATTAACCAGTCTTTGATACTCGTTAATCAGTCTTTGATACTCATTAATCAGTCTTTGATACTCATTAATCAGTCTTTGATACTCGTTAACCAGCCAAAGTTTTTCTATCGCCTACCATCAAGCTCCGCGTTACCCCACCCCGGCTTTGCTAACGCAAAACCTCCCCTCCCCGCAAGCGGGGAGGGGATTGAGGGGTGGGGTAAAAAGCTTGTGGGGTAAGCGTTTGAACTTAAGTTGACACCAATGGTTCCTCAACCCAACCTACGTCTCAATTAACCAGTCAAGATTTTTAAGTGTTGGGTTTTGTTCCTCAACCAAACCTACATTTGTAGCTATGCAATCATGGGAAAAACCCAGAGAAATTGATATTATGGCAACGGATAACCGTGAATATTCGTATAAGCTCCAAAATTCTAACTAAAGTTATATTGGCAATGTTGCTAAATGTAAAGCATAATTCTTTTTTGGAGTCGTCAGCCAGCGCTGCACTTCCAAGCTGAAAAGTATTTTGTCATCAGAAATTTTCTAGTTTTTTTCGGTTGAAAGTTGAGTATTCAACCCTCTATTACCTGCGTGATAACACTTAAGTAAATGCAAGTAAGTATACGCAAAAAATTAAAAAAAGATTAACAACAAAAGGCTAAAACCTTTTTGCTGCTATAAATTACCAAGCAAATACATAGATACTGGCAGTGTATCAATTCCAAATATAAGGGAAGCGATCGCCCAAGAACTTTAACCGTAAATACCCGGATATTCTCCCCCCCCTCCTAGAGAAATTCCGCAATAACACGGTTACGCCATTTTGTTGTTCAGATAAAAATGGCGAATATAAAGTTAGGAGGGTAAATTGATGACAAGCCCTGTAATGACTGTAATTCGAGTCAACCTAGAGAAAGCTAAAGAGGTGGCTCGAAATTGGGAAAGAGCTTCATATACTGAACTGAGTGCTTACTGTTTGGAAATTTTGCGGGAAATTGGCTGTTCTAGTAGTGAACTACCCGTAAATTTACAGACTCGCGAGCAACAGCTTAATTTCATCGCCGGTTTCGCTTCCTATGCATTTGGAGAGGTGCTAAATGTCCAGAACGCTAAATGAAGATATCTTTAACGAACCAGAACAGGTAGAAGAAATTAGTTTACCTGTCACCGAAGAAGACTTGTTTATTTTAATGCAGAAATTTTCTGGTTATGAAATTCCTGCAAAGGTTTTCTCTCAAGCAGTGGCTATCGCTACTTACGACCGTGCATCAGCTTTCCGCTATGCTGATAATTATGTAAGTATCCTCAAAAATAAAAATAAACGTAAACATTGGCTGAAGCTAGAACCTGCGCCTGATTTTCGCCTTGATAAAAGATTTGCAGATTTACATAATTAGCAGTTTTGAATTTTGCTATTTCTCAATAGAATTGGCAACTTACCAGAAATATAAATCTGCATTGGCTAGGGAAAAATTCCTTTAAGTCTGATAAATATTTATCTTAGCCGTTGCATGAAATATTCGGTCGTTAAATACTCTAACTCTACAGATATTTGAGTTTTGCGATTTTTTTGAGGTTAGCGAATGTGGAACAATTAGCTAGTTTGTTTGCTGAGATTATCTAAAAGCCCAAAACAACAGCTGTGTTATTTGTTCTACAATTTAGCTTTCTGCTAAAAATTTAGTACCTCTGTAATTGAGTCAAAGCTTTAGTCAAAACTCAAAAGCAGTTAATTTGGTTCTATATCTTCTCTATCTGATTTTTTCTCAATTTTGAGCCTCAGAATGGCTTTCCAGAAACTATAGGAGTTACCTACACTAGTCATATTGGGTATAGATAGCAATTCTGTGTCAAAATATCTACCCTTCTCATAAAAACACGTTTCCTGTAAATAAAACTCAATATTTAAGTTTTTCCTCCCGATTCAAGTTAGAACTGTAGTAATTGTTGATGGGATATTGCAAATTAGTCGCTTGCTTATTTCGCGTGGTTGATTTTCCGGCAGTGATAATTGCAATATTTTCATCTTCAATTACTATTTTTTTGTCAGAGACGCGATTAATTGCGTCTGTACAATTGTCAGTTGTCAGTTGTCAGACATTTACTAATTTTTGTAATTACAGTCACAAGCCTTGAGTATTATCCTTTTGACTTTTGACTTTTGACTTTTGACTTCCGCATAGCGGTGCTAGGGAAATTTTTGCTCGCGCACTTCTAGCGCATAATCTTGTACGGCTTTGGTAATGGTCTCCCGGAGATTAGTATAAACTTTGGCAAAAGGTGGGTGTTTTTCTGAAAGCCCTAGAACGTCAGAGGTGACTAACACTTGTCCATTACAATGGATTCCCGCGCCGATGCCAATAGTAGGAATACTGAGTTTTTGGGTAATACGGAGTGCTAGATCTGCGGGAATATGCTCAAGAACGATCGCAAATACTCCAGCTTGTTCAAGAGCGATCGCTTCATTTAAAATTCTCTCAGCAGTTTCCTGAGTTTTCCCTTGTTGTCGCAAACCCAGTTGATGAACTGATTGTGGCGTTAAACCTACATGTCCCATCACGGGAATTCCCGCTTGTACCAGTCGCGCAATAGTTTCTACCATCGCCGGGTAGCCACCTTCTAATTTCACAGCTTGAGCGCCGGTTTCTTTTAACACCAGCCCAGCTGAATGCATAGCTTGTTGAATACTTTCTTGATAAGTCAAGAACGGCAAATCTACCACCACTAAGGCACGTTTAACGCCACGACGCACAGATTTAGCATGGTAGAGCATTTCCTCCAAAGTAATAGGCAATGTAGTCTCATAGCCAAGAACCACAGCCATCGAGTCACCTACCAGGATTAAGTCTACCCCAGCTGCATCGAGTAATTGCGCGATCGCATAATCCCAAGCGGTCAACGCGACAATTGAACGCCCTTGTTGTTTCCATTGAATTAATTGCTGGGTGGTAACGACCATTTTCAATCCGAGTAGAGGTTAGAGGTAAGGGGCTAGGGAGGCAGAGGACTGAGGAAGGGCGACAAGGAAGACAGGGGGGAAAAGGAATTTTAGATTTTAGATTTGCGATTTTGGATTCCAATCTAAAATCCAAAATCCAAAATCCAAAATTGTTTCAATGCCCAATGCCCAATGCCCCATGCCCAATCCCTACTTCACCGCACGACTAAAAGCCAGATGGGTTTTTGCACTCTCCATTTTCGGCATTAACCAAGCTAAACCTTCACTAGTGCCAATCCATAATTTATTGGCAATATCAGGAACCAAGGCAAGTACCCGACTAGAAGGAAGTCCTGCAACCTCATCTAAGACAGCGCCTGTATTTGGATTTAATCGTAACAAACCATTGTTGGTACCGATCCATACACTACCATCTTGAGCGAAACGTATTGCTGTGACATTACGTCCGCGCAGGCGAGTGACAGAACGCATGACTGCACCAGTTTTCGGGTTAATCACTAGCAAATTATTTGGCATCCCCGCCCAAATTAATCCTTCTGGACTAATCGCCAAAGCTTGCACAGTTGTTCCTGGTAAATCGGCAATTCGCTTGATAATTAAGGCATTAGCAGTATTTACCCGGATCAGTCCGTCTAAAGTGCCTACCCATAATTGACCATCTGCATCTAAAGTTAAGGCGTTAGCACTAACACCAGGCAAATTTTTTAACGTAGTCATAATTAAACCTTGGTCAGGACTAATCAAGGCCAAGCCATTATCAGTTCCCGTCCATAAATAGCCACGTTTGTCAATCAATAGCGATAAAACTCGTTTAGAAGGCAAAAATAAATTTTGAGCAGTAATTTCACTGGTGCGGGGTTCAATGCGGATTAATCCTTCATAATTTCCCACCCAAACGCGCCCTACTTTGTCTTGTGCTAAAGCGCTAATGGCGACATTAGGTAAACTCACGCGAGAGATAATCTTGCCCGTTTTCGGGTCAATGCGAGACAAACCCCGCCAAGAAGCCACCCAAAGATTACCAGTCACATCCGCTAATAAGTTGCTAACACGGTAATCTGGTTCTAGAGAATTTTCCTGTTCTTCCCTTTCATTGGGCAAGGGGTCTACTCGCGGAGGTGGCGCAACAGCTGGATAAGAGTTAGTTGGCTTAGACGAATTAGTAACAGGTTTTGTGGGTGTTGGTGCAGGACTATCGGTTTTTTGGGCTGTCGCTGGATTGCTCAAAGCGATAATTCCCATGCTGGGTAGCATCACCATTCCTGCAAGGATAGAAGTAATCAATACATTAGTACGCTTAATCATGGTGAGATTCCCTTAAAGAGAGGGTTAATTTTCAGTGTTCCCTTCACCAAGATTTTTTAAACGCCTTCAGCAATTTTTCTGGTTATTCATTAGTCATTTGTCAGAGACGCGATGAATCGCGTCTGTACAATTGCTTCCTTGTTCCCCTTGTCCTCCTTGTCCCCCTTCCCTTGTCCTCCTTGTCCCCCGTCTCCCCTACTAGCCCAAAGCATATATAACTATAAATGTACTTTTGTAAACCACTCTTAACAAAATGTTTAAAACTTTATGTAATAAAAAATTTAAATATATAAGTTAAAAAGTTTCAAAGTATAACTTATTGATTTCTTGATATATTGTGAGACAAGTTACAAATTACGTGGTGTGCAATTTTTGTCTTGCGCTCACCATTTCTCTAAACCCAACTCAAGCCACATAAATCTGAGTATTTCCTTGTAGAACAAGGAAAGTAGACGGATATACAGGTGAAAAACCCCTAATGCCTAAGTTGTACTTCAGGAAAAATGGGTAAAAAATCACTTTGCGTCACAGCAAGGTTATGTGGGCTGGGAAACACATTAGAGAAATGAGAGAAAGAGATAAAAAGAATTTATATGCCTGGGAAAGAGGAATAGTAGAAGCACATAGCTGTGTGCGTCGAAAAATCAAGGAAATTGGCGATTGTGTTTGAAATAGCACACCAAATGTTCCGAAATCAAAACCGCTACCCTTTGCCATAGACAACCCCTAACTAACAAAAAAATTTTCTTGGGCTTCCCCTTGCTTACAGGGGGAGAGCGCAGGGTGAGGGGAAATTGCACTAAGCGTGATTTGTGAAGTAATTAAGTGTGACTTCTTGGAAGGGAATTTATGTCTTACGCTCAAACGAAGACTCAGGCAAAAGCTGGGTATAAAGCCGGGGTTCAAGATTACAGACTTACTTATTACACACCCGATTACACACCCAAAGACACCGATATTTTGGCGGCGTTTCGTGTTACACCCCAGCCTGGAGTTCCTTTTGAGGAAGCAGCAGCAGCAGTAGCGGCTGAGTCTTCTACTGGTACTTGGACAACCGTATGGACTGACTTGTTAACCGATCTAGATCGCTACAAAGGTCGTTGCTACGATATCGAACCTGTTCCTGGCGAAGACAACCAGTTTATTGCTTACATTGCCTATCCTTTGGATTTGTTTGAAGAAGGCTCTATCACCAACGTTTTGACCTCAATCGTCGGTAACGTATTTGGTTTTAAAGCTTTGCGGGCATTGCGTTTGGAAGACCTTCGCTTTCCTGTTGCTTACATCAAGACCTTCCAAGGGCCTCCTCACGGTATCCAAGTTGAGCGTGACAAATTAAACAAATACGGTCGTCCTCTGTTGGGTTGTACCATCAAACCTAAATTAGGTTTGTCTGCTAAGAACTACGGACGCGCTGTATACGAGTGTTTGCGCGGTGGTTTGGACTTCACCAAAGACGACGAAAACATTAACTCTGCTCCATTCCAAAGATGGCGCGATCGCTTCTTGTTCGTGTCTGACGCTATCAGCAAAGCTCAAGCTGAAACCGGTGAAATTAAAGGTCACTACCTCAACGTCACCGCTCCTACTTGCGAAGAAATGCTGAAGCGGGCTGAGTATGCTAAAGAACTCAATCAGCCCATCATCATGCACGACTACCTGACTGCTGGTTTCACCGCTAACACCACTTTGGCGCGTTGGTGTCGTGATAATGGCGTTCTACTGCACATCCACCGCGCGATGCACGCAGTAATTGACCGTCAAAAGAACCACGGTATCCACTTCCGTGTATTGGCTAAAGCCCTACGTTTGTCTGGTGGTGACCACATCCACACCGGTACCGTAGTAGGTAAATTAGAAGGTGAACGTGGTATCACAATGGGCTTCGTTGACCTATTACGTGAAAACTACGTTGAGCAAGACAAGTCTCGCGGTATCTACTTCACCCAAGACTGGGCTTCTTTACCTGGTGTATTGGCAGTTGCTTCTGGTGGTATCCACGTATGGCACATGCCCGCACTAGTAGAAATCTTCGGTGACGACTCTGTACTACAATTTGGTGGTGGTACTCTGGGACACCCCTGGGGCAACGCTCCTGGTGCAACTGCTAACCGCGTTGCTTTAGAAGCTGTTGTTCAAGCACGTAACGAAGGTCGCAACCTGGCTCGTGAAGGTAACGACATCATCCGTGAAGCTGCTAAGTGGTCTCCTGAATTGGCTGCTGCTTGTGAACTGTGGAAGGAAATCAAGTTTGAATTCGAGGCCGTTGATACTGTCTGATCGCTGAGTGAAGCGGTAAAAGGTAAGAAGTAAAAGAAAATAATTCTCTTAACTTTTTACTTTTTACTTTTTACTTAATTTTCGGCTGGGGTCAAGCATGAATCTCAAACAAATTGCGAAAGACACAGCCAAGACTCTCCAAAGCTACCTGACTTATCAGGCACTGCGGACTGTACTGGCACAGTTAAGCGAAACGAATCCTCCCTTGGCTCATTGGTTGCAAAACTTCTCCGCCAATAAAATTCAAGACGGAGAAGCATATATTCAGCAATTGTTCCTTGAAAAGTCAGATTTGGCATTACGCATTATGACTGTCAGAGAACACATTGCCGAAGAAGTTGCCGATTTCTTACCAGAAATGGTTCGTACTGGTATTCAGCAAGCCAATATGGAGCAACGTCGCCAACATTTAGAACGCATCACGCAATTGAATTCATCAGACTCTACCCCGGAAGCCGAACAGCAGACAATATCAGATCAAAACAATGAACAGTGAACAGTAAACAGTTATCAGCAAGAAGATGGTAACTGTTAACTGATAAATGAACACCAATCCAACTCACTATCAAAAGCTATGCAAACCCTACCAAAAGAGCGTCGTTACGAAACCCTTTCTTATCTACCTCCTCTTTCTGACGCTCAAATCGAAAAGCAAGTTCAGTACATTCTGACTCAAGGTTACATTCCAGCAGTCGAATTCAACGAAGATTCTGAACCTACCCAATACTACTGGACACTGTGGAAGCTACCTTTGTTTGGTGCTAAATCCACCCGCGAAGTATTGAGCGAAGTTCAAGCTTGCCGTTCTCAATATTCCAACAATTACATCCGTGTTGTAGGTTTCGACAACATCAAGCAGTGCCAAGTTGTCAGCTTTATCGTTCACAAACCCAGCAGATACTAAAAGCTGATTTAGCTTAAATAATTCATTAATTAAAGAGAGGTAGATAAATTTACCTCTCTTTTCTTGTTTTTTAGATATTGAGAACTCCATACCAGATGAGTGAATCAAAAGTAATTCATAGCACATCATCACCTCGCACTCGTCAGAGTTTAGCCACAGATTTAGTCAATGCCGGCCTTAATTCAGGGATGACGGTGATAGTACATTCATCTCTTAGTTCATTAGGATGGGTTTGCGGTGGTTCAGTTGCAGTAGTTCAAGCACTGATGGATGTGATTACACCAGCCGGAAATTTGGTTATGCCTACCCATTCTGGTGATTTATCTGATCCGGCTATGTGGCAAGAACCAGCAGTTCCGCAACATTGGTGGTCTATCATCCGTGAAACGATGCCAGCTTTTGATACTAAAGTGACTCCAACACGAGAGATGGGTAAAATTGTTGAAACTTTCCGAACTTGGGAAAATGTCATCCGAAGTTCTCATCCCCAGGTTTCTTTTGCTGCTTGGGGTCAAAACGTTGAAAAAATAGTCTCAAATCACTCTCTTGACTACTCATTAGGAGAAAATTCACCATTAGCTCGTCTCTATGACTTGAATGGTTGGGTACTTTTATTGGGTGTTGGATATGAAAATTGCACTAGTTTTCATCTAGCCGAGTACCGGACTAGTCAAGCACAGCAAGTTAAAAAGGGTGCGCCTATTTTGGAAACAGGACAACGTGTTTGGAAATGGTTCACAGACATTGATTTTGATACTAGCTGTTTTGTTGAGATAGGTGAAGCATTGGAAAAAACTGGCCAAGTCCAAACCTCAAAGGTCGGTTCTGCAACAACAAAATTCTTTAGTATGAAAAATGCCGTTGATTTTGCAGTTACTTGGTTGAGGGATAATCCTAGATAGATATCGCAACTGAGTAGAGGTTTTGTGACTGAAAAATCTCCATCCCAAATGAGAATTTGCTTTCTAGGCGAGTCATTCGTGAATGGTACAGGCGATCTAGAATGCCTCGGTTGGACAGGTCGAATATGTGTGAATGCCCAGAAAAAAGGTCATGAAATCACTTACTACAATTTAGGTGTGCGACGAGAAACGAGTACAGAACTGAGAAACCGTTGGCACAGAGAAGCTACCTATCGCCTACCAAAAGAATGTGACGGGAGAGTAGTATTTTCCTTTGGGGTAAATGACACGACTATTGAAAATGGTAAAACCCGTGTTGCTGTTGAAGATTCAATTGATAATATCCGCCATATTTTGAGTCAGGCTCAACAGTTATATCCAGTTTTAATGGTAAGTCCGCCTCCATGCACAGATGAGGCACAAAATCAACGAATTGCTAATTTAGTCCAAGAGTTTGGTTTAGTTTGTCAGGAATTAAATATTCCCTATCTCAACATTTTTCAATATTTACAAAAATCAACAATTTGGAGAGAAGAAGCGAGAAATTATGATGGCGCTCATCCAAGATCCGGTGGTTACGAGGAATTTGCTCAACTTGTAGATCGTTGGGAAGCTTGGAAAAAGTGGTTTATATAAGAATTGCTTATACTAGATGCAGAGAAATTTTTTTGAGGAATTTGTAAATGACAGCTTCAGATATGAAAATACCACCTTTAGAAAGTGGCGATCGCCTAACTCGCCCAGAATTTGAACGTCGTTATCATACGATGTCGAATACTAAAAAAGCAGAATTAATCGAAGGAGTCGTTTACGTGGCCTCACCATTACGTTTTAAAAGTCATAGACAGCCTCATGGTAACTTGATTATCTGGTTAGGTACTTACAAAGTTTCTACCCCAGGTGTGGAGTTAGGCGATAATACAACAGTCCGCTTAGATGCAGATAATGAAGTACAACCAGATGTTGTACTGATACTTAATGAACAACTCGGTGGACAAACCCGAATTAGTGAAGATGACTATATAGAAGGCGCACCTGAATTAATTGCAGAAGTTGCTGCTAGTAGTGCGGCTAATGATTTATATGATAAAAAGCGAGTATATCGTCGCAATGGCGTTAAAGAATATATTGTTTGGCAAGTATTTGAAAATAAATTTGATTGGTTTATTTTAGAAAATGGTGAGTATGTCACATTAACACCTGATGCTGATGGGATTATTAAAAGTCGTGTATTTCCTAGTTTATGGTTGGATGTGACTGCATTATTAACTGGAGAAATGACGCAAGTTTTAGCGATATTACAGCAAGGATTGAATTCGCAAGAGCATCAACAATTTTTAAGATAATTACTCAAATATTTTGGCTTGAATATTGCAATAGAAATAGAGATTAACCTAAAATTAAATATCTGAAGGTATTATTTATGCAGCAAATTACTCTAGATGAAGCATCACAACACTTATCTGATTTGATTGAAGCAGCCCTGAGCGGTGAAGAAATTATTATTATCAAAGACAATCAACCTGTAGTAAAGTTAACACCTGTATCACCAGTTAAACGCCGTCCTCAGTTTGGTAGTGCTAAGGGATTAATAACTATATCTGATGACTTTGACGAACCATTAGAAGATTTTAAGGAATATATGGAATGAGACAACTACTGGATACTCATACTTTTATTTGGTTTGTTATGGGTAATCCAAGAATTAGCGAGAATTTGCGATCGCAAATTGAAAACAATGATAACCTACTCAGTCTTGTCAGTGTTTGGAAAATGGCAATCAAACACAGTATTGGAAAACTCAATTTCAATATGAGTTTTCCAGAGTTTATTGAACAGCAAATAATTAACAATGGTATTGAAGTAATACCGATTGCTAGAGAAGAGATTATAGTTGTTTCCCAACTTCCTTTACATCACCGCGATCCATTTGACAGGCTGTTAATTGCACAGTCTATAGTAGAAAATATTCCTATACTGAGTGCTGATACAATTTTTGATGCCTATCCAATTCAGCGATTGTGGTAGTTAGGATTATCTTTATACCAAAAGATAAATAAAATTTGACACAAAAACACGTAGCATTATTTTAATAACTCCCAGGCAAGAACAATTTTATGGGTTACTACATTGCTCCTCGATTTTTGGATAAAATTGCTGTCCACATTACCAAAAACTTCTTAAATCTTCCTGGTATTAGAGTACCTTTGATTTTAGGGATTCATGGACGTAAAGGTGAAGGTAAAACCTTTCAATGTGAATTAGCTTTTGAAAAAATGGGTGTGGAAGTAACACTCATCTCTGGTGGTGAATTAGAAAGTCCTGATGCGGGAGATCCAGCACGTTTAATTCGCTTACGCTACCGAGAAACGTCGGAATTAAGCAAAGTGCGCGGTAAAATGTGCGTGCTGATGATTAATGATTTAGATGCGGGTGCAGGTAGATTTGATGAAGGTACTCAATATACAGTAAATACTCAGTTGGTGAATGCCACACTGATGAATATTGCGGATAATCCTACCGATGTGCAGTTACCTGGAAGCTACGATTCCACACCTTTGCGTCGCGTACCGATTATTGTCACAGGTAATGATTTTACTACCTTATATGCACCGTTAATTCGCGACGGGCGCATGGAAAAATTTTATTGGGAACCCAGCCGTGACGATAAAGTGGGGATTGTGGGCGGAATTTTTGCCCCAGATGGACTTTCGCAAAAAGAAGTTGAACAGTTAGTTGATACTTTTGTTAATCAATCGATTGATTTCTTTAGTGCATTGCGATCGCGCATTTATGACGAACAAATCCGCGAGTTTATCCATGATATAGGATTTGAGCGCATTTCCTTACGTGTTGTCAATAGCCTAGAAGGGCCGCCAGCATTTAAAAAGCCAGATTTTAGCCTATCCCATTTAATTGAATCTGGTCACTTGATGGTAGCAGAACAAAAGCGGGTAGAAAATTCCCAGTTGGTTGATGAGTACAATCGCCTCAATCGCGGTAGAAGCTATCAAGCTGCGCCACCTCCCAACGTGACGCCAACTAGTCAGCCGTCAAGTGATGGTGGAAAGCAAGTTGCAAAAACCAATGGTGCAAATAAGCAAGCGTCGAGTCCCCATTTAACTTTAGAAACCCAAGAACAGATTCGGCAAATTTTGGCGCAAGGTTACACCATTAATATTGAACATGTTGATGAACGTCGTTTCCGTACAGGTTCTTGGCAAAGTTGTCTGAATACTCACATTGATGCACATTCCGATGCCATCTCCGCTTTAGAATCATGTCTAGAGGAATATAGCGGTGAATATCTGCGTTTGGTAGGAATCGATCCAAAAGCGAAGCGGCGCGTGATAGAGACGATTATTCAGCGTCCGAATGGGAAAAATTAAAGTATAAAGGGCGGGGAAATCTCGCCCTTTGTCGATATTGATAAATTGAGGAAGTGCTTTACTGATGCGATCGCTCTTACTGTATTAGTGTAAAAACATGGGTAGAGCGTTCCCCGAAGGGGTTGCCGCAGGCATCGCCTAACTACATACTTTGAGGTTAGCTGTTTCTGGTGAGTCTTAACTAAGGTAGTTTCACTTCACAGGTAGTTAATCCCTTAGCTTTTTTCACAAATTTATCATCAAAAGTGTAAAATTCTGCATGATTTTGACTTTGGGCTAGATGAAACGCATCCGCAAAATCTAAGCCTGATTCATGCCAATGCAGCGCGTGAAAAACTAGGCTAGCATTACTCAGATGAACATTTGGCAAACCAAAAAGCTTTCTTAAGGCTGTGCATATTTCAACAGGTTTAAACTTATAAGCAAACCTTAGTACCCACTCAGTTTCTAGAACAACTGTATCTGGTATAAAAATATTTTGATTTTGAAAAATTTCTAGACTCTTTCGGTACTGTAATTCGTCATCTTGGGTCAATAGACGTACAATAATATTAGTATCAACTGCCACCATGCCATGATTCCTCTACACCTTGACGGATGGCATCATTCATCTCTTCTAAAGATTTTGGCGAGCCTTCATATTTTAAGCAGGCTGCAACATCATTTAATGTGGTTTCTGTAAAAGGTTTCTTAGGTTTGAGAAGGATACCATCACCCATATTAATTGCTATTAATTCCTGTCCGATTTCCCACCCTGAAGCTTTGAGCAATTCTTCAGGAAGAATTACTTGTCCCTCACTGGATACTTTTGTTATTTCCATATATTTCGTGAATATTTGTTTGTACTGTATTTTTAATTTTAAATTTTTTATTCTTTCAGATTGCAAGATAATTACAGATGCATATTTGAAGATTCGGAAATATGTTCCCATGCTAACTTGGCTGCACCTGCCATACCCGCAGCATTACCCAATTCTGCTTGTATAATTTGTAAGCCAACGCGCGATGTCGGCATCACTCTTTGTTCTATTTCTGCTTTGACGGCTGGTACAAAAAACCGGAAACTCGCACTAACTCCGCCACCAATGACGATCGCTTCTGGCGTTAATACATAAATTAAACTGGTTAAGCCGATACCCAAATCTTTACCATATTCTTGCCAAAAAGTCAAGGCTTCTTGATCGGCGGCGGCGGCTAGAGCGCCTAATTCCCAAGGTTCTTTACCAGTGCGGCGACGGATAGCTGTGATCGAGGTGTATTGTTCTAAAGAGCCGCGATTGCCACTATTACACCTCGGCCCTTCAGGATTGAAGCTAATTAAACCAAGTTCGCCTCCTGCGCCTTGATGTCCAATAAAAAGTTTGCCGTTGAGGAAGATAGCACCGCCTACGCCAGTGCCTAATGTCAGCATAATAAAATTTTGAAAACTGCGGCCAGCACCTAACCAAGCTTCGCCTAAACCGGCGCAGTTAGCATCATTACCAATAATTGTGGGTTTAGCAATTTTCGCTTCTAACCAATCGGCTAAGGGTACATCTCGCCACCCTGCTAAGTTGATGGCGATTTTGGCGATGCGTCCCTGAGCATCAGCCGGGCCGGGAGTACCCACACCAAGAGCCACAGTTTGATTATCTGGATCAACTTGAGCGATCGCATCTACCATTACCGCCAGTACAGCTTCTGGCGTGGATGGTTGGGGAGTTGCTACTGTCAGAGATTGCAAGCAATTGCCATCTCGGTCAAATCGCCCCAGCTTAATCGCTGTTCCCCCCAAATCAATACCAATTACTTGAGAATTCACCACTTTTTTAGGGATTAGGGAAGGGAAGGGAGACAAGGAGGACAAGGGGGACAAGGAGGACAAAGAATTTTAGATTTTAGATTTGCGATTTTGGATTCTAATATAAATCTAAAATCCAAAATCCAAAATCCAAAATTGTTTCAATGCCCAATGCCCAATGCCCCATGCCCAAAAAGCATCTTAGCTTTTTTGGGTATTGTTACTAAAAAATTCTGAATTCTCTTTTTTATTAGCTGCAAATTGCAAATTGCTTACATTCCCTTGGCGTACACCTGATTCAACTTGCCAAGCTGTAACTGGTGTTCCCCGTAAAATACCGGATAAAGCTACAGAAAGCATAAATCCGCCTGTAGCCGCAGCAACTAAAGTCAAATTGTCTTTCACCTGAATCTCCAAATCCAAAATTGGTCTGTGTACTAATTAATGTTCACAACGAGCTAAATTATTTCCGAATACTATTCTGTCGTCGTAAACGCGGATTGACAAATTCATTTAAACCTTCACCAAGTAGTGATAACCCTACTACCATTAATGTCATTGCTAAACCGGGAAACAGTGTAGTCCACCAAATCCCTGTGGATAATCCTTCTAATGCTAGTTTTAAATCTCTTCCCCATTCGGGAACGGTTTCTGGTAATCCTAAACCTAAAAATCCCAAACCGCCTAAAACTAAAATTGCATCGGCGGCGTTGAGGGTGAATAATACAGGTACGCTTTGAATAACGTTGAAAAATAGATAGCGAGATAGCACAGTCCAAGTAGAAGCGCCCATTGCTTGCGCCGCTTCGATAAATACTTCGGTTTTAACGCTGACGGTGTGGTTGCGCACAACTCGGTAATATTGGGGAATGTAGGCAATACTAATAGCGATCGCAGCATTTAATATTCCCCGCCCCACAATAAATGCCAGTGTTACTGATAGTAGTAATCCAGGCAATGTATAAATACTATCCATAATAAACAGCAGGATTTTATCTAATCTGCCGCCGAGATAGCCGCTAACCATGCCTAAAGGCACACCAATTAGCATACTCAAGGCTGTAGCTAAAATTACTACTTGCAAAGCAGCTTGAGCGCCAAAGATGGTTCGAGAAAAAACATCATGTCCTAAAAGACTAGTACCAAACCAATATTTACCGGAAGGTGGATCGTAAACGGGGTTATTTAACAACTCTGTGGGACTTTGTAGCCATCCCCAAGCTTGAAATACGGGTGCAAAGAACGCTAGGAAGATAAAAAATAGAGTAATGGCTAACCCGATCAACATTAACACTTGAGAAAGATTCGGATTTTTGGGAAAGCGTAAAAATGACGGCATTTGCCGTTTTGTCATAGCCATGAGCGATCGCCTACATTGAGCGAGATACGCTGACCATTTTACATATCATTTGTCAATGGTCAGTAGTAGAGACGCGATTAATCGCGTCTCTACAATTGTCAGGTGTTTATCTCATGTCTTCACCTTATCTACTGGGTTGGGGAATAAAGCTAAAAATTCCGAAAAAGCAGGCTCAAGTGGTGAAATTTAATATATCTGAGCAATTGTGTTGTTAAGAATTGTCATGAAAATAGAAATTATACTGAGGTATTTTATTTATTAGTAAAATAAAATACATAAATACGGTTATAAGTACTGAAAATATCTCATTATCGTCAACGAGGTGGAAACCAATGGAAGGCGATCGCAATCATGACTTAGAACAGCGCGAACGCGATCTCAGACAGCGCGAAGTGGAATTAAGACTTCGGGAAATGGAAGCGGATCTCAATCCTTCTAATGCACCTTTTCATAAAACTGTCAAGCATCCGTCAGAAAAGTTCTCTCAACCTTGGATGAAAAAAGCCATTCTTGGTTTACAGCTTTTTGGACTTGGCGTGGCGGTTTTGGTTGCTGCGAGGATCGCTGCTGCTGTCGCGGGAATTGTAATGTTTGGCGCGCTGGTTTGGATGGCTTACAAGCTGTTTCTGGAATCTCCCAAAAATAAACCTTAATTTAGAGAGTCAATATGACTAATCAAGTTGCGGCTGACAGATTTCTCAACGATTTAGAACGTGTGGCGCAAGTCAGAGCAAAAATGGCTGTATGTTTGAGCCAACTTGCTGACACAATTAATCAAGCAGAATTAGCTGGTGAATCTTCTTCTGGTAAACTGAGTTTAGAACGAGATATTGAAGATATTACAGCAGCTAGTAAAAATCTGCAAAAAGGTGTATTTCGCCTATTAGTATTAGGCGATATGAAACGAGGTAAAAGTACGTTTCTTAACGCCTTAATTGGTGAGAATTTATTACCCAGCGATGTGAATCCTTGTACTGCTGTATTAACAGTTTTACGCTACGGGCCGGAGAAAAAAGTCACAATTCACTTTAATGATGGGAAAAGTCCGCAACAGCTAGATTTTCAAAGCTTTAAATATAAATATACTATCGACCCAGCAGAAGCGAAGAAATTAGAACAGGAGAAAAAACAAGCTTTTCCTGATGTTGATTATGCTGTGGTTGAATATCCCTTAGCTCTTTTAGAAAAGGGTATTGAAATTGTTGACAGTCCTGGGTTAAATGATACAGAAGCGCGGAATGAATTATCTTTAGGGTATGTCAATAATTGTCATGCAATTTTGTTTGTCATGAGAGCATCTCAACCTTGTACTTTAGGTGAGCGTCGCTATCTAGAAAATTACATTAAAGGTCGAGGATTGAGTGTTTTCTTTTTAATTAATGCTTGGGATCAGGTAAAAGAATCACTCATAGATCCTGATGATGTGGAAGAATTAAGCGCCGCCGAAGCGAGATTGAGACAAGTATTTCAGGCGAATTTGGCAGAATATTGCTATGTAGATGGACAGAGTATTTACAATGAGCGTGTATTTGAACTTTCTTCAATTCAAGCACTGAGAAAAAGATTAAAAAATCCAGAAGCTGATTTAACTGGAACGGGCTTTCATGAGTTTATGGGAGCCTTGAATACATTTCTTACCAGAGAACGCGCGATCGCAGAATTGCGACAAGTCAGAACCTTAGCGCGACAAGCTTGCAATCACACTCGCGAAGCTATAGATAGACGTTTACCATTGCTGGATAAAGATGTCAATGAATTGAAACAAAAAATTGATTCTGTAGAACCAGAATTTAAAAAGTTGACAAATATCCGCGATCAATTTCAAAAAGAAATTATCAACACCAGAGACACCCAAGCGAGAAAAATTTCTGAATCATTCCGCAGCTATGTTTTAGGCTTAGGTGATACCTTTGAAACAGATTTCTTACGCTATCAACCAGAGTTAAATTTATTCGATTTTCTCAGTAGTGGAAAGCGAGATGCTTTTAATACTGCTTTGCAAAAAGCGTTTGAACAATACATTACCGATAAATTTTCGGCTTGGACTTTAACAGCAGAAAAAGATATCAATGGCGCATTTAGAGAACTTTCTGTCAGTGCTGCACAATATGGCGCATCTTATAGCCAAGTTACAGACCAAATTACCGAAAAATTAACCGGACAACAAGTTAAAGTACATGCATCTGCTACTACTGAAGATGATAACTCTCCCGGATGGGCAAAATGGGCGATGGGGTTGTTATCTTTATCGCGAGGTAATTTAGCTGGTGTAGCGTTAGCTGGCGCAGGATTTGATTGGAAAAATATCTTATTAAATTACTTCACTGTGATTGGTATTGGCGGTATAATTACAGCAGTAACAGGTATTTTTCTGGGGCCGATTGGCTTTGCATTGTTAGGTTTAGGTGTAGGCTTTCTCCAAGCAGATCAAGCACGGAAAGAATTAGTAAAAACCGCAAAGAAAGAGTTAGTTAAACACCTACCCCAAGTAGCTCACGAGCAATCACAAACTGTATATGATGCAGTTAAAGAATGTTTTGATGTTTATGAAAGAGAAGTGAGCAAGCGAATTAACGACGATATCACATCTCGCAAATCGGAATTAGATAATCTCCTCAAGCAAAAAGCCACACAAGAGATTAATCGCGAAGGTGAATTAAAGCGGCTGAAAAATTTGCAGGAACAGGTGATAGAGCAATTGCAAAAAATTGAAGCTGCCTATAGTAACTTAATCGCTTACTATAGTTAAATCCTCATCTTTCTCACAGGTAGGATTTTCTCTATATTCTTCTTGGCGTACTTGGCGTACTTGGCGGTTAGTTAAATAAATAATAGATAAACACAGATGTATATCCATAAAAATCTGTGTTTACCTGTGTATATCAATCCAAAATCATATTTGCATACACAGCATAAAATTAGAAAACTATGCAAAAACAATCTGAAAGTTATCAGGATTTAGTAACTGCGCTGAAATCAACATCGAAATTGCTAAATTTAGAGCGTAACTCACAACTAGCTCAAGATATTAATACTATTTCTCATTATCTGACTAATCCTAACTTTCAGATTGCGGTATTTGGCCCTTTTAATCATGGTAAATCTACCTTATTAAATGCCATTTTAGGAAATCGCACTTTACCAATTGATTTAATTCCCACCACAGGCGCGGCGATTACTGTTAAATATGGTAGCGATTTACGCACGCGAATTATGTTAAGAGATGGTACCGAAATTTATCGTAGCGGTACCGAAATTTTACAGCAGTATGCAATTTTGGATGGTAACAGACAGATGCGCCAAGATGTAGCATCTGTAGAAGTTTTTTGTCCCCATCCGTTTTTAGCTAGGGGTATAGAATTATTAGATTTACCAGGAACAAACGATCGCGAAGCCCAAGATATTTTAGTACGCGATCGCCTGTTATCTACAGATTTGGTAGTACAATTACTTGATGCACGCAAGTTAATGACTTTAGGCGAACGTGAAAACCTGCGCGATTGGCTACTAGATAGGGGTATTAAAACAGTTATTTTCGTTGCTAATTTTATTAACTTGCTAGAACCTGAAGAACAACAGCAAGTACAAAATCGCCTGTTATTTGTTGCGGAAAGTTTTCGCGCTGAATTACCGTCAGGATTTAGTAATTTATATCGTGTAGATGCGTTACCTGCATTAAGAGCAAGATTAAAAGGTGATGCTGCTGGTGCTACGAGTAGTGGGTTAGCCACCTTTGAAGCAGCTTTGCAAAATATAGTCACTATTTTACAACAAAATCGGGGCGATGTGCGATTACCGAGAGTACAGGCGATCGCTTCCCAAATTCAATTAAATTTACAAGCAAAAATTGAACCTCTGCTCAAGGAAGTTAAGTCTTTTGATGAGAAAGAGAATGCAAAAATTGAAGTTAAACAAAAAGCCGCTAATTTAATTCAACAAGGCTTAAATAAAAGTATAACTGAATTACGCAATTGGCTAGAATTACCCAATCTGCTGAAGAAATATCAAACTGATGCTACAGTTGCAATCGCAGAAGATAAATTTAAAACTTGGCAAATAGGGACTTTAAAAAAAGACCTCAGCGAGTTACAATTAAATATCATGAAATGGCTGTATCAAGCTTACGAGTTTTTTAAAGAAGAAAGGCCAGAAGATTTATCTATTCCCTTACCTAGCGAACCACAAATTACATTACCACCAAAGCCAGGGAATAATAATGATTTAGCAGAACCTGCTGGTGCTATTGCAGTTGGTGGTGGTATTGGTTGGTTATTAGGGGGGCCTGTAGGTGCGGCGGTAGTTGGGAGTATTTCTTATTTATTAAACAAAAATATTCAAGAAACTGACGATAAATCAGCGCAGGAATCTTATCATCAACAAGTTGCGAAAATTTGCATAGGCGTGACTGAAGATTATTTTGCTGAATTGAGCAATCAAGGATTAGCGATTTTAGCAGAATTTGAGTATAAAGCTAAAAGGGTAACTCGTTTTTCTGGTAGTCCAGAACCGCTAGAAATTGCTCATAAAAGACAAGATTTACAGCAATTACAAATCAGTTTTAATCAATTAGTACAACAGTTAAGTAAGGCTAAAATACCGACAAATTATCAACCTTATCGAGAAACACCTAAATACATACCATATACCCCACCAGTTGAAAAGGAGCAAACAACTTATTCCCAAAAAGAAAAAGCGAATAATTCTACATCCTCAACATATAGATATTCCTATAAAACTGCTGAGACTAATCAAGTCAATTCAAATCAGCGCGTTAATACATCTCCTCCACCCAAAGCTTCAACCTCACCCAATCCCGCAGAAGTAGACACAAATTTTCGCAATTGGGAAATCGATCAGGAGATAGCTAGAATGAAAGCTGAAATGCGTTCTCCTGGTTATCAAGCTAACAAACAACAGCAGAATACATCCCAAAGTAATAAAGCACCGCAGCAACCGAAAACTCAAGCCGAAAAAGATAAAATTACTCGCGCTTATAGTATTTTAGGTTTACAGCCTGGTGTATCCATTAATGAAGTGAAACAGGCTTATAAAAGCTTAGTGAAAAAATGGCATCCAGATTTATATGTGAATCAGCCACAATTACAAAAACAAGCTCAAGAAAAGATGCGATTAATTAATGAAGCTTATACAATTTTATCGGATTAATATTGAGAAAACTCTCTGAGTTCTACGAAAAAGTCTCTGAATTTCTTCTTACTTGGCGTACTTGGCGGTTTATTCTTTCTTTGACGAATTTATGGTATCAGGACTAACTTTTATCTTTATTCTCACGCAAAGACGCAAAGGCGCAAAGTTTTACCTTCGCGCCTTAAAAACAGATAAGAGGAAATGATTTTCAGACTTACTTGTTAGGCTGGGGTGTCATCCGCAAGTAAGGTTTGATTACCTCGTAACCTTTGGGGAATTTCTCCTTCAACACTTCTGGATCTTTCAAAGAGGGGACAATTACTACATCATCTCCATCTTTCCAGTCAGCTGGTGTAGCTACGCTGTAATTATCTGTTAGTTGCAGAGAATCGATGACTCGCAACAGTTCATCAAAATTGCGTCCTGTGCTGGGGGGATATGTGAAACTCAGACGTAGCTTTTTGTTGGGATCGATGACAAAAACCGATCGCACTGTCACAGATGCATTAGCATTGGGATGAATCATATCGTACAGGTCAGAAACCTTACGATCTGCATCTGCCAAAATTGGGTAGTTGAGAGTTGTGCTTTGGGTTTCTTCAATATCACCCACCCATCCGTTGTGAGATTCTACATCATCAACGCTGAGAGCGATCGCTTTGACATTGCGCTTGTCAAATTCTGGTTTTAGTTTAGCAACCGTCCCTAATTCGGTGGTGCAAACAGGTGTAAAATCGGCAGGGTGAGAAAACAGCACTACCCAGCTGTCACCTGCCCATTCATAAAAATCTATATCGCCATGTGTAGAGGCTTGAGTAAAGTTGGGTACTGTATCACCTAGACGCAGAGTCATGAGAGCTTCCTTGTAATTAGAAGGCATTAAGTATTCTACTACGCAAACGTGACATAAAACCCCGGTTTCCCCATCGGGTTAAGAGACGCGAAAGAAAATGTGATGTTATGTAATTTCCCTTAAAAAAGCTCAATGAAAAGGCAGAAGGTATGCTTATGTAAGGGTTGACTTGAATGATTTATTTCTCCCTTGTCTTCCTAAGATTTCCTGGTATGCGGCGATAGTTTGGCGGGCGATCGCATCCCAACTATAATTTTGTAGTGCATATTGTTGGGCGTTTACTCCCCGACGTTGGCGTTCTTGGGGATTTTCTAAAGCAGTTTGCAATAAATTTACTAGTACTTCTATATCTAGTCCACCTACCCACCCTGACTGACTTTCCTGTATCTGGTGACAAATATGCACTTGGTCGGAAATTACCACAGGGATTCCTGCTACCATCGCCTCAGCCACAGCAATACCAAAATTTTCATAATAGGAAGGTAAGACAAACACATCAGCAGCTTGCAGTAAACTAGCTTTTAGCTCGCCAGTGACAAAGCCTGTAATTGTAGAGTGCGATCGCAGTGGTGAATTGTGAATTTTTGTAATGATACTTTGTTCATAATCGGGATCTTGGGGATTTGTTCCAGCCAAGACAAAATGAAAATTACAACCAATCGCTAATAGTTTTTCTAAGGCGGGAATTAACAAATTTAACCCTTTTTTCGGGTCAATCCGCGACATAAATAATATTACAGGTAAATCACTCGGAATCCCTAATTGATGGCGTACTAAACTCTTTTGTTGTTCGTTGATGCATTTAGGCGGAATCACACCCAAAGGAATTACTAAATCTTGCGTATTTACCCCAAATTTTGCTGATGTTTTAGCTTCGCGATCGCTAGTAAAATGAATTGCAGATGCACCAACCAAATTTTGCTTTTCAATAATAGCTGCATATAACTGTTTTAATAATTTCTTTTTACGTAAATCAGCCGGATCGAGAGTTCCCAAAGGGCGCAAAATATAAGGTAAATTTTGCTGACGACAGATAGCCGCAGCTACACTACTCACAGGCGAAAATAAAGCATGAATATGAGCCAAATCAAACTCACCAGCATGACATTTTAACCAGGCAAGTAAATCTAGAGAAAATTTATAACGACGAAACGGCGCACAACGAAAATAAATTATTTCATACCCATCTTGTTTAACAGGATAATTTAACGGAACATCCAGAGGTTTTTGTCCACTATCACCATTACTATCAGTAGTAATTAACGTAACCTCTACACCTTCCCTTACCAAAGCCGGAGCCAATCCTAACACCATTTGACTAGGCCCCCCATAAACAAGAGAAACAGAAGGAACAACCTGTAATATTTTCATAAATTCATCCATCCCTCCAACAAAACCTCTTCTCTGCGCCCCTTTGCGTAAACCTCCGCGCCCCTTTGCGTTTAAAATTAAAACTTACTATTAACAACTTCTTGATAAAAATCTAACTGCTGTCGCGCCAAAGCCTGATTCGTATATTTATCCATCACCCTTTGATACCCCATATACCCCAACCTCATAGCAAATTCAGAGTTATCAATTAATTGCGTTAAGCAACTCCCTAAAGCCTGAAAATCTCCTTCCGGGAATACCAAACCAGCATCACCAATTACATAGGGAATCTCGCCAGAATTAGAACCAATCACCGGAACTTTGCAAGCCATCGCCTCAATAATTACATGACCGAATTGTTCCTTCCAGCCAATAGCAGTTAAAGTTTTAAATTTATATGTCGTTTCTGATGGCAATACTAAAGTACTCATCAAATTAATATACTCAGGTACTGCATGATGGGGAACACTTTCAATAATAATTACTCGTTCTTGAATTTGATTTTCTGCGGCTATCTTCAGTAATTCTGTCTGTAACTCTCCCCTTCCCAACAACAGTAGCTTCCAAGATTTATCCTTGATACTAATTAATGCTTGTAAAAGAGTTAGTAAACCCTTCTCTGGCACAAATCTACCCACAAAACCGACTACAAAATCACTAGGTAAAATACCTAATTTTGCAGCTAACTCTGGTTTCTGTTGAGGAGTAAATAATTGCTCATCTACACCCAACTGTGGCATAATCTTTATCGGTCTTGTATAGCCTTTTTGCCTGAATATTTCTGCACCATCTTGATTACCACAAATAATCCCATCGCTGTGACTGAGGTTATATTTTTCTAATAAAGCAACTGGTAAATTAAGTTTATAGGGTAAATTCCACCAAGTAAAAAAGATATTTTTGGCATTTAAACCCAAAAGTAAATTTAGTGCGATCGCTTGAGTATAAGCCAGTCCTCTAGAACCTTGTTCTACTTGGATAATATCGGGACGAAATTGTTGTAATAAAGCGATTAAATCTGTGCCAAATGTGAGTAATCCTTGCTGATTTTGGCTAAAATTAGCAATAGGTACAATTTTAAATGCACCTTCATCTCGGTATTCTGTAGCGATAATTTTATTTTGTACACCACCAGGTCGCCATCTTTTAGGAACAACAACCGTAACCTCAATTCCTGGTTCTAGTTGAGATAAAGCGCGTAATTTTTGGCAATTTAAGTCTACAATATAAGTATGGCTAGCAATTAAAATTTTCATAATTAATATAAATATAGGAAAATTTATCAGGCGGGTAATTCCCACCCTAAAAAACAGGGTTTATATATTTAAAAATTAATTAAAACTCTGTTGGTCAAGACGACTATAAATTTGTCCATCATTCCAAATTGATTGAATGATAGTCCATACAGCTTTGAGAAAACCCAAAATATAGAAACAGCCACGAGTCAAGATTTTGATAGGAGAACCGCTTTTATGACAAGGAGGTCGTCCCAGTACGTGACAATCAAATAAACGGGCGTAAAGGCGTAAAGCTTGGCTAACCGTGAGGTTTTTCAGACCGAGTAAAAAATGATTGTGGTAAAAGGTGAGTTGATATTCGAGCGATCGCATACTAATATCATGACAACCCCCAGTCTCTTCACCCAAATGCACTAAATTAGCCTCTGGATCGTACCAAATCTTATATCCTGTCTGTCGCACCCGCAAACAAAAATCCGATTCTTCGCGTACAGCACTCCCGCGAAACCTTTCATCAAATCTCAGCCCATATTTACTAAAAATTTCCCGCCGAAAAGACATATTACAACCCCTAGCTGTTAACACTTGCTGAGGTTTAATAGTGTGGACTAAATCTATGTAATACCAAGCAATTCCCGGTTCCATTGCTTCGGGAGGAAGATATTCAATTTCCAATTCTCCCCCAGAATCGCCTAATTTCATTCTGTCAAATACTCGTCCCGCAACAGCCCCTACTTCTGGTTTTTGCAAATAGTTTTTCACATGGGCTGATAAAAACTCTGGCTTTAATTGAACATCATCATCAATAAATAAAATTATGTCACCCTGTGAGCGACGGATACCATAATTACGCGCCCCTGGTAAACTCGCCCAATCTAAACGTAACCATTTTATTTTACCTGCTGTTGTCATTTCTTCCAGGTAACTTTGAATTTCTGGTTGATGTTTTGGCGTTTGGTCTACTACTATAACTTCAAAATTTGGATAATCTTGTTTGAGGATATCTACTACAGTATCTCTTAATGCTTCTTCCCGATAATAAGTAGGAATAACTACAGAAATTAAAGGTAAATCACTCATAATTCTTTATAGATCAATAGTTAAAGTTAATCCTGTTTCATAAAGTCTGTATTAGGATTTTTTTGGTTTGATATCATGTCCGGGTAATTAGTTATGATTCCCATAGTCACTGCACCCCACACGCCAGTCCGCTCAAGTCGGGAAACCCGCCCACGCGGCTGGCTCCCCTTAATCCCCTCCCCGCTTGCGGGGAGGGGAAACAAAGCATCACTTTGTTGGGGTGGTTCTTGAGATTTAGTAAATAATCAAGCGGACATGATATGAGTTAGCGCACATAACTTGAGATATTTCTTTAATAAAATGTCAATTACGCTAATAAAAACCAGCAATTATTCATTAAAAATTTAGAGAAAATTGGTCTAAATTCAAACTTACTAAATCTTGAATCTAGCCTAATCTACAAATAATTATCTGCCCTCCGAGAGTTTACGGTATTATTATATAGATGAGTTATTTTCAGATGATTGCTTAAGTTAAGGAGCGCTTTCTTTTAGCTGTCGATTGCGCTGATATATTTTCTTTATCTTGTTGCTCTATTAAAGGCAATTTCAACAGAACTCCGGCGAAAAACCAGTAATAAACGGCGACTGGATCAACATCTAGAGGATAATAATAGGTGTTATAGCTAATAAATATGATAAATACCCACAAAGCTGCACCATAACTTCGGAAGTTCCGATTTTTTAGGGAACGATAAGCTTTAAAACTAGCTTTGGTGAGAGTAGTAACCAAAAGTAAGAAGCCAATTAATCCGCAAATTCCCACTTCATAAATTACTTTAGGATAGTAAGTTTCTATAAGTTTTGTTTCCCCCATTGAACGAGCCGAATTAGTGGCTCTTCCTAAGCCATTTCCTAACGGGTTATCGAGATTGTTTACGGTATCGTTAAATTGCTGAATTATAAACTCTTGGGGTGGAGCAGCTTCCCAACGAGTAGTGAAGCTATCCAATCTTTCTTGAACTACTTCTGGGTTATTTACCATTGCAATTCCCAGAATCATCGCCAATCCTAAAATGATGGGAATAAAACGTTTAAAGTTGGCAATTTGCCCTGTTAAAAATAGCAACACTATAAAGCATGTTGGAACTAATGCTAAGGCAATTCTCTGTCCTGAAATTACAGCATTAATAAAGACTGCTGCTAGGGAACCTAAACTGATAAATCGCCAAATTATCGCTGGATCTGTAAAGCCAGTAGCAAAGTTAAAAAAGGTGCTAGAAATTAAAAACCATGCCCATTGCCAAGGCGCTACAAAAGTTCCAGGAAGGCGAATTACTCCTTCTTCGGGACTATATAATAATGAGCCACCAAAATAACATCGCGCTTCTAAAGTAGCTCTAAATAAGGCATCTCCTACGTAACCTCTAGTGCCCTGACATACACCAGTTAGTAATAATAAATATTGAATCAAGCCGAGAGTACAACAAACTAATGTGATGACAACTTGTAGACGAGATAAAAATAAAAAATCTTTTTGATTGCGAATTAAATAATAAGCACAGGTAATCAGGGGAACATAGCCTAAAAAGACTTTGAGTCCTAAAATACCCATGCCTAAAGGTATTTCTTTCGGTGGTTTTTCTAATAGTCCTACAGGGGGCGGATTAAACTGCTGTCCACCATTAATAAATAGCAACGTTAATAAACAAAAGCCTAATAAAATAAACAGGGGAATTTTAATAGTTTTAGGAATAATGAAAGGTAACCCCTGTTTGCGACAAGTTTGCCAAATTCCGATTAAGGCGGGAATATAAAAAGCATCTTTAGCTAATTGCAATATAGGGCTATTACCGATGTAATAAGTAATAGTTCCGCCAAAGGGGACATAAATTATAAAAGCAAATAAAGCTTGGCGGGGATATTTGTAAGCTAAGGAAAAAATAATAATTGCTAAAACGGCGGGAACTGCTGCTTTAATTCCACCTGCAGCAAACAGTATTATCCCCAAGAACAGACCGCCACCGCAGGCGGTTGTTAGTAAACTGATAAATTCTTTTTTTGCTAGGTTAGCTTTGCGCTTTTGGGCTAGCTGTTCTTTGAGGCTTAGGGTAGGTTTGTCAGATTGCGATGCCTGCGGCGGGCTACGCCTACGCTTTTTCGATTTTGAGGATTTTGAAGATTTTTTCTGGGGTTTCGCCATTGATTTCAGTACTGAAGTGCTGAGTCTGAATTACGTATAACTCAGCACTTCAGCACTGTTTATCCTAAGTGTTGCTGGACTTGAGAAACTAGTTCATTTGTCCAGTGGTGAGCCAATTCTGCATTGGCCGCTTCCACCATAACCCTGATAACTGGTTCTGTGCCAGAAACACGCACTAAAATTCTGCCAGCATCACCCATTGCTGTTTCGGCTTGGGCGATCGCTTTTTGTAGAGGTTCGCAATCTTTCCAAGCCATGCGGCGATCGCGATCTAATACACGCACGTTCTTTAATAGTTGTGGGTATGTCTGAAAGCTTTGGTCTACCATGTCATGGAGTTCTACGCCAACTTCTTTAATTAAAGCTGCTATATGCAAAGCTGTTAATAAACCATCTCCGGTCATACCATAATGCAGACACAAAATATGGCCAGATTGTTCGCCGCCTAGCATTCCCCCAGTGCGTAACATTTCGGCTTGCACATATTGATCGCCCACAGCAGTGCGAATTAATTTTCCGCCTAGCTTTTCCCAAGCCCTTTCAAAGCCTAAGTTAGCCATCACGGTAGAAACAATCAAATTATCTGGTAACTGTTGCTGTTGCTTGAGGTGGCGTCCCCAGAGGTAAAGAATGTAATCGCCGTTAACTTGTCTCCCTGTACTATCTACAGCTAACACGCGATCGGCATCACCATCAAAAGCAAAACCAACGTTAGCGTTATGTTCTTGTACCGTAGCTTGCAGCATTTCTAAATGGGTAGAACCGCAATCAACATTAATGCGATCGCCATCTGCTTCATTATGCAAGCAAATAACCTCTGCCCCCAATTCCCGAAAAACTTTTGGGGCTAACCCCACAGCCGCACCCCAGGCTAAATCTAAAACAATCTTCATTCCCTGAAGATTTACTGCACCTTGCAAAGGTTGCTTTAACGCATCACCATAATTTGTCACTAATTCTTGACGCGAATAATGGCGTCCGCAATTATTTACACCAATAACAGCTTTATTACCCCGCAGTCCAGCTTCAATTTCTGCTTGCAATGCTAGTGGTAACTTTCCACCATCTGCACCAAAAATTTTAATACCGTTGTCTTCTGGTGGATTATGGCTAGCAGAAATCATCACCCCGCCGATAGCATCTGTAATGCTTGTCAGATAAGCAACACATGGTGTAGGACATAAACCTAAATACCAAACCTCAATTCCGGCTGCTGTTAACCCAGCACTCAAGGCCATTGCTAGCATATCGCTGGAGTTTCTGGAATCCTGTCCGAGAATGACAGGGCCTAAGCGCTTGGCGTGAGTCTGTAAAACAATCCCCGCCCAATAACCAATTTGCAATGCTAAAGGTGCATTGAGTAAGTCTCCTACTCGCCCGCGAATCCCATCTGTACCGAATAAGGGATTTTTTGGTAGCGATATTAAATTTGGGGCAAAATTACTGGCGATAATATTGTCTGCTATAGCAGAAACTTCATTAAGTCCGCTTTGAGTTCGAGTTATTGATGAAACCATATCTTAAAACACTCCACACAATCACACAGGAGAATAGCACTTTATACTTTGTTCAACAATTCTGACTTATTACCGCTTAATTTGCATAAGTAACTAGATCATAAAAATCACGGGTATCACATTTATCAGTGTTAATGCTTACTTGTGACCCCAATTGCTTGATAGTAATTTTTGAAAAATTCGCCTTTATCCGTTTTAGGATGATGGTAAGTAGTACAGCATCACTGCATATTTACTGATACCCGTTTTGGCGATCGCGATTCTTTGTTTTTTATCCCATTAAAATCAACACGCTTACTTATATATATTTGTGATATTTAGAGCATATCTCTAATATAAGAATACTGTTTACCAGGGAAAATACTTATTAAATTTTCTGGTTATTCGTGAAGATTCCTTAATTTCTTGGAGAAGGGGAAATTGATAAATAATCTCTGCAACCTTTACTGGAATTTTTCCATATTTTCCCTAGTGAATCATGCCTCAAAAAGCCAGTAGCAGACCAATCAACTGTATTCAACATCACATCCGCTAATTTTCAGCAATATCAGCAGTTATGGTGGCAAATCAGAAAATTAGCTCAGAAAAACGGTGAATCATCTTCCTAAACTAGAGATTCTGACAATTTGCTGTGTAACAAACTGCAAATGCTGTCAGCTTAAAGATTTTTAATATAAATTCTCATCAAATCGTTCTAATGTAACGTTTTAATGGCCTAATTTAGCCGTTGATAAATCGAAACTCTGGTAGTAGACCTTTTAAAGTTGAGAAATTTAGCATGAGTAGCAATTTAGCAAGCAAGTTGCGTGTAGGTACTAAAAAAGCCCATACGATGGCAGAAAATGTTGGTTTTGTCAAGTGCTTTTTAAAAGGAGTGGTGGAGAAAAGCTCATACCGCAAGCTAGTTGGTAATTTCTATTTCATCTACTCAGCTATGGAAGAAGAAATGGAAAAGCACCAGAACCATCCGATTGTTAGCAAAATTAATTTTACCGAACTCAACCGGAAGCAAACCTTAGAGGAAGACCTGAGTTACTACTACGGTTTTAACTGGCGGGAACAAGTACAGCTATCTCCAGCCGGGGAAGCTTACGTACAACGCATCAGAGAAATCTCTGCTACAGAACCAGAATTATTAATCGCCCATTCTTACACCCGTTATCTAGGTGATTTATCTGGTGGTCAAATCCTCAAAGGTATTGCCCAAACAGCAATGAACCTGACTGAAGGTGGTACTGCATTTTATGAATTTGCAGATATTACTGACGAGAAGGCATTTAAAGCTAAGTATCGTCAAGCTTTAGATGAATTACCCATCGATGAAGCTACAGCCGATCGCATTGTGGAAGAAGCCAACGCTGCTTTTGGCATGAACATGAAGATGTTCAAAGAATTAGAAGGTAATTTAATCAAAGCTATTGGTATCATGCTGTACAACAGCTTAACCAGAAAGCGCGCCCGTGGCAGCACCGAACTGGCTACTGCTGAGTAATATTTTTTTGTCAAATCAATTTGGATAAATTCTCGGGGCAATTTCCCTGGGGTCACCTGAGTAAATGAGGCGATCGCAAGGAAGTTGCCCCAAATTTTATTTGGGCATTGGGCATTGGGCATTGGCCACAGACGCGATGAATCGCGTCTCTACAATTGTCCTCCTTGTCTCCCCCTGCACCCTGCCCCCTGCCCCTCTGCCTCTTCCCTTGTCCTCTTTCATACATCTGTGTCCTGATTTCCAATCAACGGGGGGATGGGGGAAAATGCACTTAGAGGCCGAGTAAGGCTTTTGGGCAAAATTCGCGTTAAACAATGGCTACAAAAATTCCTGTCACAGTGATCACAGGCTTCTTAGGTAGTGGTAAAACTAGCCTAATTCGCCACCTGCTACAAAACAACCAAGGACGCCGGATTGCGGTTTTAGTTAATGAATTTGGCGAACTGGGTATTGATGGCGAATTGCTGAAATCCTGTCAAATTTGTCCCGAAGATAGTCAGGATGGCGGTAATATCTTTGAGTTAACTAATGGCTGTTTGTGCTGCACCGTACAAGAAGAGTTTTATCCGACGATGCAAGAGTTACTCAAGCGGCGCGATCGCATTGACTCGATTATCATTGAAACTTCTGGGTTAGCTTTACCTAAACCCTTAATTAAGGCTTTCCGTTGGCAAGAAATTCGCACTGGTGCAACAGTAGATGCGGTAATTACTGTTGTTGATTGTGCGGCGGTAGCAGCAGGGACATTTGCTAGCAATCCTGAGGCGGTAGCAGCCCAACGGCAAGCTGATGATAGTCTAGAACATGAAACACCATTGCAAGAACTGTTTGAAGACCAATTAGCTTGTGCAGACTTGGTAGTTTTAAATAAAACTGACTTGGTGGATGCGGAAACTAAAGCTCAAGTTGAGGAGTTAGTTAAACAAGAGTTACCCAGAGTGGTGAAGATTGTCGAGAGCGATCGCGGTCAAATCGATCCATCTATCTTACTCGGTTTGCAAGCGGCTGTGGAAGATAATTTAGATAGTCGTCCTAGTCATCACGATACAGAAGAAGACCACGATCACGATGACGAAATTACCTCAACTCATGTTATTTTAGACCGGGCTTTTGACCCGGAAAAACTGCAACAACAGCTACAACAAATAGTAAATCAACAAGAGATTTATCGGATTAAAGGTTTTGTAGTTGTCCCCAATAAACCTATGCGTTTAGTTATGCAAGGTGTAGGTAATCGCTTTGATAAATTTTACGATCGCCCTTGGCAACCAGAAGAACCTAAGCAAACTCGTTTAGTATTCATCGGTCGCGATTTAAAATCTGCGGAGATAGAATCGCAACTAGTGGCTTTATAGGTTAGTCAGCATTAAGAGGTAATCTACAATAGGGAACAGGTAAAGGAAAACTATTTCCTCTTTTACCCGTTTCCTTTTAATATTTAGTGACTAATTTATCTTGGTCAAATTAATGTCAAATCTGATTTTATCCAGTTATAAAAACCATCTTAGAGGAATGATATATGCATTATTGGCTGTGTCTTTATGGGCAACTTTAGGAGTTAGCTTTAAGTTAACATTTTCTACACTAGATAGTTTTATTGTAGCAGTTTATGTGGGCTTTTTTACTACTCTAATTTTAGGAATAAACTTGTTATTCCAGATAAAAATGCAGGAATGCAGTAAAATATTCAAAAAACAACCTGGATTTTTTATAGTTACGGGAATAATTGGTTTTGGTATTCAACAGATTTTCTATTTGAAAGGATATCAACTTCTGCCCGCTTCTCAAGTTGTAGTAATTTTTTACCTATATCCATTACTGATGTTGTTGTTGTCAGGTTTATGTTTTAAGGAACCAATATCTAAAAAATCAGCTTTAATTAATTGTTTAGAATTTCTCGGATTATACATTTTGATTGCCCAAGGCAAATCACTGAATATAGGCATGAATTTAGGGACAATTTCCAGCTTCTCTGCGGCTTTATCCTGGGCATTATTTTCAGTGTTAATTAAACACAGAAAAATTGATGTCGATATTGGGATGTTTCTATTTAATTTATTTGGATTATTATTTTTAATATGTATGATACCTCGGTTTGGATTCAGCTATGAACTAACAAATACTCAATTTTTAGGAATCCTTTATTTGGCAATTTTCCCGGGTGCGATCGCATTTATACTTTGGAATCGTGCTTTGCGGCTAACCACCACGGGGATTTGCTCAAATATTGCCTTGCTGACTCCCATCTTATCTGTGTTATTGTCTGTGATATTTCTCCACGAATCCATTTTAGGAGTAGGATAATTTGTGGCAGATTTAGTCACCAATAACAAGCAATCAAATCTATGGACATCACGCAATTATTTAACGTTGCCAATCTTTTTGTATTACCCTTTTGGGCTTTGATGATTCTCCTACCTAATTGGAAAGTCACTCGAAAAGTGATGGAATCATATATACCCTTTTTACCTTTAGCTGGAGCCTATGTATATTTATTCGTTACCAGCATTACCCCAGAAAATGCCCAAGCTTTATCTAATCCGCAGTTAGCTGATATTGCCAAATTTTTTGCTGATGAAACAGCCGCCGCTACTGGTTGGATTCATTTTCTAGTGATGGATTTATTTGTTGGGCGTTGGATATATTGGCAAGGACAAACTACAGGTATTTGGACAATTCATTCTCTGATCCTGTGTTTATTTGCCGGGCCTATGGGTGTTTTATCTCACATTTTGACTTCCTGGATCACTAAAGCATTTTCTTCTAATGAAAAGTCAGATGCAATAGTCCAAGATAAAGCTATTTCATAGAGCAATAGTTAAAAATGGGTAATAGTTTATTTCCCGATTTATTACCCATTTTTAGCTAATACCAATTCAAGTTAAAGAGGGAACAAGGAACAGGCAACAGGGAACAGAATGTAATGTATGTGGATTTAAAACCAACACATAACTTGCTACTTATAGAACTAGGAATCTCTTAACTCCCAGAGGGAATAGGGAATAGGAAAACTGTTAAGAGTTCTCTATTCTCTATTTCCTTCTTCGATGAAGCTATATATATAGCAATCCTAAATTATTTATAAACATTCTCTGCTTTCTCTTCCTCTGCGTCGTTGGCGTCTTGGCGGTTTTATAAAAAATCCTGTTTGCAACTCAAATTGGATTGCTATAATTTAGCCTGCGTAGGCAGGCTTTGTTTGTTTAGGGACTTCCAGAAAATAAATTATCCCATTTTCATAGCGGCAGATTCTTTCTCCTCTGCTGCCTCTGCTTCCTCTGCATACACAGCGATGGAATATTTTTTTAGTTGGAAGTCCCTTAGCTCCAGGCTTCTAGCCTGAGAGCGTTAATGTGGTAAAACCTATCTATAATTAGCATCTAGCCAACAACGGGGAAGACTTTCTCCTGAAGGAAAAACTAACTCTTCTTTTTTAAAGATATCTGTTTCTTGTTCTTCTTGACCTTCTTGGTCTTTACCGTGAACGGTATCTTTATTAGGATCGATCAATTCTTCAAAATCGACAATTTTAATTAAATCATTGGTATCTTTGGTTTGTAAAAACATATAATTCACCTCTTTGTAATTTGTAATTTGTAATGCGTAATGCGTAGTTTAGGGTTTTGAGAGAATTGGTCAGAATTTAATGTTTAAATATCGCCAATTCTGCCTGAAAATTGGAAAATAGGGAATTTAAGCCTTACCAGATTGTTCCACTATTTTTCTTAACCGCATATATGCCTCTTCTGGTGTTAAAGGTTCCGATTGTGTTTCGTTAGGAATGTAATATTCCCTGCTATCAGGAAAATAACGCACTACAAAACTAGGAATCAAACCTAAGGCCAAAGCTTTTTTACCTAGATTCTCGGCTGTTTCGGCTAGGCTAGATTCATCGTGAAACTGATATGTATTCATGTCCTCCACCTCTGCTAAGAGGATGCTGCAAAAGTCACTAGGGACACTGAAAGTAGAGATGTTACAACTCGCGTTGGAATTTTTCGAGAATATCGACTAAACTTACCTGACATTGCAGGGGTAGTAAATCGATTAAGGGAATTTCTTTCCTGCCACCACCAATTTTCACAGGAATTGCAGCTAATACGGCGATAACTCTGTCTTCATTCACCGTATTGGAAGTAATTAAGGGATATAGCTGTTCGGCGACAACGGTATGCAATTTGGCATTAGATAAATAAAGATGCCACTTAGCAATGTCTATGTAAACATTTTCCCCTATTTCAGCTGCTAGGGCTTCTAGCATTTCTGTGGTGTTAGTCTTAGCCATAAAAATCACCCCATATCAACGAAAAGCGCTAACTCTCAGGTTCTTTATTATTATCGCTCAATTGGCTGGGCTAACTCTACAGTCACAGGTTACATCGCCCTAGCATTTATGGTCTATATTTAGGTAGATTTGGGTGGGGTATCGGAATAATTGGCGATCGCGCTGATATAAAGAAAATGGACTAACAAAATCACCAACCAACTGACTGATACCCAAGGTAGCCATTCCCAGTTAGCTGCTTTGAGATTGTAGAAAAACCATAGTCCGGAGTTTATCGTCGCCGCGATCGCTACATGAACAGCAAAGTTCATTCTGTCATCTATTTTGCGGTAAGCTGGGTCTTGGCGATCGGGTTTGGTAGGCCAACGAGGAGGCATAAATTTTTGTTACATAATTCAACATACCCTAATTATTCTAAGATTGTTGGGTATGAATTAACTACAACAGTATCAAAGACTATCAAAGCCAGCCAATTCTCATAAATTTTTCATTAGTTAGTCATTTGGGAAATTTACTCCCAGCAGTTAGGGATTTCCCTGATAAATAGGAATTTCGATGACAAACTCAGTACCCTGTTCTGGGAAAGAATTACAGTACAGCTTACCACCGTGATTGCCGACAATTATTTGATAACTAATAGATAAGCCTAAACCAGTACCTTTACCTACGGGTTTGGTAGTAAAAAAGGGGTCAAATAACTTCGCTTTTACGGTTTCATCCATGCCGTAACCGTTATCATGAATATGAATAGAGACGGCTTTGTCTGCTAAAACTTGGGTAACAATAGAAATTTGGGGATTTTTTTTTGCTGCTAATTGATGGCTAGTTGATGCTTCTAACGCATCAATGGCATTTGCCAAAATATTCATGAATACCTGATTTAATTGTCCTGGATAACATTCCACCTTAGGTAACTGGCTGTAGTCTTTAATGACTTCGATACCAGCAAAGCCAGGTTTAGGGTTAAAACGGCTTTGGAGAATGAGTAGGGTACTTTCAATCCCCTCATGTACATCTACTATTTTCAACTTAGCTTCATCCAGACGCGAGAAGTTGCGTAGAGATTGGACAATTCCCCGGATACGTTCTGTACCTGTTTTCATTGAACCTATCAGCTTGGGAAGGTCTTGCTGGATAAATTCTAGGTCGATTTCTGCTACTTTATCGATAGTTTCTGGATTATCTGGATATTTTTGGCAATAAAGCTGGATTAATTGCAACAAATCTTGAGTATAATCCTCAATATGATTGAGATTACCGTGAATAAAGCTGACTGGATTGTTAATTTCGTGGGCTACACCTGCAACTAGCTGTCCTAAACTCGACATTTTTTCCGTTTGAATGATGCGTATTTGCGCTTGCTGCAACTCTTGCATAGCTTTCTCTAAATCTTGCGCTTGCTGTCGTAGTTGTGCTTCTGACTCTAGTAAAGCCGCTTCAACTTGTTTGCGCTGTGCTATTTCCTGTTCCAGTTGCTGATAAGCTTCTACTCTGGTAGCTGCTGCTTGAATTGTCTGCGCCAGGAATTTGATTTCATTATTAGGCAAACCGCTAGGCATGACAAAATAGTCAATGCTGGGACTGTTGGTGACGGCTTTATTCAACCGTTGCAAGGGATGTAAAACTAATCGCTGAATCATCATTGTCATCAACACCAAAATTGCTGACATGCCAACGACTAGGGTAATGGTAGAAGTAGAGAAAGTTTGCCAAGCTTGCTGTTGTAATTCTTTCACATCAAGAATCGCGATCGCTAATCCCCGTCGGTTTTCTTGGGCAAATAATGTGCTGCTAAAGGGCAAAATTTCCACTAATACTGGTCTACCATCTATTTGCGTGCGAAAATTCTTTTCTATACCTGTTTGTGCAGCCTCTTGTAAAATTTGCGCCAATTGTGGATAAATGGCGGCATAGGGGCGATTTTTTGCTTGCGCGCCACTCCGAGCCAGGGTTTGTCCATCGGGACTCACAATGGCGACTTCTAGCACTGAGGCCATTGTGGCGTAATTTTGGACGATGCGTTTAATAATGCTCGTATTTCCCAGTTCGATTAATCCTTCTGTGGAAAATGCCACCCCTTGAGTGATGGTTTGGGCACGTTGTTCTTGCTTATATCTTAGTTGTGACTTAATCAAAAAGTGGTTAAATCCCAATGTAGTTAAGCCAACCGTAATCAGAGAAATACCAAAACCTATCAATAGTTGCTGCGATAAGCGATTTTTATTTGACTGGCTCATGATTTCCATCCCGCCATTGCTTCATTGATAAGTAAGGTATTAATCTCTACATCTTGGCGAATAACTCTTCCGTGACGCGGATCTGCTTGCAGTAGTTGTATAATTTCTTTTTTTGCAGAATTGAGACGACTATCGGCGGCGAACATCCGCCGATTTAAAGTCATATCGCCTTTTTTTAATCCTGCATAATCAGCAGCAAAAGAATCACTACTTTGTCCCAATGTTTGCGCAACAGTGTCAAATACCTTTTTCGGCTGGGTTTCTACAGCCTGCATGACATCAAACCATGCTAAAAGAAATTGCTTGAATTCGGCTTTTTTCGCTTTCACCGTTCTGTCGCTAGACATCAAAATATCAATTACCAGACTGTCTAGTTGCTTAGTAGTATGAATGATATTGCCCTTGATTTTTTTCGCCGTTTCCCCTAGCATTGGTTCCCATAACACCGCCGCATCAATCGCACCTGTTTTAATTTTCTCGGCGGCTACCTCATTGGAATAATCGAGAATTTTCACATCAGCAGGTTTGATTTTATGGGCTTTTAAAGCTTCTAATAAAATCAAATGATTGACAGTACCTAACTTTGCACCTACTTGTTTACCGCGTAAATCTGCTACAGATTTTATTGCTGGTTTGGCAACAATTCCATCTGCACCAGCAGAAATATTCGTTGTCATTAATACTGCTGGTTTATCGTTACCTGGATCGACTTGCATCGCATCCCAAAAAGACACAAACGCCGCATCTAATCCGCCACGAATCACGGCTCGACTAGAATCTTGCTGGTTATCAAATTGTACCAACTCCACTGCTAATCCCCGTTGCTTGAAGATGCCTGCGGGTTGGGCATAGCGGATAATATCAAAGCCTACCCAACTGGTAATTCCGATGCGCAGTGGTTGGAGAGATTGGTTTTGCCCAAAACTACAAGCATTAGCGATGAATGTCAGAGAAAGCGCGATCGCACACAAATAAAAAAATCTCGCCTTGATATTTAATCTCAACCTTCGTCGCCACCAGATTGTCCATTTGTCAATAATTTGTGCAATTTTCATATAATACCCCTATTTTTCTGGGAAAGGTGTACTTACAACCAATGATTCCCAAAAAAATAGTTGGTATCACTCAACAGGTTTGGGTTGAGAATATTTCTTGAAAAAGTAAAAATTCCTAGTAATCGCTGTCTGGCGTCAGGGTTGCAAATCTAGCAATTCTAAATAATTCACCGAATTTTAGATTTTAGATTTTAGATTTTGGATTGAAGATTAAAAATTTAAAATCTAAACTCGTATGTTCCCGTAGCGTTCCCATAGGGTAGTCCCGAATTTATTCGGGTAATAAATCTAAAATCCACGCATCCAAAATTGATTCACAAATACTTATCTCCCTTGTCCTCTTTGTCCTTTCTGTCTTCCTTGTCGCTTTTATTCGCAGGTTAAATAGGATTAATGTATATTCAAAAGGGCACGGCATTACCCATACGTGTAAACTTAAGTTAAAACACTTACCCCACAAGCATTTTACCCCTCCCCTAACCCCTCCCCTTGCCAAGGGGAGGGGAAGTTTTGGCTTTAGACAAAACTGGGGTGGGGTAACGCGGAGCTTGATGGTAGGCGATGGAATTAAAAATTGAGTCTTGACAATGGTTGCGCGTTAATTTGACACCTATGGGCATTACCGTACCTCTACTTTAAGAAGTAAAAAGTAAAAAGATAATCCCCATAAATAAATGCGCGGGGATTTAATAAGGAAGTATTATTTCTCGCGCTATGCGTCTCGAAATAAATGTTTCCATTTCGTTCCATAAATGAATTTATTTGCTCTGTGACCCTTTATGAGTGCCTTTTAACTTTTTACTTTTGCCTTGTTTGGTCAAATTGTGTTGGTAAATTGGGATAATTTTGGGATTGGTTGTGAATATAGGTAATTTTAATTATGAGAAATATTACTAATAGAAAAATTTGCATAGGCAGATTCTATAGTTGTTAATAATTCTGTAAGGTCATAGGGTTTATTAACAAAATAAACAATGCCTAACGATGAAGCTAATTCTTCTATATGTCCATAAGCTGTAGCTAAAACAACTGCTAAATTAATACCTTGGGCTTGCATTTGCTGATAAACTTCGGCTCCGGTTAATTCTGGCATTCGGTTGTCTAAAATTAATAAATCAGGGCGATCGTTAATTATTGTTGCTAAAGCTTCTTTACCGTCTCGTGCTTCTTGGACTTCCCAGCCTTCATCTTCCAGTAAAAAAGCCAGCATCTTTCGACTATCATCGTCATCGTCTGCAATCAGCACTTTACGCTTCGCTGAAATGTTTCTGCTCATAATTTATGATTAGCTAGTGGTAGAGAAAGAGTGTACTTGCCTGATTCTAATTGGTCAAGATTTAATCTGTCATTGGGGATAAAACTGACTTGCACAAATCCAGAATCTAGCATATCCACTGCTACTTTGACTTTACCGCCTTTACCTGCAATCTCAAATATCTGTAAAAAATAGCGAAAAAGCTGGCGCAATAGGCTACGCGAATCAGCTAATACGTGAATTGGTTCTTCTTGCCAATATGTGACAACTTCTAGTTTGCGAATTGAGATTTCAGTTGATAGTAAATCTACCAAATCGCGAATGCTATCTGTGAGACAAACAGGTTGAATTACACCTAGTTCTAATGATGCTAAACTCTGCCAAACTTCCGCCCGACGGCGAAAAAGTTGAATTGAGTTGTCAGCTTGTCGCAGAATTTGCATGGCATAATCTAAGCGATTGTTGGCTACCATCCGCGAGCCAATTTCCATTTTTAAGCGTGCTGCTTGATGCGCTTGAATAATATCTTGACGCAGTTCTTCTATGGGTTGATAATCTTCAGGATTAGCTGTCAAAATCCGGCGCACATCTTGTTCTAATTTAGAAACAACAAATTCAGCTTCAATCCCATGACTAGCGCATTTCAAGATTTCTTTGAGGCGTTGTCCTGCATCAGCACGCCGCAGAGAGATACTAAATACGCCTATAATTTCTTGTTTGTCGTTTTTCAGAGGAATTCCTTGACAGGTAAAGGAATGAAACCCCTCGATAAAATGCTCGGCGGCGATAATTTCTATATAATCTGCTGCTGCTAGGGGTGTACCAATTCCATTGGCTCCCGCCACACTTTCTGAAAGCAGGGAACCGGGGAGAGGGAAAGGTTCCGGCCCATGTACAGTCTGCTCATCGCCTACCACATCTAAGACAACGGCGTTGCGATCGCCTAACATAACTGCATGACGCTCAGATCCGGCAGCTTGGGATAAAATTCTAAAATAGGGACGAGCTGCGTTAATTAAAGCACTATTTTGCCCTACTAACCTTTCTGTATCGATAATTGAAAGTTTTTCCGCTTGTAGGGCGTAGGGGTTAGATCCTTGGAGATGCGATCGCTCCCAGGCATGATAAATTGGCGATCGCAACAGATTTACAGGAATTGCACCAGTCGATTTATATACCCGTCCTGCTTCAAAAGCATTGTGAGTTAGAGCGGACATGGTTTTGCTCTCAATTTACAGTAATCAGTTTATTGTGAGAATTTTCTGCTTGGTGTCAAGGGAACTCTAAAAAATAAATTATCCAACTTGTAGGGGCATGGCATCTACAAACTTTCGGTATTATCGATATTTTATCGGTGCCGTGCCCCTACCCCCGTGGGTATTTTTTTAATTGGAAGTCCCTGCTTGTGGGAAATAATCTCCAGATTTCCCGCCAGTTTTGCTAATTAAGCGAATCGATTCAATTTGCATCGATTTTTCTAAAGCTTTCGCCATATCGTATAAAGTCAAAGCCGCAACGGAAACCGCCGTTAAGGCTTCCATTTCTACCCCGGTTTCGGCTTTGGTTTTGACGGTGGCTTGAATTTGATAGCCGGGAAGCTGTTCATCGGCTATTATCTGCACTTCAACTTTCTGCAAGGGTAGCGGATGACACAGGGGAATTAAATTTGCTGTCTGTTTCGCCGCCATAATTCCGGCGATTCTGGCAGTAGCTAAAACATCGCCTTTGGGCGTATTTCCGGCTTGGATGGCGGCTAAAGTTGTCGCTAACATGCGTACTTGCGCCGCCGCTACAGCTTGGCGAATGGTTGGTGTTTTTTGCGACACATCCACCATTTGCGCTTGTCCTTGGGAATCGAGATGGGAGAGATTGGCAAAATTATCTGAAAAATTGTCTTGCATAATTTTGAGAGAAAGTGCTAATATAAGTTCCTGTGCGAGGGCGTGTAGCTCAGTGGACTAGAGCACGTGGCTACGGACCACGGTGTCGGGGGTTCGAATCCCTCCTCGCCCGTTAAATAAATTAAAGAGGTGCAGTTATTCATTAATAATTGCGCCTCTTTTTATATACAGCATATTTCAGGTAAATGAGGTACGCGCTTCGGGGCATGGCAGTGCCAGTGCCCCTACAATCAACGATTATCTGTACCTCACCAACTGGCAATCTGCTGTATTAGGATTTATTCAGATAATAATGGTCTTTGCCTCTGCCTAAGGCAAAGCTGAGGGAATCGCGCAGATTTTTATTGGATTGGGTGAGGAAAATTAGCAAGGCGAGAAAGCTTAAAGCGGTGCAGTAAGCGAACATTTGCCGATAACCGACTTGTTCGGCTACATAACCCAAAATTGGCGCGGCGATCGCAATTCCTAAATCTAATCCGGCGACACAGATCGCAAAAATCCGTCCCCTTTCTTGGGGTAAGGAACGATCTGTCATTAGCGTCACCACCATCGAAATTATGGTTCCCCCACCAGCGCCTTCGGCTATGGCGGCGAGAATGAAAGTAATCTGACTATTAGCTTGCCATAGTAGCAAGGTGGCTAAAAAGTAACCAATGACGCCAGCTGTAATAAATAAACCACGCCCAAAGCGATCGCTTCCTCGTCCCGAAAAAATTCTCACGCTAAAGCTAGCAAGGGCGGCGATAGTGAAAAATAACCCCGCGTTAAAATTAACGCCTGTTTCTTGAATAAATAAAGCGATAAAGGTATGTACAGTACCCAAGGATAACCCAACTAATAACATTACCAAGGCAGGAATTCTCACCCTGGGACTGATGACAAGTTGCCAAAAATTGGTTTTTTGATTTTCTGTTGATGGGTATTTTATAATTGGCGGATTGATGATAAAGCCAATACCCAATAGCGCAATAAACGCTAATTCAGACGCTAAGAGAAATAACGGCCCATCTCCTGCTGTTGCTTGTAAATAACCGCCCAAAGCGGGGCCAATTGCTAAACCGATGGGAGTCGCCAAAGTCATGTAACTGACAATTTCACCACGTTTGGCGGGTGGTGCTAAATCTGCCACCAAGGCGCTGTAACCTGTAGTAAACGCCGCCACAGCTACGCCATGTACAGCGCGGACTACACCCAAAATGGGAATTGATGGAAAGAATAAATAGCCAAAGGGTGCGATCGCGGCGACAATGACACCAATAATTAAAGGAATTTTTCGACCACCGCCATCGGCTAAGTTTCCTAAAATGGGGCGAAAGAGTAATAAGCCAATGGCAAAACTACCCATAACAAGGCCAATTTGTTGCTTACTTGCACCTACATTCGCAATATATAAAGGCAAAGTAGGCATCAAAGAAGACATACTAGACCAAAATAATAAACCTGCTAAAAACAAAATTAACAGGCTTTGGCGCACATAAATATCAAAATTGTCGAAGGTTTTCAAGGTAGATGCAGTTAAATAGTAAGTGAGATCAATTTAATATAAAGTTGCATATATTTAGATCCCCCTAAATCCCCCTTAAAAAGGGGGACTTTGATTTTAGTTCCCCCGTTTTTAGCTACGGTGTACACATATCTTTGTGCTAAGTGCAAAATGTTGCTTGATCCGCCTAAATCCCACTACCCAAGGGGGAATTTGATTCTTTTCTCCCTTTTTTAAGGGGGGTTAGGGGGGATCAAAACGTTATCGGGCTAGGTTATAAGACTGGTGTCTATAGGGTAGCCTTTTTCAGGGGAGCTAGGTGAAATCTAATTCTATGCAGCCTCATAAAAAATTGGTATGAGTTGTCCTTTTATTTTGACGTTACTTAACGTTTTTTGCTACCACTTCTCGCACTCGATAAATCGGTCTACCTTGAGATTCGTGATAAGTACGCATCAATAATTCAGCTAACAGCCCAAAACAAAATAATTGCACCCCTGTTACTAATAACAGAACTCCTAAAATTAGCAATGGGCGATTACCAATCATTTGTCCCCATGCCAATTTAAGAAAAGTTAAATAAATCCCAATAATTGTTCCCAATACCATCGAAATTAAACCCAAAAGCCCAAAAACATGCATGGGTTTGGTGAGGAACTTTTTCATAAAAGAAATGGTTAACAAATCCATCATCACCCGGAAAGTCCGCGATAAGCCATATTTGCTTTGACCAAATCGCCGGGGATGATGGCGCACAGGGATTTCGGTAATTCTCGCCCCTTCAATGTAAGCTAAAGCGGGTAAAAAGCGATGCAGTTCGCCGTAAAGGTTCATATCAGCTAAAACTTCAGCCCGATAAGCCTTAAGAGAACAGCCATAATCGTGTAATTTCACGCCTGTAATTATCCCAATTAACCAATTGGCAATTTTTGACGGAAGTAAGCGAGATAATGCTGCATCTTGACGTTTGTGTCGCCACCCACTGACCAAATCATAACCTTCTTCTAACTTGGCTAATAATATGGGTATATCTGCCGGATCGTTTTGCAAATCCGCATCTAAGGTGACGATAATTTTACCCAAAGCATAATTAAACCCCGCAGCCATCGCCGCAGTTTGTCCATAATTGCGGCGCAAAATTACTGCTTTTAAATCATTGCGAATTTGAGCTTGTTCCTTGAGCCATTGAGCAGAACCATCGCTAGAACCATCATCAATACAGATGATTTCATAAGTCAACTGATTGGCATTCAAACAAGATGCGATCGCTTCTAATAATAATGGCAAACTTTCCACTTCATCGCGGACAGGCACAACCACGGAAACATCAGGGACAATTCCCAAAATCGCCCCATTTTCCTCACCAGTTCTTGCAGAAACCAACCCACTACTCATATTTATTTGCGCCCCTGTGGTTCATAACTCTTCACAACTCTGCCAGCACCGCGCAGTTGTTGATAATATGACCGACTAACCTCATCTCCTGTTTCCGTTAGTCGATCAATTCCTATGCCATTGCGTCCCTTATCTTTCCCGGAACTATGAATATAGCAACCATCCCCCAAATACAGTCCCACATGGGTTGCTTTTTCGGGAGTACCAAAAAATATTAAATCCCCCGGTTCTAAATCAGCCATTGCAATTGCTTGGGTAAAAGCTTCTTGTTGATAAGCGTCTCGCGGTAACCAAATACCCACAGACACAAAAGCCGCTTGCATTAATCCCGAACAATCGTAATTCGGCCCCACCGTACCGCCCCAAAGGTAATAATTTGATTGTTGCATTGCTTGGTGCGTAAAAGCGATCGCACCCGGTAAGAGTTTTTTAATATCCGCTGCCGATAATCTGGTTGCCCGATAAGCTAAAGTAGCTGTTTGTAATAAACCAACATCACTCAGAGATACCCACCCTGGGTAATCATCTTCACACAAATACACTTCAACAGCTGCATCCTGAAAATTTGCGCTTACCCACAGATGTCGCCCAGCCGCAGCTTGAGTTGCTAGGCGACTACATTCAGGTGAATCATATAAATTAAGGTCAGCCAGACAATTGTACTCAGCCGATGTGAGATTTTGGATTGAAGATTCTAAATTAGATACCATTCTGCAAGGTTATTAGCTAACAATGATTTTTTTCCGTAAAGACGAACAACTCGAAAATCTCGGTTCAAGTATATTAGAAGCGACTTGGGCAGAATTTCCCACATTAGCCCGAAATCAAATTGCTCTGACTTGGATTGTCTACGATCCGCCTGTACTAGTAAATACTGGTGGCGCATTAACACCAGATGCTTTTTGGAACCATACAGTCCGTGGTTTTACTTACCGGGGAGTCGAGCGAATTTACCCAGCAAGTGTGGTGAAATTATTTTATTTAGTAGCCGTTCACGAATGGTTAGAAAAAGGCATGGTACAACCTTCCAAAGAATTGGAAAGAGCCATGCACGATATGATTGTGGATTCGAGTAACGATGCTACTAGCTTAATAGTTGATGTATTAACTGGTACCACATCCGGCCCAGAATTAACGCCTGGCCCCTTTGACACTTGGAAATCCCAGCGCAATTTTATCAACCGCTATTATCAATCTTTAGGCTGGGAAGAAATGCAGACAATTAACGTCTGTCAAAAAACCTGGGGTGATGGCCCTTATGGCAGAGAACGGGCATTTTATGGAGAAATGCTAGAAAATCGCAATATGCTGACCACAAATGCGATCGCACGGTTGTTACATAGTATAGTCGGGGGCGTTGCCGTTTCCAGTGCGCGATCGCAAGCGATGATGGCTTTACTTCAACGCAGTCTCAAAAGCGAAGATTTACCCGCAGATGTAGAAGAAGACCAAATAACAGGCTTTATCGGCGGTGGAATTCCCCAAGACGCGCAAATTTGGTCAAAAGCCGGATGGACAAATCAGGTACGCCATGATGCAGCATACATTGAAATCCGCGATCGCCATCCCTACCTTTTAGTATTGTTCACTGAAGGTAAAGCCAACGCCAAAAACCGAGATATTTTACCTTTTGTCTCCAGACTAATTAGTGAAGCCGTCAGCAGTTTATCAATAGAGAATAGAGGCTAAAGTCAATAGTCAACAGTCAACAGTCAATAGTCAACAGTCAATAGTCAACAGTAAAAATACTGATATTCTCAGTTTTTGCATCATTTGGAATAGAAGTTGATTGACACCGTAGTATAAAAGGGAGAAAAAAGCGATCGCCAACAAATGACCAATGACCATTGACAAATGACCAATGACCATTGACCACCTCAGTAATTCCGTCAAATAAAGGATGTAATAGTTAAACTTTTCGTGTTAAATAGTTACATGTTGTCAAGATTTCTTGAATCAACAGAAACAAACCGACATTTTATGTGTGGCAATATTGTGTAAGGAGTGAGTGTGAATCATATTTTTGTTCGTAAAACAAGCTTTTGGCTATCCAATCTAACTGCGATCGCTATTTTAGGTACTACTGGTTTACCTACTTTAGCCCAAACAGCAGATACTATAGATAATCTAGGTAATCTAGGTAGTCAGCAGTTAAGTGAAGCTTCAAATACTGAGTCAGCCAACCCAGTAATTTCAACAGAAGCGACAAACCAACAACTACCTAATGAACCTACAACTTTCTTAGTTAAAGAAAAGTTACCTAACATTGCAACAATCAAAACTGGTAGCCGGATATTTACTCCCGTTCCCGGTACAGCAGAAACTACCGCAGCTGCATTTGCACCCCAAAACCCAGAATCTACACCTACAGCCTCAACTTCTCAACCAGCGAATACAACAGTAGCGCAAGCAGATATCGACCCCGGTAGACCTACTCGTGGTGGTCGCAGCTATCTTGGTATTGCAGGTAACATCGGCTTGAGTGGTAGTGACTCAGCTTTAGGTGATGGTAACTTCGCCGTCATTAGTAAAGTTGGGCTAACAAACGCTATCTCAATTAGACCAGCTGCCATATTAGGAGATAACACTACAATTCTAGTTCCCCTCACCTATGACTTTACCTTTCAACAGGTAGCCGACCCATTTAGCGAACCTTTACCCATTGCGCCTTACGTAGGAATTGGTGCAGCCATTAAAACCGGCGATAATTCTGAAGCCGCCTTTTTATTATCCGGTGGGATTGATGTACCTTTAACTTCTCAATTTACTGGTACTGTTGGTGTCAACGCTGGCTTTTTTGAAAATACCGACATTGGTTTATTGGTAGGAGTTGGTTATAACTTCAGTGGTTTCTAAAGCCTAGCCTTGTCAATCCCCCTTAACAAGCAGGGCTGTTTTATTTGCTAAAAAGCCTGAAAATGCCAGGTTTTTCAACGAATATTTTGATAAAATCACGCAATGACAAAACCTTTGCGTGATTTTTAATAGTTATGTATAGCTGTTGACAGTTGACTGTTGACGGTTGACAGACTTGAAAGCCTTTTATTGTCAAGGTTTTATTTTAGCTGGATGTCCTAATCTATCTGGCTACAGCTATAGTTTATACCTTGAGGTGCAAGATATAAACTACCCCAAAATTTTGAGGTGATACCATAATTTCCTCTTGCGAAACATCAAAGCTACGTATAATATAAAACAAGAAATAGTAAGTAATACATGAGGATATTACTATGATAAAGAGAATACAGCAAGTAATAGTTATATCTGTGATGGCAGTGATAATAGCAATCGGAGCGAGCAATGCTACAAGTGGTGCATACGGATACGGAACGGGAGCATTCATCGATCCAAACAGCACAGATTATATCGAAACGATAGCAGGCGGTTGGAATTTCGTATCTGTTTCAAATTCTAGTCAAAGAGGAAAGGTAATTATGATGGGAATGGGGGGATGTCCTGATTACCAAATAGATCTAGAAAAACAGCAATATTTAAAAGCTATCGGAGGATGTAAATACATTGTAGAAAACCAAACAGAAGAAGAAGTATCAATTCATACTATGAATCACTAGCGTTTTCTGTATATTAAAAATCACGCAAAGACGTTGCTTCCTTGCGTGATTTTTAATAGTTATGTATTAGCAGTAATTATTGCTGGGAATAAGCCTCCATTGGGAGACAAGAACAGACGAAATTGCGATCGCCAAAAGCTGCATCAATTCTACCAACAGTCGGCCAGAATTTATGTTGACGAGTCCAAGGTGCGGGGTAGGCTGCTTGTTCGCGGGAATAGGGATGATTCCATTCGCCAGTAATTAAGCTTTCGGCTGTGTGGGGCGCATTTTTCAAAACGTTATCTTGCGCATCCACCTTACCTGATTCAATTTCGGCGATTTCTTGGCGAATAGCAATTAAAGCCTCGCAAAAACGATCTAATTCTTCTAGAGATTCGCTTTCTGTGGGTTCTACCATGATTGTACCTGCCACAGGCCAAGAGACGGTCGGCGCGTGAAAGCCGTAATCCATCAGCCGTTTGGCGACATCATCAATTTCGATACCTGCCGATTTTTTCAGCGATCGCAAATCTAAAATACATTCATGGGCAACTAGTCCATTTTTCCCTTGATATAACACGGGATAATACTGTTCAAGTCGCTTGGCGATATAGTTAGCGTTGAGGATTGCGACTTTAGTAGCTTGGGTTAAACCATCTGCACCCATCATCGCAATATACATCCAAGAAATTACCAGGATACTAGCACTACCCCAAGGGGCAGCTGCTACCGCCCCTAATGTACCGCCGGTTTTGATTAATGGGTGTCCTGGGAGAAATTCTACCAGATGGGAAGCCACGCCAATCGGCCCCATACCAGGGCCGCCGCCACCATGGGGGATACAGAAGGTTTTGTGTAGGTTCAGGTGACAAACATCTGCGCCAATATCTCCGGGGCGACAAATTCCCACTTGGGCGTTCATATTCGCCCCATCCATGTAAACTTGTCCGCCATGTTCGTGAATTACAGCACAGATTTCTTGAATTGCTTCTTCAAACACGCCATGAGTTGAGGGATATGTCACCATCAACGCCGCTAATTCATGACTGTGTTTTTCGGCTTTAGCTTTGAGGTCATTAACGTCAATATTACCTTGTGAATCACAGGCGACGGCGACAACCTTCATTCCACACATCACCGCACTCGCTGGGTTGGTTCCATGTGCTGAGGTGGGAATCAAGCAAACGTTACGGTGTGCTTCGCCTCGGCTTTGATGATATTCATGAATCACCAACAACCCGGCGTATTCACCTTGAGAACCGGCGTTTGGTTGTAAAGAAATTCCCGCAAATCCTGTAATTTCCGCTAACCATGATTCTAGTTGCTGAAACAGGATTTGATAACCCAGGGTTTGCGATGGCGGTGCAAAGGGATGAATTTTGCCAAATTCCGCCCAGGTAACGGGTATCATCTCCGCAGTGGCGTTTAGCTTCATCGTGCAAGATCCTAAGGGAATCATCGATGTTGTTAAAGATAAATCCTTAGTTTCTAGCTGATGTAGGTAACGCAGTAACTCGGTTTCCGAGTGATAGCGGTTAAATACGGGATGAGTTAGGTAATTGCTGGTACGGGTAAAAGTTGAGTTTTGTAAAGGCGATGGTCGCTGTGTGGCGATCGCATCTGCAATTTCGGCAAAATCAAAATCTAGGCGATCGCTATTAGCAAAAATCTGCCATAGTTCTATCACATCATCGACTGTGGTTGTCTCATCTAAAGAAATACCCACCGCAGTCTCAGCAAAAATGCGTAAATTAATATTACGTGCTTGGCAATCTGCGAGAATTGTCTCTAAATTGCGTCTTCCCAGTTCCACTCGCAAAGTATCAAAGAACGGTTCCGAACTGATGCTGTAACCCAGACGCTTTAATCCCGCCGCCAAAATTAAAGTTAGCTGATGGATATTCTCTGCAATATTCTTCAATCCATCCGGGCCGTGATAAACAGCGTACATACTCGCCATCACAGCCAATAATACTTGAGCAGTACAAATATTACTTGTAGCTTTTTCCCGGCGAATATGTTGTTCGCGGGTTTGTAAAGCTAAACGTAATGCAGGTTTACCTTGGGCATCTTTGGATACACCAACAATTCGCCCTGGAACTTGCCGCTTATACTCTTCCTTTGTAGCAAAGTATGCTGCATGAGGCCCCCCAAACCCCAAAGGAATACCGAAACGCTGCGTACTGCCAATGGCAATATCAGCCCCAAATTCACCAGGAGGGGTGAGTAAAGTTAAGCTTAGAGGATCTGCTGCTACCGTCACCAATGCACCCTTAGCATGGGCTTTTTCGATAAAAGCGCGGTAGTCGTAAACTGTGCCATCACTCGCAGGGTATTGCAGAACTGCGCCAAATATTGGTTGCTCAAAATCAAAGGTTTGATGATCGCCAATAATAATATTTATCCCCAGAGGTTTAGCCCTGGTTTGCAGTACATCAATGGTTTGGGGATGACAATCACGAGAAACAAAATAGGCGTTGGCTTTATTTTTACAAACGCCGTAACTCAAACTCATAGCTTCGGCGGCGGCGGTTCCTTCATCGAGTAATGAAGCATTAGCAATTTCCAAACCCGTTAAATCTATGATTAGCGTCTGGAAATTTAACAGCGCCTCCAAGCGTCCTTGGGCGATTTCTGGCTGATAAGGAGTGTAAGCTGTATACCAACCAGGGTTTTCTAGGATATTGCGCTGAATCACTGGTGGAGTGATGCAGTCGTAATAACCCATACCAATAAAGGAACGGAAAATTTGATTTTTCTCAGCAATTTTTTTTAATTGACCTAAGGCTACGTACTCAGATTGAGCCTCTGGTAATTTTAATCCTCCCTTGAGGCGAATTCCTTGAGGTACAGTTTGATCGATTAACGCATCCAGGCTGGAAATACCTAATACATCGAGCATATGCTTGATGTCATCAGCGTTCGGCCCGATATGCCTTTGTATAAAATTATCTAACTTTTGCTTCCTTTGGTCTAAGATTTGGCGATCGCTAGACTTGGGAATAGGGGCTTTTACCACAAATTGCTCTCCCGATGGAACTATTTAATATTTTGCAATAAATATGAGGAAATTGGGCATGGGGCATTGGGCATGGGGCATGGGGCATTGAAACAATTTTGGATTTTGGATTTTAGATTTTGGATTCCAATCTAAAATCGCAAATCTAAAATCTAAAATTCCTTGTCTCCCTTCCCTTGTCCCCTGCCCCCTTACCCTATTCCCCTGCCACCAAGGCGTTATACTCTTCTGCACTCAAGGCGTCATTGATTTCATCGGGATCGTTGACGCGAACTTTGAGCAACCAGGCTTCGCCGTAGGGATCTTCACTGAGTGCTTCTGGATCGTTGAGCAATTCTTCGTTACGTTCAATAACCGTACCGGAAACGGGCGCATTCATGCTTTCAACGGCTTTTACCGATTCAATTGTGCCAATGCTATCTCCCTTGGTAACCGCGTCGCCAACTTCAGGTAATTCCAAGAACACAATATCGCCTAATTGATCTACGGCAAATTCGGTAATGCCAATGGTAGCAATTTCCCCTTCTAACCGCACGTATTCATGAGTATCCAGGTATTTTAAATCTTCAGGATAGTCCATAGATTTCCCTCATCACATCAAAAAATTATTGCCTCAAGATAAATCCCAGGCATATCTGGTAATTAACCATACTTTGACTGGCAATTTTTAGATAGTATTGCCAATGTGAAATTTTTGAATTTGGCTTAGGTGCGTTAGCTTAGTTACTCACGCGATTTTTGGAACGGTAAAAAGGTCGTTTAACCACAGATGTGGGGTAAGTTTTACCGCGAATTTCCACTTCTAGTTGCTGACCAACAGAGGCTAGCTTTGAAGGGACATAAGCTAAGGCAACAGGATAACCAAGTGTAGGTGAGATTGTACCACTGGTAACTTCCCCTACTACTGTACCTGAAGATAATACTTGGTAACCATGACGGGCAATATTCCTACCGGACATTTGCAAACCCACCAAGCGACGCTGCAAGCCTGCTGCTTTTTGCTGTTCTAAAATGGCACGACCGATAAAATCACCTTTGGTATCTAAGTGTACCAGCCAAGCTAAACCTGCTTCTAAGGGTGTAGTGTTGTCATCAATATCTTGCCCATAAAGTGCCATTGCAGCTTCTAGTCTCAGGGTATCTCTAGCACCCAACCCGCAGGGAATGACACCAGCATCATAAAGACGTTGCCATAATTCTATACCCACTTCGGGATCGACCATGATCTCAAATCCATCTTCGCCAGTGTAGCCTGTACGGGCGAGGAAGCCTGTTTTGCCTAATATTGGTGCTTGCAGGTGTCCAAAGGCTTTGATGGGGTGTAAATCTGCTTCTACTAGGGGCTGAAGATAATTAATAGCTTTTGGCCCTTGTACAGCTAGTAACACTTTATCTTTTGATAAATCTTGAAATTCTGCTGTTTTCAAGTCCAGGTGTTGCAATAGCCATGCTTTATCTTTATCTGTGGTTGCCGCATTGACAATAATTGCTACTTGTTGCTTACCAGTGCTGTCTTCACCTTGGTAATAAACAATAATGTCGTCAATAATTCCGCCCTGGGGATTTAACAATACTGTGTATTGCGCTTGACCTGGTTTTAGTCGGTTTAAATCTGAGGGAACTAAAGCCTGTAGTTGAGAAATTGGATTGTCACCGACGAGAGTAAATTTACCCATGTGGGAAATATCAAACATGCCGGCAGCATTTCTCACCGCTTCATGTTCGCTGGTAATCCCCGCAAACTGTACCGGCATTTCCCAACCACCAAAGCTGGTGAGGCGGGCTTTGAGTTCCACACCCAGTTGATATAAAGGAGTTCTCGCCAAAGAAGAGGCGATTTCTGATTCTTGATTAGCCACAGATCTTTTTGTGTTTGCGATCGCACTTCAACATCTATCTATCCTAAGAGATGGGCATGGGGCATTGGGCATTGGGCATTGAGCAAAATTACGTCAGTAACAAACTGGAGTTTTTCATACTTCTAGGACTTACGCAGTGTCATATATTTTTCATGCTTTTTGTCAATGGTCAATAGTCCATAGTCCAAAAAGCTGAATTTTGACCATTGACTTTTGACTTTTGACCACCCTTGTGAGGGTTTTTGTGTTCGGTGCGTAAGTCCTAACTTCATTCCAGTAGGCTTTAATAGTTAATGGCAGAATTGTTGAGATTTATTAAGCAAAAGTTATGAAGTATAGGCGAGTACTAGCTAGCTTGGTCTTAGCTATGGTTCTTTTTTTATTTCCTCTATCAGCACAGGCTGCAAGTTCTTCCAGTATTACCCGTTCTGCTGGCGATGAACTTAAAGGTAAGGATTATTCTGGACAAAGCCTGATTGGCTCAGAGTTTACCAATATCAATTTAGAAAACGCCAATTTTACCAATGCTGACCTACGCGGCGGCGTATTTAACGGTACGGTTTTGCAGGGAGTCAACTTTCATGGCGTCGATTTTAGTAATGGTATCGCCTACCTAGCAAAATTCAAAAATGCTGATTTAAGCGATGGAATTTTTGCAGAAGCCATGATGTTACGTTCAACCTTTGACGAAGTTAACATCACAGGCGCAGATTTTACCAATGCAGTCTTAGATGGAGTCCAAGTTAAGAAACTTTGCGCTAAAGCTAGCGGCATTAATTCTAAAACTCGCGTAGATACTCGCGACTCGTTAGGTTGTAGGTAGGGCATGGGGCATTGGGCATTGGACATTGGGCATTGAAACAATTTTGGATTTTGGATTTTGGATTTTAGATTTAAATTAGAATCCAAAATCGCAAATCGTTCGACTGAGCGCTCACGACGAAGTCTAAAATCTAAAATTCCTTGTCCCCCTGCCCCCTGCCCCCCTGCCCCTCGCCCCCTACCCCCGACACAAGGGTTTTCACTAAGTATTTATTCCTACAAAATGGGTGGTTTCGAGGGCAACAATCACCCTAAAAACACAAAAAATCCTGAAATCTATATAAATTAACGGTTTCATATATCCACATCAGGCGACTACACCTTAGAATGATTCATTGAAAAGTCGAGCCGATGGGATTTGCAGCCATTTTGAGTAAAACTGCTCCCAAAGGATGACTTTTGTATTAGTACAGACAGAGATTTGCGTAAGGATGCATCAGGTTGTGTCTATGCGGAATCTCAAATAAACCTCAAGGAGTTTGATATGAATAAAGGTGAATTAGTTGATGCAGTAGCTGAAAAGGCTAGCGTAACCAAGAAGCAAGCAGATGCAGTTCTGACTGCGGCTTTGGAAACCATCATTGAAGCTGTGTCCTCTGGCGATAAGGTAACGCTGGTAGGCTTCGGTTCTTTTGAATCACGGGAACGCAAAGCCCGTGAAGGTCGTAACCCCAAAACCAACGAAAAGATGGAAATTCCTGCTACCAAGGTTCCTGCTTTCTCTGCTGGTAAGTTGTTTAGAGAAAAGGTTGCACCCCCAAAAGCTTAAGTTCTTTTTTTAGGAACTTTGATTTAATGCGGCAACCTGCACACGGGGGCAATTTAGCTTGGGCAGCAGCACTAGCTGGCTGTCCCCCTGCTGCTATTCTGGATTTTTCTGCCAGTATTAGCCCGTTGGGGCCTCCAAATAGCGCGATCGCGGCTATTCAATCCCAAATAGGTAATCTTCGGCACTATCCAGACCCTAGTTACAGTGACCTGAGGCTCGCTCTCAGTCACTTCCATCAACTACCTTTTGAGTGGATTCTGCCGGGTAATGGCTCTGCAGAATTACTTACATTAGTTGGTCGCGAATTAGCACAATTAGCCGCAACTGTTGTCATAACTCCAGCCTTTGGCGACTACTACCGGACTCTGTCGGCATATAACGCTCAAGTACTGGAGTTTCCCGTTAACTGGGAATCGACATCTGATTTGTCAGCTTTTCTTGACAAAGACAGCAAAAATTTTCAGGACATGGGACTACTTTTAAACAATCCCCATAATCCAACGGGAAAGCTGTTTTTCAGGGAAGCGATTCTTCCCTACCTGGATGAATTTGCCTTAGTAGTGGTAGATGAAGCGTTCATGGACTTTTTGTCGCCCGATGAGGAACAAAGTCTCATAGCGCTAGTACAGGAATATGAAAATTTAGTAGTGTTGCGATCGCTTACAAAATTTTACAGTCTGCCCGGTCTCAGACTGGGATATGCGATCGCTCATCCCGACCGCCTATCAAAATGGCAGAATTGGCGCGATCCCTGGCCTGTCAACACCTTGGCAGCAGCAGCCGCCATTGCTGCAATTCAAGATAGGGAATTTCAACAACAGACCTGGTTATGGCTTCCACCTGCAAGAACTCAACTCCTTCAGGGTTTAGCGGCAATTCCAGGATTAAAACCATACAACAGTGCTGCCAACTTTTTACTGATCGAGTCAAATCGGTCAATTACCCAGTTGCAACAGCAATTACTGATGTATCACCAAATTTTAATTCGCGATTGCTTGAGTTTTAAAGAACTAGGCGATCGCTTTTTCCGCACAGCTGTACGTACTCAAACCGATAACCAACGCCTACTCACAGCGTTAAACTCAGTAATAACTGCTGAGTGTTGAGTTTTGTGTCGGTTATCAAAAGTTAATGGCCAGTTACCTCTAACTTTCAACTGGCCACTAACTAAATAATTCGTAATTCATAATACCCTTCGGGAAGCCACCTCCGGTGTCTACGTAATTCGTAATTAATTGAGGGAGAAAAATACCCCATGCCCAATACTTCGACTTCGCTCAGTACAAGTGCCCCATGCCCAATGCCCCATGCCCATTGACTACGATATTGTAATTATTGGCGGCAGTCTGACTGCACGTTATGCGGCGTTAGTTGCTAAACAACTACACGCTAAAGTCGCCTTGGTAGAACCTAAACTCAACTACGGGTTTTTTTATCACCAAGCAATTAGCGAAATTGCCAATCTAACCCAGCATCTGCGTGAATCAGTGGGTTTAAGTATTCCTAACTGTGAGTTAGAAACACAGGAAAAATCGCCTATATCTGTAGTCTTGCCAGAGACAATGTTATATGCCCAAGGTGTTGTTTCCAATATAGAAGCGCAGCATTCTATCGCTAACCTAGCTGCCCTGGGAGTGGATGTAATTGTTGACAAAGGTCAATTTCAATCCTCACCCCATCTTGCATTTGCTATTGGCGATGCTAGCGCTGGTATAGGTCAACGCCTTCTCAGATCCCGTACCTATTTACTAGCAACTGGTTCCCGTCCTGCAATTCCAGAGATTGATGGATTATCTGCTACAGGCTACTTTACCCTCTCGAACATTTGGCAATTCCTGCTGTATCTCCCCAAATCTCCCCCACCCACACCACCAAAAGATTGGGTGATTCTCGGTGGTGTACCCCAAAGTATAGAAATTGCGCAAACCTTAGCCAGATTAGGTTGTAATGTAACTTTTATTGTCAAGCGTTCCCAGATTTTACCGAATATCGATCCAGAAATATCTCAGTTACTTCAGGCACAATTACAAGTTGATGGTGTGCGTATTTTCACGAATACTGAAGTAACCCAGGTAAGGCGAATTGAAGATAAAAAGTGGGTTCAAGCCGGAGATAAAGCTATTGAAACTGATGAAATTTTAGTAGCAACTGGACAGCAACCAAATGTTGAATCTCTCAATTTAGCAGCAGTCAACGTGAAATGGTATCAGCATCGTTTAGCAGTCAATAAAAAACTGCAAACTACCAATCATCGTATTTACGCTTGTGGTGATGTAATTGGTGGTTATGATTTTATCAATGTTGCTAAATATGAAGCAAGAATAGCGTTAAATAATGCCTTATTTTTGCCAAATTCACAAGTTAATTATCGTTGCATCCCTATAGCAGTATTTTCGCAGCCGATGTTAACCCAAGTAGGCTTGAGCGAGAAAAAAGCAAAGCAGCAATATCATCAGCAAGAAGTTTTAGTTTTGCGGCAATATTTTAAAACAGTAGCTGCAGCCCAAATTCATAACGAAACTACAGGTATTTGTAAATTAATATTATTACGTAACGGCAAAATTTTAGGAGCCGAAATATTTGGTGCAGTCGCAGGAGAATTAATTAATATAATTACTTTGGCAATGTCTCAAAATTTGAAAATTCACCAGTTAGAAAATTTATCGCCTATATATCCGAGTTTTGCCGAGATTATCGAAAAGTCTGTACAAGAGTGGCACACACAACAGTTAAATAATGATATTTCTCGTATGGAATTTATCGAAAATTTCTTACATTTCCGCCGCGATTGGAATATTTAAAAACGATAAAAAAATTTATGAATCAGCAACCGCAAAATAAAAATTCTGAGCTAGGTAAATTAATTACAACTCAAGAAGCTGTAAATTTACTTTTTGGTGAAGGATGGTTGAATGAGGCTGTTTGGATTGAAGATGAAGGAAACTCTACTATTAGCGCTGGTTTAGATTGGTTGAATAGATTACCACCTGTAATCCTCAATCTATCTTTATTTGAGCGCTTATCAACCCTGCGTATATCACTCAACCGTGAAATCAAACTGATAGTTGAAACCTGGAATTTAGGCGTAGCTACAAAAGCCGCAACCGAAACTGCAATGATGCGCATTAAACAGCATTTGCTATCTCCTTCGCCTGAACTCATCCCTTATTTAGAAGCTACTTTATTGCAAGATGATTTATACGGTGAAGAGTTTATTTCTAACCGAGAAGTTCTCAAATTTTTAGTTGCTGTTTTGCTGACTGATGCAGATAAAGAAGAAATTGCAAATCAGGCTGCTAATTCAATACACACACAGGTTATATCTCAGGTAAATTTCCTCGAAAAACCTTCTACAGGAATTACCCAAAGCTAATACCAATTTAAAATAAAGAATGCGACAGATACGTAGGTTGGGTTGAACGAAGTGAAACCCAACAAAGCGCCGAAAATGTTGGGTTTCGTCCCTCAACCCAACCTACGCCAAATCAGTTTTTTGACACTAACTGAACCGTATTGAGGTATAGTTTTCAAGGCTTATAGGTAGATTTTTCAATGATATTTTAGCGATCACACTCAATCAAGGGTCAATAAGAAAACAAAACTGATAGTTTGTAAATTTCACAAATGATTTAGGATTGCTATATAGTACAGCCTGCCTTTGCAGGCTTTGTTTGTATAGCCCCACCCTTGAGGGTGAGGGCGTTAATGTACAGCATCACATAGAATTGCTATTACGCATTACGAATTATTAATTACAATCCATATTACGCCTGCTGTAACTAAAGGAACACTTAAGTTATCTGTACCATGCGGTGAAACTCCTTCAGCTAATGTAGCTAAAGTACCGCTAACCAACGCCGCCAATACTGCTTTATCAACGCCATAAGCTACTGCTAAAGGACTGAGTGAGGAACCTGGGAGTAAGATTAATACCAAAAAAATTGCTGTTGTACTGACGAGGAACATTGTTAATGAACCCTCCCAAGAACGAACCGAATTTAGGATTTGGTATTTATGTTTACCGAAACGTCTCCCAATTAATGCGGCTAGTGCATCGCCCCAAGTCATCGCCATCACTCCAGCTACAGCAATCGGGACATAATCTACAGGGCCATTAGGTCGCCAAAGTAGTGCAAAGAGCAATGTTACAGAAAGTGCAAAATATACCGTACCTGGTGAACTATCATCAGTATCCATAGCCCGGATAATGCGATAACGGTAAAGTAAGTAATTGACAGCGATAAAGCTAGCAAAGGGTACAATTCCGATTTCCCAGCGATTAAACAAAAAAAGCACGCCAAATACCCACATTCCTGCACCAATATGGATAATTTTACGAGTGAGATTTGGCGGAACATGCAACAATCTACCTAATGCTTCACCAAATAACAGTAGTGCGATCGCATAACTGTAAGATGCTGTTAATCCTATAAAATCGTTACCCATGTAGCTATCTCCCTCTGCTGCTTGTGCTAACTAATCGCTTTCATCCCCTATTACCTTTATCGCTTTTACGTTTAAAGCTTTTTTCTGTTAACGAAACACTCCCAATTCCTTGGAGAATTCCCCTACCAATTAAACCTAAACCTCGCCCAATAATTTGCGTGAGAATAAAGACAATCCCACTACCAAAAACCGCTAATAAAGATTGTAGCTGAGGTGCGATCGCATCCCGAAATTCTAATACTAAAGTTACCGCCAATGGTACATTTGCTAATTCCGCTAATTCTTGTCCGCGAGGTGCGTAAATTGAAGTTTTTGCAATTCCCCGTGGTGCAAAGACAAATATCTCATAACGGCTTTCAAAAATCGCTCTTGGCTCATTTATATAATTATTCAATCTATATTTCCACGATAAATTGTTTCTAAATTTTTCAATTTCTCGCGTAGAAATCAATTTGCGATCATAATATTCTTGCTTAACTACTTCTAAATCTGCTAAAGAATTGAGTAGTGGCTGTACTACTCCATTAGCTACCTGAATTAACAAGTTTTCTAAAATAATTAATGCTTGTGATTGGGCTTCTGGGCTAGCTGCCGAGTAAAAATTATTATCAATTTGCAAATCAATTTGGAATAGCAAATGCGCAAATAACTCTACTACCAAAGGAATTTTATGCAGAATTTCTTTTTGAACAATTTCAATATTTTGTAGTAAAAAATTAACAACTTCCAAAGAGCGATCGCCTATTTGCACTCGCTTAAATTTACCGAAAAAATCTGTCAAGCTCACCTGCCACAAATCACCTAATATTGTTCCCTTTAAATCACTTAATTTATCTGGGGAAATTTGCGCTACTCTTAAATCATCTAATTGTTGCGCTAGCTTTTGCAAAATTAGATAAAGTAGTTCTCGCTTTTTATCTTCCCGTAATATATCTATTTCTAAAGGAATCTCTGTGACATTTACTAAAGGCAATTGCAATTTATTAATACAAGCTGCAAATAAATTAGATTGCAATGCTCTAGGACTCAGCAAAGGTGGTGAATTTTGCAAATCTTGTGAATCTGATAAAGTAGTTACACGAATTGCAGAATTAATTGCTGATGGTAATTGCACAGAAGCGGGAATAAATTGCTGTTGTTCCTGTTCCCTTTCTGCTTCTGAAGCTGACATCTGATTTAGTAACCAACGTGCTGCTAATAATTCTCGTCGCCTTCCTGCGAGAATTGCTTGTTCCATCAGGGGTAATCCCGGAACTTGCAGTTTTGCTGTTACCGAGCTAAGTGTGGTTTCAATATAACCAATTCCTGATAACCGTAATTTATTCCGCAGTCTAGCGAAAGGAATTGCTGATGGCTGATTGCTGATTGCTAAGTTGTGATTATTGATTGTTGAATCTTGAATTTCGATTTCTGCAAACCAAGCAGAACCACCTTGCGCAACTTCTTGCATAATCGCCACCAATTCTGCAATAGGAGTACCTTTAGGACAGTAACCATCCACACCAGTAGCCTTTGCTGCTAACAGTAAACCTGGTTCTGTAACAGAACTTAAAAGTAATATAGGCAAATGAGGATATAAAGCTTTGAGTTGTCCGCACAGTTGTAAACCAGCTTGTGGCTGCTTGGGTGAACGGTGATTAGCTAATTCTAAGACTACTAAATTTACTTGGTTGGGGTCTTGTTTGGCTAATTCTGCTAAAATTTGTAAAGCAGCAGTATCCGTTTCTACCTCTGCTACTATGAGCAAATTGGGAATTTCTACCAATGCTACCCTTAGCCCTAAACGAAAAATCGGGTCTTGGTCAACTAATAATAATCTCAAAGGGCGATCGCTCATAGTTTACTTTAAAACAGAAACCTGTTCCCCAGCTAGAAAACAACCTTGATACTCCCCATTGTCACCGAATTTGTGATTTTAAATTTTCGCTGTTCAATTGGAAATTCAAAACCAAGAATTGAAAAGTCTTGATTCACCTTTATATATCGAATTCAAGGATCAATCTTAAACCTAAAATCGGCTCAGAAAAAATAAATGACGCTGAGTCCGTAAATTTTATTTACGAACACAAGCGTCTATCTAATTTTTATGGAATTTCCAAAAGGTACGATATTTAAAACATGGTCGTTAAATATAAAGAAGCAGCTTGTATAAGCAGGTTTTGCGAATTTTAGAGGTAATCCTTTAGAGAAACGCTGCGCGAGAAATATTTCTCAGCTTGTAGATGTTGACAGATGCAAACTAGCGTTGTGCGATCTTCAAGCGCTTGAGCAATACAGCATCTAAAATTGAAGATACTATTTACCTGAATCCAGCTAATCAACTTGCTTGTGAATTGCGATAACCATAAAAATTAATGCTGTAATCAGTAATCTTTACTCCCGTTTGCTGTTCAACTTGACGAATAAATTCTTCTGGTAGTTCTATATGAACATCCAAAATTTGATTCGTATCCACACAGTTAACATGGCTATGAGAATCACTAATATTACCGTATAAACGCCCGTCACAACGTTCAATACATTCGATGATACCTTGACTAGATAAAGCTTCTAGGTTTTGGTAAACAGAAGTATGACCGATATCTTTACCTTGCTGGTTCAGGCGATCGTAAATTTCTCTAGCAGAAAGATGCTCGTTAGCTTGCCAAAGTAATTCTAGAATAAAGCGACGCTGGCGGCTCACACGCATTCCTAACAACTGACACTGCTCAAGAGCATCTTCTAAAGAACGAATTGGTTTTGTAGTTACTGCTTGTTTTGGCATATTTTTAAGTTTGTTAACAGTTGGGGTAGTTTTCCCCATTTAAGGTAAATTGATTATTCTTACTTATATGCGAAGACGTTACTACTTTTTACCTTGAGTGTGTAGTTGCTGTTAATCGCTGGGGAAATTACAAGTCAAGCTAAAGATTGTTTATTTGTTGAGGTCGTTTTACTCTTACTAATCTAAAACAAACTCATTACAACTTTAGCTTAAATTGGTTGGTAATGTCCACCAAAGGCCTGATGTGTCACTTGTGGGGAGTAAATACTCTAGAGTTGGGCTAGGGGAGAAAGATATTCTCATGATTCGCTGACATAAAACAGAGAGAGTAGAGGAAACATCCGATACCCGTACAAGGCTGGCTTTGCACGAGAAATAATACAAGTGTCACAAAAAATCAAAAATAATTTCGCTTCAGCCGATTTAGCGGTATTGCTTTGAGCGTTAAAGTAATATCCTTTTTGCTGGATTATTCTCTAACCTGAATATTAGGGACTTACAAACAATAAATTACCCATATTCCTTAGTGCGAGCAGCGTTCGACTGAGCGCTCATGCCGAAGTCTTGCTCGCTGTTGTTCTAAAGCGAGCGAGACGCTCGCACTACAAATTGATTGGGTATTTAAAAAATTGCATGTCCCTTAGTCTAATAAGATCAGACAATTGTTTTAGTTACAAAAATAACATTGTGTTAAATATAAATACGGCGATTATTATTAGCGAGTTATTTTAGATACTTATGATAAAATTAAACTTCACCGTACAAGAGTTGACTATCTAGAATTTCTTAAACATTGACTATTGACCATTGGCGATGAAGTATGTAATTGCATTAAACCTTTTAAGATTAGGTTCCTAAAACTCAAATTGCATGATAATCTCTTTGAAACAAGATAATTACTCTGAGTAAAGAAAATAATCTTTTCGGCATAGCATCACCAACCGAAAATCGTAATGTAATTAACACGGAAACCATTGGGAAAATCAGCAAAATTTCCGCATATTCACGTATTAACATAACTTCCGCATATTTACATAATGTCTAACAGGTAAATACAGAAAGCAGGAGATTTAACTTATGAGTATGAGTTAGCTGCGCTTTCAGTATTTACTGTGTAATTTTTATGGAGTAATAACTATATCAAAAAAATTACAACGGACAGATGTATGCAAAGCGCAAAGTTTATACCTTTGAAGTATGAATAATGAAAGCGCAATTGTTAATGGCATACTCTACGGGTGAATACATTGCAAAGGTAACAAGATGTGATTCTTAGCTGTAGACTACCTATCTTTTCAACAGGAGGTTTGCCTAGAGGTGAAATGAATGCCAGTAACTCTTAAGCGAAGAATATTTCTTTAAATTTCGGCAAATAGACAAAGACGTTACAGGGCGCGATATTTATCGCGTCTTTAATTTTATCTAATTTGCCGAGAAGACCCCAAGTTCCACTTCGTTGCACTTGGGGATGAAAGGCATCTTATAGCGAGACATCCCTTGAATGATTTCTTGCTTTGCAAGAACAATGAGGGGGATAGTTGAGCGTTTAAAAATTTTAGGAATTGTGCTGCTCCCTAAAATACTATACAATCTTTTCGGGTCGAAAAGGTAAAAACGATGATTGTTTTTGAGTTCAAAGCTAAAGGCACTTTGCGACAATATCAACAGATAGATGAAGCGTTGCGGATTACTAAATTCATCCGTAATAAGTGCCTGCGATTTTGGATGGACAATTCAAATGTTAAACCTTACGATTTAAATAAATACACTGCCGTTATCGCCAACGAGTTTGACTTTGCTGATAAACTAAATTCTTCAGCAAGACAAGCGGCAGCAGAAAGAACAGCTTTTGCAATCAAGAGATTTTTTGATAATTGCAAAGCTAAGATTCCAGGTAAAAAGGGATATCCAAGATTCCAGAAAAACAATCGCTCAGTTGAATATAAGTTGAGTGGATGGAAACTTTCAGACGACCGCAAGCGCATTAAATTCACAGATAAATGCAATATTGGTCAGTTAAAGTTAATCGGAACTTGGGACTTGCATTTTTACCAAGTTAAACAAATCAAGCGAGTCAGAATAGTTAAGCGTTGTGATGGCTACTATGTTCAATTCTGTGTAGATGCAGAACGCAATGTTGATAGTCAGCCAACTGGTAAAACTATAGGTTTGGATGTTGGGTTGAATTATTTCTATACTGACTCCCTTGGTAATACAGTAGAAAACCCTAGATATTTACGCTCATACGAGAAGGCTTTAAAGCGACTTCAAAAACAAGTTGGACGTAAAAAGAAAGGGTCTAGTAATCGCAAGAAAGCTATCAACCGTCTTGGTAGAAAGCATTTGAAAGTTTCGCGCCAGCGTAAAGATAATGCTGTTAAGCAAGCATTATACGTGGTGAGGTCTAACGACTTTGTGGCTTATGAAAAACTGCAAGTGAAAAATATGGTTAAAAATAGCAAGCTTGCGAAATCAATTAGTGATGTTTCATGGTCATTGTTCATCCAATGGCTAGAATATTTTGGCAAAATATATGGTCGAGTTGTTGTACCTGTTGACCCAAAATTCACCAGTCAAAACTGCTCATCATGTGGTGAAGTTGTAAAAAAATCCCTATCAGTTCGCACCCATGTTTGTAAGTGTGGTTGCGTATTGGATCGGGATTTGAACGCTAGCATCAACATCTTGAAGAAGGCACTGAAACAAACTAATTACAACTTAAGTACGGTGGGGCGCACCGAAACTCTTAACGCTTGTGGAGAGATGACCCTCTACCCAGATTTGGGAACAAATTTAGGCAAGGTTGCTCACTGAAACAAGAATCCCCGTATGTAGCGAAGCGAAATGCGGGGAGCGTCAACCATGAAAATGGCAGAGTGAAGCTAGCATCGCTACCTAAAAGCTGCTACTGTGGATTGTCGAGCCTACAGTTGAGTATAAAAAAAGTAGCTGCTGAGTCAATGACAATCACGATCGCAATCAACACTGATTCCATTAACCGTCTGGATCTGTCGCCCGCCGCAACGCTGATTGAACAATTATTGCAAGAAGGCGCGATCGCATCCCAAGAACAGCAACTGCGCTTTGATATTAAATACGATTTAGAGCCAGGAGATCCCAGAGAAATCTCCGAGATTCCGGAGGTGCGGCTGTGGTTTGTCCGTTTAGATGCTAAATATCCCTGGTTACCATTTTTATTAGACTGGAAAGCAGGCGAGTTTGCCCGTTATACCGCTATGCTTGTACCACACCAATTTAGTGCTAAAGAAGGAATTCAGTATAATCCTGAAGCCTTAGAAATATTTTTGATGCACAAAATTTTTGTTTTAAGTGATTGGCTAAAACAGCAAAATCTTCCCGTCCAATCACGGCTGAAATCTCTGGCACAAATGCTAGGTTACGAATTAGATGACGCTTTCTTTGAAGCTTTTTAAAGCTAGTAGATTGCAAGTTAGGTATAGATAATTGTAGGGGCAAGGCACTGCCCATTGGTGTCAACTTAAGTATTTCTGGCTTACCCAACAGATCGCCCACAGGCTGTAAGCCTGGGGCTAACGTTACAAAGCCCACCTGCGTGGGCTAAGAAAATCTAGCCCACGCAGGTAAGCTCATGTTCAATTAGCCGCACCCTTGGAGGGTGACGGCAGTTTATTGGGTAAGTGAGGGGCTGGAGGTGAGGGCGAAACCTCTTTGCCAAGTGGGTTTCACGTTAAGTTGACACCAATGGGCACTGCCTTACCCCGAACCATTTACCTGAAATATGCTGTAATTTTGACTATGGACTATTGACTATTGACCATTGACCATATTTAATTAATCCGACATATCAAACTTAATGCCGTATTAAATGCAAATTCCACTGCTTTAGATTTGCTAGGTAAGGCAGCTTGCCAGATCCGATAATCGTTATAGGCAATAATTAAATTAGCAATATCATAAGTTTGAATCTTATTTAATACTTCATATTGAGCAGATTCAAAATCTTTGAGAGTACCCTTTTTAGCAAGAATTTCTTGTGCTGCTTGAATGAATCCATCTAGACTCGCCTGTCTATATTCTTTACCGATATTTTCTGTAAATAAGGATGAGGATTTGAAGGCTTTGACTTCTTCTAGCAGCAACTTGGCAATTTCTTTGCCTAATTCATTATTCCAATCATCAGGCAGTTGAATATCTAAATACTCAGATTCATTATCTTGATATTTGAGATATTCGTTAATATCTAGGGTAACTTGAGTGAGTTTTTCACCAGCTAATAGTTGCTGTAAAGGATTAATGCTGGTATTAATCGCAGGTTCGCGGTATATTTTCTCTTCACCTGCTTGACATTCAAACACAAGATATGTCCAAATACCTGACTCACTAGTTTTGTCTGTTTGTGCTTGATAAAAAGTTATAGTTCCCTCTGCTTCTAATTCGTAATAAGCATTGTGAACGTCAGCAAATTTGCAGCCATGCAAGTGTTGAAAGTTAAGAATTCTTTGAAAAATTCCAGTTATATGATATAGCTGACTTTCAATCTGAATGTAACGCTTAGGACTGCTAAGAAAGCCATGCAATCGAATCGCCATCTATTTTTCCTTTTGATAGATCAAAATTCACCGTACATGCACCTATCTAAAGACCATAGGGTGACTATTAAAGAGTAATTTGGGGCGTTAGATTCACTTATATGCTGAACAAATTCGGTGCTTGAGTAAACATGCGATCGCCCAAAAGCCAATTAACCTCAATGATCAAGACTGAGGTTGTTAGTCTTTAGTTTTAACGTCAATAGAGGATTGGAGGAATCCAATTTGTATATTTCCCAAAAATTTGGCGAAGCTAACGGTATTTGAGAAAATACATAAAAATAAATTTATCTTGGCTCAAAAGCTAGTCTAGTCAGGATTGACATCAATTTTAGATTTTATGTATATGTTCAGGGTTAATACATAAATTTAAATCCGCTACAATGTAGCGGATTTAATAATATCAACAGATCAGTTGTTGGGTGACAAACAGTAGCGAGTAACGATCCCCCGAAATTCATTTAAGAAATTAAGTCCACTGCCAATTTGACAAATATGACAAAAGCTAAGAATAAATGTCTTTTGTCTTTGGTTCTGGGCTTAAATGCGGATTTAGCCACCTAAAACTTTCTCTAAAATTACTTTAGGTGGAATATCTGCTAATTTGCCTGTCGCAGATTTGATCCCCAAAAATTTCTCGCTCTGAGGTAATAGCTGTGCTGGCTCAGTATCGCCAAACAAAGCAATGGTATAAGTTTGCACAGCAACGCTGAGTTGCAGGGCGATGCTGTCAGTAGTCAGCAGCAAACTTGCACCCCCAACGATCGCGGCCAGCTTACCAATATTTCCTGGGGCTGTCACTTTGAGATGATGACAAGATTCCAAAAGCGATCGCACAATCGGCTCATCTTCAACTGTTTGCACGAGAACTATCGGCAAATCTGGCTGCTTTTGTTGAAATTCTTGAATAATTTGCTGCCAGCTACTTGCCGGATAGATTGGCGACAATTGGCTAGAACCAGGATGAATCAACACATAACCGGTTTCATTGACTCCCAGGCGCAGTTGTTCTTTTTGTGCCCACTCAATATCTGGTTTCGGCACATTCACAGCTAATTCTGGACAAGAGGACTGAATGCCAAAGCCTTGCAGCAAGTTATGGTAAAGTGCTGGCAAATATTGAGCAGGGTTGAAAGGTAGAGTTTTGGTGAGAAAAGCTGCTCCTTTACCTTGATAGCCAATTCTGGTGGGAATTCCCGTTAACCAAAGTAAAAGACCAACTAACCAGCTTCTACCGATAGTAATGGCGACATCGTACTCGCGATCGCGAATTATGCCCACCAAGTTACTCCAATCTGCCAAACTGTTACGATCTCTGAAATCAAAGGAAAGTACCTCGTTAACTGACTTGCTAACCCGGTAGGCAGCCTTTGACCGGGGTTCCACTACGACATCGATCTGCGCATTGGGATAAGAACGCTTCAGATCGTCTAAAGTCGGAAACAAAAGAATTTGCTCGCCAATTCCGCCAGGTACAAGGGCTACTACTCGCATAATATTTATTGACGCTTACTCGCTCCCTATTTTAGGGGAAAATATATAGCCAAAAGATTGAAGAATTCTGTGTATTTACTAATTCCAGCTGCAGGCATCGGACGAAGAATGGGGAGCGATCGCAATAAACTCCTACTCAAAGTGCGATCGCAACCACTAATTACTTGGACTCTCAAAGCCGCCGAAGCGGCAACTAGCATCACTTGGATTGGCATTATCTCCCAACCTGATGATTGGGATGATTTTCGGGAAATTGTCGCTGATTTAAAGCTGACTAAACCCGTGGAATTTATTCAAGGAGGCTCTACCAGGCAAGAGTCGGTTTACAATGGCTTGCAGACGCTACCAGCCGCCGCAGAGCAAGTTTTAATTCACGATGGCGCGAGATGTCTAGCCACGCCAGATTTACTTAACGCCTGTGCTGAAGCTATTCGCCATTGTCCGGGCTTAATTGCCGCTATCCCCGTCAAAGACACTATCAAAGTTGTGGATGAACGTGGCATAATCCAAAGTACCCCCGACCGCAGCCAATTATGGGCAGCACAAACTCCGCAAGGATTTGATGTGAAGTTATTAAAAGAATGCCATGCCAAAGGCGTGCAAGAAGGTTGGGAAGTAACTGACGATGCAGCTTTATTTGAAAAGTGTGGTATCGAAGTGCGCATAGTCCCAGGTGAGGAGACTAATTTGAAAGTGACCACTCCCCAAGATTTAGCGATCGCGGAGTTTATTCTCAAAAGCAGGGAATAGGGGCTAGGGAAGGGAGACAAGGGAGACAAGGAAGACAAGGAATTTTAGATTTTGCGAAAAGTCGGAGCGCCGGCTTCCGGCGATCTGAACTTTTCAAGACAGATTTGCGATTTTAGATTGGAATCCAAAATCTAAAATCCAAAATCTAAAATTGTTTCAATGCCCCATGCCCCTTGTCAAAACATATTGTCAATGATATAATCCCTCAAACTTGTAACTCCTCTCTGGTCACTTGTCAGTTGCTATTGACTATTGACTATTGACTATTGACCCTGGACTAATGACTACAGCCACAGCGACGAAGATAGAAGCAATTCTCTATTTAAAGGGTAAGCCCTTGTCGCTCGGTGAAATAGCCGAGTATGCCGCGTGCGATCGCGCTACAGTTGAGGAAGGCATAATTGAACTGATGGACGAATATGCCCGCCGCGATAGCGCTTTAGAAGTCGTAGAGACAGCAAATGGTTATAGTTTGCAATTGCGGTCTGATTTTCACGATTTAGTACAAACTCTCATCCCTGTGGAATTGGGTTTAGGCGCATTGCGGACTTTAGCCGCGATCGCCCTCAATAGCCCCATACTGCAAACCGACTTGATTAACCTGCGCGGTTCAGGAGTATATCAACACGTTCCCGAACTAGTGGAACTTGGTTTTGTCAAAAAACGCCGAGACAGCGATTCTCGGTCTTATTCGTTACAAGTAACGCCGAAATTTCATCAGTATTTTCAAATCGAGCAACTGCCTCAAATATTAGCCACAAATCAAAAAGAACAACAATTAGAGCTAAATTTAGAACTGGAAGCCGAGGCAGTAGCAGAATAAGTTGTGTGGTTGTGAGGTATATTTTTGACATGGGCATGAGGCATTGGGCATCGAAACAATTTTGGATTTTGGATTTTAGATTTTAGATTGGAATCCATGCATCGCAAATCTGTCTTGAAAAGTGACGCTCCTGCGTCGCTATAAGCGAAGCTATGCCGAAGGCTTTACGCTGCGCTAACAGATCGCCGGAAGCTGGCGCTCCGACTTTTCGCAAAATCTAAAATTCCTTGTCCTCCTTGTCCTCCTTGTCCTCCTTGTCCCCCTGCTCCCTGCTCCCTGCTCCTCTGCCCAATTCAGCCTACCCCAAGATAGAGCCAAGGGCTTATACCCGTGGGGAATGCACTACCCTTGTACTATGGTTTAGAGTAGAATCAGCAACTAAGCTACAAAACACTGCCAATGGAGTTTAATCCCGACTTTCTTAATGACAACTCTGAGGAACAAGCCAATCAGCTTCTAAACGACTACTTTGAGGAAAATCCCAATCAGCTGCTGAAATATCTACAGCATCAGTCGCCTGAAGTTTTAGCTCGCGTTGCCCAGTCCGTAAGCCCCGAAATTAAGCAAATTATTTCGCAAAACGTCCAAGGACTTGTGGGAATGCTACCCCCTGAAAATTTCAACGTGCAAATCACAACCGATCGGGAAAATCTAGCTGGGCTTTTAGCATCGGCAATGATGACAGGCTATTTCCTGCGCCAGATGGAACAGAGGATGCACTTAGATCATTTATCTAATCAATAGAGAAGAGTCAGTTGTTAGTTGTCAACAGTTAACTGTTAACTGTCAACATTCTGTCTCTGTTGCCCCCTCTGCTCCCGGTTGCCGAGCGGAGCCGAGGCACTACTTCTTATGAGGATAAGCCCCTGATTGCACTTTGAATGTTTGAGTTTTGCCGTTGCGGTTGACTTCGATTTCTAAGGTGTCGCCCACGGAACTTGACTCGACAAGCCTCTGCACTTGCGCTGAGGTTTTGACTGGCTTGCCGTTAATTTTTTGAATTACATCGCCAGGAAGTAGTCCGGCTTGTTTGGCGGGGGAATCATCCAGAGTACCTTTAATGACAACACCAGCATCTTGCTGGATATTAAGCTGATTTTCTTGATTAATCTGCTGCTTTTTCGTGGGAGTTAAATCAGTCATTTCCACTCCCAAAAACGGATGTTCCACACGCCCTTTGGTAAACAGTTCATTCGCAATCCGCGCAGCAGTTTCAATAGGGATAGCAAAGCCCAAACCTTGAGCATCAGCCCGAATTGCCGTATTCACACCAATCACCTCTCCTTGGGCGTTGAGCAAAGGCCCGCCAGAGTTACCAGGGTTGATTGCTGCGTCAGTTTGAATAAAGCTAACTCGCTTTTCAGGAACGCCAACTTGAGCGCTAGTGCGATCGGTAGCGCTGATAATGCCAATTGTCACAGTATTATCTAAACCCAAAGGATTGCCAATTGCGATCGCCCATTGACCGGGAATCAAGTTTTGCGAAGTCCCTAGTTTGACAGTAGGTAATTTACTCGCGGGAATTTTCACCACAGCTACATCTGTCACCGGATCGACACCCAAAACCTTACCCTCAAATGACCGTCCATCCTTGAGGGTAACTTGTACCGTGTCTGTATCAGCTACTACGTGAGCATTAGTTAATAACTCGCCGTTAGCACTTAAGATAAATCCTGAACCCGTACCGCGTTCAATTCGCTCTTCTGGCATTGGTTGCTCATCTTCGCCAAAAAATCGCCGCAATAGCGGATTTTTTAAAGCATCCGAAATTGGATTAGCTACTTTACGGGTGGCATTAATTCTTACCACCGCCGGGCCGACTTTTTGCACAGCCGTAGCGATAAAATTCACATTATCGCCCCCAGTTGCATCTATTGACCCTGTAACCGGACTAGGTGCTGCGGTTTCTGGCGGTAAAGCTGCGGTGACATTTCTTAATTCTTGAAAAGAGTACCTTTTGGGCAGGAAATAACGACTACCTAACAAACCTGCACCACCACCAATTAACAGTAAAGATATATATACGGCCAGCTGCTTTAAGGATAACTTCATAATAATTTCACTCACAGGACAGCAATGCAGTTGCTAATTTCTAAGTTTAGTCAAGCAAATAACAAGTGGATAGATCAACTTCACAGGAAATTAAAGAAAAAGTAGAGAGATATTAAGTAATTTTAATTTCTCTCAATCGCCTTGCACAAAATTTCTGGGGAACTACTAACTCCTAATCCACTTCTACTCCCCAGTACCTCATTTAAAATCTAATTTAGATTTTAAATATTGACCCTCTGTTTACTGGTAGACATGAATCGTCCCTACCGTCTAATGTTTATCTGTGGTTTAGTCAGCACTTTGGGGCTAGGATTTATCTTTTCGGGCGGACAAAGTGCTAAAGCTGGTGTAGAGAGTTGCCCAACTCCCGCCCTATCTCGGTTCCAGCGTCATATAGTTGCTCGTGGCGAAACCCTAGAGACTATAGCCCAGCGCTATAACCTCAGTCCGGCAACTATTATCAGTATGAATCCTAATGTGAAAAACAGCACTGTAACTGTTGGTAGTGAACTTCAGATTGCTCCCTACAATGGAATTGTGGTTGAAGTGCCTCAAGGTCAAACTTGGCGACAAGTAGCAGCCAAATATAAAGTGCGTGCTGATGCCATGTTTGAAATTAATGGCTGTCAAAAAGATCCCCGCATTGTCTTTGTTCCTGGGGTGAATGGTGCTTCAACTCGCGTTATCACTGCACCGCCGACAGCAAATCAGCCATCTAGCCAAATCAGTGGCTATCCTTTACCAGCCGCGACTACAGTAGCTTTACCCTATGGCTGGCAAGTTAATCCTAATTCCGGTGAAGTCTTTTTCCATAGTGGTGTAGACTTGTTTGCAGCTATCGGTACACCAGTACAAGCGATCGCCCCTGGAACCGTCGCCTTTGCCCGCGAACAAGCTAGTTATGGCAAATTAGTCATTATCAATCACGATGGCGGACTTCAAAGTCGCTACGCCCATCTTGATACTATTAAGGTAACTGCTGGTCAACAAGTTAAAAAAGGAGACTTGTTAGGAACCGTCGGGACAACTGGACAACCTGCTGCCAAACAACCTCACCTACATTTTGAAATGCGTTCTAGTTCATCTGTTGGTTGGGTAGCCCAAGATCCCAAAGGTTATTTAAAGAAATAAGTAGGGCGGTGCAATTAAAGACAACTGGCGAAGTTTGTCATTTGTCATTGGTAAGGGTTTCAAGCATGTTCATATTGCGGAGCATAGTTTGGTTTATTCCCGCCTACTGACCTAGAACTAATAGCAATTAGCAAAAATCAAACGATAGAACCATTATTTGTACTACCTTTCTTAACCTTAACCAGCTACCAGCAGATCTAGAACTTAAAAAACTCTGCGTACCTTTGTCTTGAAAAGTTCTGTTCGTCGAAGACGTTGGCGAAGCCATCGCCGGAAGCCGGCGCTCCGACTTTTCGCTGCGTTAACCTTAGCGTACCTTTGCGTTTCAGAAAATTATCTTTTGTGCAGCTTCCCAAATCAACAAATTAATAAATTAATATCAACTAATTCTTAATTCAAAATCAATTGCATCACATCAGTAGATTTGACAACATGCATCCCCGCAGCAGCAAACCTACTAAAAGCTGCATCAGCTTGTTCCGTATAGTCAACAACCCCCGGAACAACCACAGGCGAAGTACAATCTTCCAACAAATAAACTTTTTTTGCTAAATTCGCATCTATCTGTTGAATTTCTGTTAATAAATCGTCAATTGTCCAAGCAACACAATGACTTTTAGCTTGACCGCCAATAATCACAGCATCAAAGTTTAAAAGTTGCTGAATTAAGCGCGTATTCTTCTGTGCTAGAGGATTTTGGGCAAAATCTATTAAAACTTCTGGGCGTAAAACCGAATAGTTCTCAGTTAAAGGATTATCGCCCTTAATTTCAAATTGGGTTTGACTATGACGGGCAATACAATGAAAGAAAATTGCTGATTCTACCGCAGAAACTAAAGCATGACCAATACCGCCTAACATGGAATGATAAGGCCAAACAGTCAGAGGATATTTACCATCTTGACTTAGCTGTTTAACATAGTGATAGGCATGTTTTTCTAATAGTTGGTAATCGCCCTGAGTAATACTATTAGCAACTACAGGATTCACTTGCCAAATTCTTTTTTCGATATCAGATAGAGTAATATTTGTAGCGGCTGGTATTGGATGTTCGCCAGCTTGATTTATCCAAAAAATGGGATGGAAGATTTGCATCGCTGTGTGGGTATCCAAGGTTGGGGTAATGGTTGTAATTACCCCTAAATGACGATAAATAAATTCACACAAGCGCTGATTATCTTCTACTGCTCCCTTACCCGATTTACCACCAACAAATAACTCAAATTCAGGAATACAAAAAGTATTTTGGACATCAATTAACAGTAAACAAATCCGAGTTTTATCGCTAGAGCTTGGTTGAATATTATATTGTTGTGCCCATGCTTCCGCTTGAGCAGCAATTTCTTGGTAGGGTACACGCCAGACTGAACCCACTTGATCGGGGTGAAACTGTGGCGGAATTGGGAGTTGGCTATTGGTTTGAGTATTCATATTTGAATTGGGATGATAATTATATACTCCTGAATTACCGTAGTAATTAAAGCTGCGCCTTTATCTATTTCATAGACAAAGCTGATGCAAGTTGATTTCCTAAAATAATTGGCTTTGATGATAACATTAATAACTCAGTAACAGAGCGATCGCCAACTCATCACAAAGCTTGGTAAATCCTCTATTTTCCGTCGAGATCAAAACCGATAAATCTGCTTTATTTCTCACCCTGTCTCTGTTTCTTATTTTTTTCCTCCCACATTGACTAAAATCGCCCTAACTGTGGCAATCTGAAAAACAGAGAAATCGAAATTTGATATTTTCGCTACAGCAAATTTACCTAATGCGGTTATGCAAACTCTGCCCACAGTTACAACTGTAAACACCACATCTAGCGAACTCACCTTTGATACAACAATCAAGCGCCGTAAAACTCGTCCGGTAAAGGTGGGAAATGTCACCATTGGCGGTGGCTACCCTGTAGTAGTCCAGTCAATGATTAATGAAGATACCCTAGATATCGATGGATCTGTGGCAGCTATTCGTCGTCTGCACGAAATTGGCTGCGAAATTGTGCGTGTTACTGTGCCTAGTCTGGCTCATGCCAAAGCTTTAGCGGAAATTAAACAAAAACTCCTGCAAACCTATCAAGACGTACCCATCGTTGCTGATGTGCATCACAATGGGATGAAAATTGCTTTAGAAGTTGCTAAACACATCGAGAAAGTACGTATTAATCCCGGTTTGTATGTGTTTGAAAAACCAAATGCCAATAGAAGTGAATACACCAAAGCCGAATTTGATGAAATTGGCGAGAAAATCCGCGAAACCTTAGAGCCGTTAGTTGTCTCCTTAAGAGATCAAGGTAAAGCCATGCGCATCGGGGTAAATCATGGTTCTCTGGCTGAGAGAATGTTATTTACCTACGGCGATACCCCAGAGGGGATGGTGGAATCAGCTTTAGAATTCATTCGCATTTGTGAATCGCTAAATTTCCATAATTTAGTCATTTCCATGAAAGCTTCCCGCGTACCAGTCATGGTAGCCGCCTATCGTCTCATGGCCAAGCGCATGGATGAATTGGGTATGGAATATCCCCTACATTTAGGTGTCACCGAAGCTGGAGATGGGGAATATGGGCGAATTAAATCTACTGCTGGTATTGCTACCTTACTCGCTGATGGCATTGGCGACACAATCCGCGTCTCATTAACAGAAGCACCAGAAAAAGAAATTCCCGTTTGCTATAGCATTCTCCAAGCCTTGGGATTGCGCAAAACAATGGTGGAATATGTCGCTTGTCCTTCTTGCGGACGCACCTTGTTTAACCTGGAAGAAGTACTGCACAAAGTCAGAGAAGCAACTAAGCACTTAACTGGGCTAGATATAGCCGTTATGGGTTGTATTGTAAATGGCCCTGGGGAAATGGCAGATGCAGACTATGGCTATGTGGGTAAAACTCCCGGTTATATTTCTTTATATCGTGGTAGAGAAGAAATTAAAAAAGTCCCAGAAGACAAAGGTGTAGAGGAATTAATTAATCTCATCAAGTCTGACGGACGCTGGGTAGATCCTTAAGATTTTGCCAACGGCGACCATCAGGGTCGCCGGATTGTCAAGTATTTTGCTGTAATAAGAATACATGTTTCTGTGTCACAGTGATACCCTGTGTTACATTGAGCATACTGACTATACAAAATTTTTCCTCTGGCGCAGCTGTCATTATGGTGATTACAAAAAGTAGGCTGGTTTTGGGTGCTACTGCAGTGACGCTCTCAACTATTGCTATTACAAGCCTGGGCATTCACTCGCGAGGTCAGGCTTTAAATAACAGTCCCAAGGAATTGATAGATGAGGTTTGGCAAGTAGTTCAGCGCCACTACGTAGATGCTACTTTTAATCAAGTAGATTGGCAGGCTGTACGCAAAGAGTATTTAAATAAAAATTACACTAGTAAAAAGGAAGCCTATAAGTCCATCCGGGAAATGCTGAAGAAGCTGGAAGATCCCTACACCCGGTTTATGGACCCGGAAGAATTTAAAAATATGCAAGTTGATACCTCTGGAGAACTCACAGGTATCGGTATCACAATTAGTCAGGATGAAAAAACCAAACAGCTAGTTGTTATTGCCCCGATTGAGGATACTCCCGCATTTAAAGCCGGGATTTTAGCCAAAGATGAAATTCTCCAAATCGACGGTAAAAGCACCAAGGGGATGGATACTAACCAAGCTGTATCCCTCATTCGTGGCGAAGCTGGAACCAAGGTGAAACTGACTATTCGTCGTAGCGGAAAAACTAAACAGTTTGAAATCCAACGGGCACGGATTGAAATTCATCCCGTTAAATTCTCGGAAAAACAAACACCATCAGGAACTATTGGTTACATTCGCTTGAACCAATTTAGTGCTAATGCTGGCAAAGAAATGCAAAATGCCATCAAAAGTTTAGAAAAAAAACAAGTTGTTGGCTATATTTTGGATTTACGGGGTAATCCTGGTGGTTTACTATTCTCTAGCGTCGAAATTGCCCGCATGTGGCTAGATAAAGGGATTATTGTCTCGACTATTGACCGCCAAGGCGAGCAAGAACGGGAAGTAGCCAATGGACGCGCCTTAACAAATAAGCCGTTGGTCATTTTAGTTGATAAAGGTTCAGCTAGTGCCAGTGAAATTCTCTCTGGTGCTTTGCAAGATAACAAACGTGCTACTTTGGTAGGCACTCAAACCTTTGGTAAAGGCTTAGTACAATCAGTCCGCCCACTGGAAGATGGCTCCGGATTAGCGGTGACAATTGCTAAATATCATACTCCTAGCGGTAAAGATATTAACAAGCATGGCATTGATCCAGATGTCAAGGTAGAATTGAGCGATGCTCAAAGACAAGAGTTATGGCTCAACGAGCGGGATAAATTGGCAACAAAAGAAGATCCGCAATTTGCTAAAGCAGTGGAAGTTTTAGGTAAGCAAATTACGGCTCAAAGTACCACGACAACGGGCAAAAATTAAAAATTGTAAATTTTATACTTTATTGGGGTTGGCATTTACCAGCCCTAATTAATCCTACCCGACGCGCGATCGCTTCTCCTTGAGATGAAAAGGGGCCCCACTGTTCAATAATTTCTGGCTTATCTTCCCCACCATCTAAATTATCTACGATCTCGCAATGCCCAGCAGGTCGCTTGACAACATACCAAATTTCTTGCGTTGAATCAGTCATAGGCTTAATTAGTAATAGGGGCTAGGGACTAGAGGCTAGGGGCTAGGGGAGAGAAATTTTTATGTTTGGGTGTGAAATTTTCTCGTGATTAGCTAGCTTGAAAAATAGCTTAGGGCGGAGGTAGGCAGCAAGATATGTTGCTGTAGTTGGAAAAATTCGCTCTTCAGCAAGTAATTAACATCACTAGTAGTTG